>LBSQ01000014.1 GCA_000992015.1 Parcubacteria group bacterium GW2011_GWA2_37_10
AAATTGGAATCGGAAAGCGAGGGCGGGCAAAAAACTTGTCCTGAGCGTAGCCGAAGGATTCCTTCCCCCCAACCCCCTTCCTTTTTGCCCGCCCGAGCGTTAAGAGTTTTTTCAAAAAAAGTTCGCGCAAAGTTTAAAATTTGCCGCATATGCCAACAGAAAAAGCGCAAAAAGCAATTACATATCCAAAAGTTGGGCTCAAAGATATTTTGAGATCTTTTTGGCGCGGGATAAAACCGCAGAAGTGGGGGCTGTTTTTCATTATCGTTTTTATGGTTTTGGCTAATATTGTGGTTGTTACAATTCCGATTTTTTATAAGCAATTTTTTGATATTATTTCCGTTAATGGAGACAAAAACGCAATCGCCAGTCAGCTTTTAATGATAATAATTAAGATAGCTGTTTTGAATGGATTTGTTTGGTTGTTTTTTAGGTTAGCCACTTTATACAACAGCGCATACCAAACAGCAACCATTGCCCGTTTAAAACAGCAATCGTACGATTATTTAATAGAGCATTCTTATAGTTTTTTTAGCAATAATTTTACTGGTTCTTTGGTACAGCGAGTTAATCGTTTTGCCCGCGCTTTTGAAACATTGAGCGACAGATTAATTTGGGATGTATTGCCATTATTTGTAAGAATTATTTTAACAGTTATAATTGTCTCAGCAATAAATAAATGGATTGCCATAGTTATTATTGTCTGGATAACTGTATTTTTGTTATTTAACATTGTTTTTTCAAGGTGGAAATTAAAATATGACATTTTAGTTGCCGCAATTGATTCTAAAACAACCGGTTACTTGGCCGACACAATCGCAAACCAAAATACAATTCAACTTTTTAATGGACAGAAATTTGAATCTAGGGGTTATGGGGCCGTAACAGACGAACAGGCGAAAATGACAAAATTCAGCTGGAATTTAGACGCGACAATAGAGGCAGGCCAGGCATTTTTGGGTTTTGCAATACAATTTTTATTATTTTATTTTGCCATTAAATACTGGCAGCAGGGTTTAATAACAATCGGTGTTTTTGTTTTATTGCAGGTTTATATAATAGGTTTAATCCATGAGCTTTGGGGATTTACCCGCGTTGTAAGGAATGCTTATCAATCGTATGCAGACGCGAAGGAAATGGTTGAAATTTTGCTTTTGCCCCACGAAATAAATGATATTCCTGAAGCAAAAGAATTAATTGTAAAAACCGGCCTGCCTGCGCAGGCAGGCGAAATTAAGTTTGAAAACCTGACTTTTAATTTTAACGAAACCAGAAAAGTTTTAGAAAATATAAACTTGACAATAAAACCTGGTGAAAAAGTGGCTTTAGTGGGGCCTTCGGGCGCCGGAAAAACAACTTTCGTAAGATTGCTGTTAAGATTATATTCGCCCACTTCTGGAAAAATTTTGATTGACGGGCAGGATATTGCAAAAGTGTCGCAGGAAAGTTTGAGGAAAAGCATTTCAATGGTTCCCCAAGACCCGATTTTGTTTCACAGAACTTTGGCGGAAAACATTGCTTACGGGAAAAGAGATGCTATAAAAAAAGAGATTGAACAAGCCGATAGGCTTGCCCATTGCAACGAGTTTATTTCAAATTTACCGTTTGGGTTTGAAACCTATGTTGGAGAAAGAGGAATAAAATTGTCCGGCGGCGAGCGGCAGCGCGTGGCGATTGCAAGGGCTATTTTAAAAAATGCGCCGGTTTTGGTTTTAGATGAGGCAACTTCAAGTTTAGATTCTCATTCTGAAATGTTAATTCAAGACGCTTTAAACAATTTAATGCAAGACAAAACCGTAATTGTTGTTGCCCACCGATTATCAACAATTCAAAAAATGGACAGAATTATAGTCATTGATAACGGGAAAATTATTGAGACTTTGGGAATTGCAAGCCGGCGGATTTTTAAAAGAAGCAGACGACGGCGCCGAATCCGCCTCTGACGGAGATTTGAACGAAGCAGAAGAGGACGAAGACCCTTCGGCAGGCTCAGGGCAAGCCGGCGGAGCAAAAATGGTCAATTTTTAACTCCAAAAATTTATGGAAAATAATTTTCAAAATTTAAAAGACTTAGTTACTTATTCAAAAGGCGGGATTTTAAGCAAGATAATTGTTAAGAGTGATAAATTAAATGTTACTTTGTTTTGTATGGCAGGGGGCACAGAAATTTCAGAGCATACTTCTACAAAACAGGGATTTGTGTTTGTTATTGAAGGGAAGGGAATTTTTAGTCTTGGCGGTAAAAACATAGAAATGTTGCCCGACGCGTTTATCCAAATGCGGGAAAATGTTGCGCATTCGTTAAAGGCAGAAGAAAACACAAGTTTCTTGCTTTCGTTGGTCAATTAAAAAAACGTGGAAGATAACTTTCAAAAAATAAAAAAAATTGTTGAAAAAGAGGAAAATTGTACTGACGCCGGCCACAATATGGAACATACTTTGAGAGTTTATAATATGTGTCTGAAATTGGCGGAAGATATTTTAGGTTGTGATTTGGAGGTAATAAAGTTTGCGGCTTTGCTTCACGACATAGGAGGGCAGAAAGAAATACAGGATAAATCGGGAAAAACAGACCATGCATTGATCGGCGCAAAAATGGCAGAGCCCATTTTAAAAGAAATGGGAGTTTCTGATGAAAAAGTAAAACATATTCAGGATTGCATTGTTTCGCATAGATATAAAACAGAAAATCAACCAAAAACAATAGAGGCGAAAATTTTATTTGATGCGGACAAATTAGATGCGTTGGGAGCGATTGGGATTGCGCGAGCTTTTGTTTGGGTCGGCAATAACCGCGCTAAAATATATTATAAGCCGGACAATTTAGATGAATATATAAAAGAAAACTTATGCGACGGTAAAATGAACGGCAGAATACAAGATAAAAGTAAACACAGTTTTCAGATAGAGTTTGAAACAAAAATAAAATTTATAGTTGATAAACTTTATACAAAAAAAGCAAAAAAGATTGGAAAAGAAAGAACAGAGTACTTCAAAAAATTTTTGGATCGGCTGGAAAAGGAAGTCAAAGATAAAATGTATTATAATCAAGATAATAGTATTAAATTAAAAAATTATGGAAAATATAGAAACAATGCGAGGAAGAAACATACCAAGAGATTTGTTTTTGCATCTTTTGGCAATAGTTACGCTTTATTGGTCAGCAGCAAGTTTCGTAACCTTGCTGTGGCAATTCATAAATTATTATTTGCCGATTAATTTATCTTATGATTATTCTTATAGCCACTCTTTAGGTTTAATAAGGTTTTCTGTTTCGGCTTTATTTATTGTCTTCCCGATTTTTATTCTGGTTTCTTGGTATTTAAATAAAATTTACGCAAGAGAGACGCAGGTGAGGGAATCAAAAATAAGAAAATGGCTGATTTATTTGACTCTTTTTATTGCTGCGTTGGTGGTTGTCGGAGACTTGGTGGCTGTAATCAATAATCTTTTGGGAGGAGAAACAACTTTGAGGTTTATTTTAAAGGCGCTTTCTGTTTTATTGGTTGCCGGACTTGTTTTCGGATACTATTTAGATGATGTAAGGCGGGAAGCTCCTTCAAAACTTGGCAAATATTTTGTTTGGTTAACTGGCATTTTGGTTTTGCTCGGAATTGTAAGCGCGTTTTTCGTAATCGGTTCTCCAAACACAGCAAGGCTTACTCAGTTTGACCAGCAAAAGATTTATGATTTACAAAACATACAGTCTCAGATTGTAAACTACTGGCAAAGAAAAGAAACCTTGCCAAATTCCCTTTATGATTTAAACGACCCGATCTCCGGATTTAATGTTCCGATTGACTCTCAGACCAACCAGCCGTACGAATATACTGTGAAAGATGCCGCAAATTTATCTTTTGAGCTGTGCGCCACATTTAACAAAGAAGGAGTCGACCAATATGGCCAATATACCGAAGTTAGGCCAATGAGCGCGCCCGCAAAGGGGCGGGGCGATAATTGGCAGCATAGAGTCGGCAGAGTTTGCTTTGAAAGAACAATTGATAAACAATTCTACCCGCCATTAAATAAAATAAAATAATGGCTTGTGGATAAGTTGTTAAGAATAGGTATAAAACATTGATGAAAAAATGGGTAAAGACAGTGGAATAATTGAAGTAAAAGATAAAAAATATCCCGAGGCCTTAAAACAAGCCTTGAAAAAACTTCAGCCGCATTTAGGGCAGAAAAGATTGTTTTACAAAGGAAATTGGCCTGTCCTGAGCAAAGCCGAAGGGACTTGCCCTGAGCCTGCCGAAGGGACTTGCCCTGAGCCTGCCGAAGGGGACGACATTTTTAAAAACTGTTTGGCGGTTGTAGGCTCCAGACACCTGACATCTTATGGGAGAAGAGTGACAGAACAGTTTGTAACAGAAATAGCGGCTGCCGGAGTTACAATAGTTTCTGGGTTTATGTACGGGGGCGATGAAGCCGCTCATTCCGCGGCTGTAAAATGCAGAGGCAGAACCATTGCTGTAATGCCATGCGGAATAGATATTATACACCCTGCCAACCAGAAAAAACTTTATCAGGAAATTTTAGACAACAACGGCTTGATAATTTCTGAATATGAAGGCGACACCCAGCCTCAAAATTTTACTTATGTGCAGAGAGACAGAATTATTGCAGGGCTCTCAAAAGCAGTTTTGGTTACGGAGGCGGCATTAAATTCCGGCTCGCTTATTACGGCCGGCTACGGCAGAAAATATGGCAGAAAAATTTTTGCCATACCCGGTCAAATTACCAGCGAAGTTTCAAAAGGAACAATAAAGTTGATAAAAGAAGGCGCCGAAGTCGCGACAGAAGCAAATGACATTTTAAGTTATTTTAAAGTTTTGGTAAACCCAACAAAAGCTAAAGGACTCCCGATGTCCCCCAGTTGGAGGACATCGGGAGTCCCCCAAACTTCTTCTATTTTGGAACAAAAAATAATAGACCAATTAAAAAGAGAGTCAATGAAAGCCGATGAAATGGCAAGATGTTTTGGCATTCCTGTTGCAAAAATCGGCACAGCTTTATCACTAATGCAATTAAAAGGTTTTATCAATCAAGATAACGGAAAATATTATGTTAATTAAAGTGCCGTCAGTGGCGAATTTGAGGCGCGGTTAAACTTTATAATGTTTTAGAAAATTGACTAACTTTATAAAGTTTGATAAGATAGTAAAATAAGCAGAAAAATTATGACAATAAGACAAAAATTAGAGATTATTCAAAAATTAACAGGATTATCCCAGACAAAAATAGCTGAAAAAATCGGCGTGTCTTTTGTTGCGTTCAACAGATGGTGGACTGGAAAATCAGAGCCAAGAAAAAAGGCAGAAGCAAAAATAAATGAATTATTTTTAGAAATTACTGGCCAGAAAATAATTCCCCAGGATCATCTTTTAGCTAAAAAGCAGCTGTTGCAAAAAAAGTCACTAGATCATAAAAATATCATTTCTTTTATTTTAGACAATCCAGACATAAGAGACCAATTTATTTTAAAATTAACTTATCACAGCAACAGAATTGAAGGAAGCACTTTATCGGAATCAGACACAGCAGCGGTGCTTTTTGATAATGTGGCTTTGCCAAATAAAAGTTTAAACGAACAATTAGAGGCAAAAAATCACCAAACAGCATTGAATTATTTATTTGATTATATTTTAAAAAAGGACCAAATTAACGAAAAATTTATTTTAAAATTGCACAGTATTTTAATGAACGGAGTCAGGCAAGATGCAGGATATTATAGAAATCATACTGTGAGGATTTTGGGCGTTGATTTGCCAACCGCAAATTATATAAAAGTGCCGGATTTAATGGCAGAAATTGTTTCTGAAATTAAAAAAATAGATAAAGAAAATATTATTAATTTATCTGCAAAGATTCACGCAGGATTTGAAAAAATTCATCCATTTTCCGACGGAAATGGGAGGGTTGGCAGATTGCTTATGAACGCAATATTTTTGGAATTTAATTTTGCGCCGGCAATCATAAAACAAGAACAAAAAAGATTATATTATAGTTTTTTGTATAAGGCGCAAACTATGGACGATCAAAATCAACTGGAAAATTTTATTTTTGATGCTGTTTTATGCGGATTCGATATTTTAGAAAGAAAAAAATAAATAAAATTAAAAAGTGAAATATGCTTATAAAAGTGCCGTCAGTGGCTAATAAAAATAAATTAACATGGATAGGCAAATAATAATCAAGCTGCACAAGAACTTTGAAGATTGCGCGCATAATAAAAATGGTGTTGAATTTTGGTATGCTCGCGAACTGCAAAATTTACTTGGTTATGACCGCTGGGAAAATTTCGAAAATCCAATAAAGAAAGCAAAAATTGCTTGCGAGACCGCTAAACAGCCGATAAATGATCATTTTCGTGATGCCACGAAAACGATCCAAATGCCCAAGGGAGCAAGCAAAGAAATACCAGATATTATGCTCACCCGCTATGCTTGTTATTTAATAGCTCAAAACGGAGATCCGAGAAAAGACGAAATCGCTTTTGCGATGACCTATTTTGCCATTCAGACAAGAAAACAAGAAATTATAGAACAAAGATTGTCTCAGATTGAACGCCTAAGAGCCAGAGAAAAACTTTCGGTTTCTGAAAAAGTACTTTCAGGAGTTTTGTTTGAGCGCGGAGTTGATAGCCAAGGTTTTGCGAGAATAAAAAGCAAGGGCGATGCGGCTTTGTTTGGCGGGAACACAACGCAGGATATGAAAAATAGAATTGGAGTGTCGCAAAAGCGCGCGCTTGCCGATTTTTTGCCAAGCGTTACAATAAAAGCCAAGGACTTGGCAAACGAAATGACAAGTTTTAATGTTAAAAAGGATGCGAGATTAGCCGGTGAAAGTTCTATTACTGGCGAACACATAAGAAATAATCAGAATGTGCGCCAGGCCTTGGTAAAAGGCGGCATTGTTCCGGAAACTTTGCCCGCAGAAGAAGACACAAAAAAGCTTCAGCGAAAACTAAAATCCGAAAACAAAAAACTGCCCAAAGCAACCAAAAAATTATAACATCGGCCGCCGTTTCAGGTTATCATGTGATAACCAACGCCGCTAAGAGTAAAATATTTTTAAAAATAAAATTATGCCAAACCCAGAGAGAAACGAACCCAATCCCGAAAAAGAAAAAGTTTTAGACTTAAATATTCTTTGTTTGGATAGCTGTATAACAGTGGATGATATGATTGCAAAAGTCCAGGCGGCGCGGAACGAAGGAAAGATAGATACGGTTTGGAAGAATATACTTTTAAAATTGAAGAAGTTTTAGCCGATATTCAAAAATTAAAAGATGCGGCGTTAAATGGAACAGACATTATTATGGCTCCCGATAATCACCATAGCAGATGGGCAACATGGGGGGTTATAAAAAAAGAATTACAAGATAGCGGAATTTTGGTTGAGGATACTGAAATGGCCGATAATCATAAACCAGAAACGTTAGGCATTTTTATTGGTAAAGACGGAATTGCTTATGCTTTCCCAAAAACATGGGCGGCGCGGCCTGTGCATAAAATTCCTGGTACCAAAATTGGCGTGACAATTTGCTCAGAAATAAATTATGTTAAACCTGAGGATTTAGACGGAATCAGCGTTTTATATAATCCAGCAAAAGATAAAGATGAACGCTATTTAAAATTTAGAATGCTTCACAAACATGGAGCAGAACCTTTAACAAGGGAAGGAATGGCAATCATCTTAATGAAAGACCCGCTTTATATGGACTTGTTGGATGATTCAAAAAACACACCTGATAAATTAAAAAACTACAATTCTAAAATAGATTCAAGAAAAGCCAGAGAAAAAAGATTCGACGAGATTGTTGATAGACACCTGAAAGAGGCGGAAGACCCAAAAAATTCTTTTTATGTTAGAAAAATAGAAGCCGTGTTGGCTGAGAGAAATATTCCAGTTGTCAGGAGTGACGGCCCCAGGGCTAGCGGAACTTTAAATGATTTGGAAACGGTCGAAATTAAAAATCTGCAGTACGGAAATGGTTATACAAGATTTGAACTTGCAGTAGCATTAGAGGGAAAATAAAAATTGCGCGATTGCAACATTTAATGAAAATTGAAAATTATTAATTGAAAATTGTTTTATGTTAATTAAAGTTCCGTCAGTGGCTAATTTAGGGCTAGAAAGCATAAAGGTGGACATTGAAATAAACTTGGCAAACAAGGGTTTGCCTGGGTTTGAAATTGTGGGGCTTCCCGACAAAGCGGTTGATGAAAGCAAAGAAAGGGTTAGAACGGCAATTATAAGTTCAGACGTTGGTTTTCCTATAAAAAAAATAACAGTTAACATGGCGCCGGCAGATGTTCCAAAGGAGGGTTCTGTTTACGATTTGCCCATTGCTGTTGGAATTTTAAGCAGTGTGCTTGAATTTCCTATTCCGCAAAAGTCATTATTTTTAGGCGAATTGTCTTTTGACGGATCTTTGCGTCACACAAAAGGCGCTTTTTTAATGGCTCTTTTTGCGAAGGAATTCGGGTTTACAAATTTATTTGTTCCTAAAGATTCAGCCAATGAAGCCGCGGCAATCAAGGGATTGAAGGTTTATCCGGTTGAAAATTTAAATCAAATTTGCCTGCATTTTTTAAAAAAAGAAGAAATTGATCCGGTTTCATATAAGCAAGTTTTAGAAAATGTTGAATTGCCCGCAGAGTTTGATATGAAAGAAGTTTTGGGCCAAGAGCAGGCAAAAAGAGCCATGGAAATTGCTGCCTCGGGAGGCCACAATATTATAATGATTGGCTCGCCCGGTTCCGGAAAAACAATGCTGGCAAGAGCCCTGCCTGGAATATTGCCTCCATTAAACGAACCGGAATCTCTGGAAGTAACAAAAATTTACTCAGCTTCCGGCGACATTCCGCCGGGCGGTTCTTTAATTACCCGCAGACAATTTCGCTCGCCCCATCACACGGCTTCCTTAGCTGGCTTAGTTGGGGGCGGAAGTAAGCCAAGGCCAGGAGAAATAAGTTTAGCGCATAGAGGAGTTTTGTTTTTAGATGAGTTTAATGAATTTCCAAGGTCAATTATGGAGGCAATGCGCCAGCCCCTAGAAGATGGTTATTTAACAATTTCAAGAAGCAAACAAAGAGTAATGTATCCTGCCGATTTTATGTTGGTGGCCTCGGCAAACCCATGTCCGTGCGGATATGCCATGCATCCTAAAAAAAATTGCAATTGTAGCCCGAACCAAATTTCAAAATACCAGAAAAGAATTTCCGGGCCGATTTTAGACAGAATTGATTTGCATATCCAAGTTATGCCCGTTGACACTGCAGAGTTTTTAGACAACCAAAAAAATTCTGAATTTTTAGAGCCGTCTGAAAAAATAAAACAAAGGGTGGTTTTAGCCAGGCAAATGCAGGAGACCAGATTCGCCGATGAAAAAATTTATTCAAACAGCCAGATGAAAAATAGCCATATTAAAAAATATTGCAAGCTTCAAAAAGATGTTGAGGAAATTTTGAGGCAGGCAAGCCTAAAATTTCAGCTTTCGGCCAGGTCCTATATGAAAATGATAAAAGTGGCGCGCACAATTGCGGACTTGGACAATGCAGACGAAATTACCATTGCCCACATGGCAGAAGCCCTGCAATACAAACCGAAAAACTATGAGTCAGCATAACGAAGTGGGGAAAATTGGAGAGGATTTGGCCAGGGTTTATTTGGAGAAACAGGGATATAAAATTTTAGAGCAAAATTACAAGACAAAATATGCTGAAATCGATTTGATTGCTGAAAAATCCAAGGGATTTTTCACAGGGAAAGATTTGGTTTTTGTTGAAGTGCGCACAAAAATTGGCGAAAATTTTGGCAGCCCGGAAGACACGTTAGACAAAAGAAAACTATATAAAGTTTTGCATAATGTTCTGGCATATTCAATGTTTAAAAAATGGGATGGCCCTGCAAGGATTGACGCAATATGTATTGTTTTGAATCCCAACCGCACAGTTTTACGGCTCACCCACCACGAGAACATTATTGCAGTCTGAAAAAACCCGTGACATTGACAAGAGATTTTTATTTTGCTAAACTTACAATATAATCAGGAGAAGAATTATTTGTCCGTCTGACCACGGACTCTTTTTATAAAATAAAAAGAGAAATCCGAAACACGAAATCCGAAATTCGAAACAAATCCAAATTTTCGAATTTCGAAATTCGAATTTCGAGTTTCTTTTACAAAGTAAAAGCTATGGATATAAAATCATTTCAAAGAGCATTAGCGCAGATTGCCGAGGAAAGAGGCATCCAGCCTGAAAAAGTGATAGAAACAATTGAGTCAGCCATTGCAACAGCCTACAAAAAAGACTATGGTAAAAAAGGCCAGAAAATAAAGGCAAAATTTAACCCGGTTTCAGGCGATGTTAAGTTTTGGCAAATAAAATTGGTTGTAGATAGCTCAATGCTTTATACAGAAGAAGAAATTGAAAGGATGAAGGAAAATAAAGAATTTATCAGCGATGAGGGCCCCGCCTCCGCTGAAGTTTCGGCGGGCGAGGCAAAAAAGTTTGTGTTTAATGAAGAAAAACACATAATGGCCGACGAGGCAAGAAAGATTGATTCTAAACTAAATCCGGGAGACGAACTAGAAATTCCTTTGCAGGCAAAACAAGATTATGGGAGAATCGCCGCCCAAACAGCGAAGCAGGTTATTTTGCAAAAAATAAGGGAGGCGGAAAAAGAAGTTATCTCTTCGGAATTTAAATCAAAAGAGGGTGAAATTGTTTCAGGAATTGTGCAGAGGATTGAGGGCCACACCAT
Source organism: Parcubacteria group bacterium GW2011_GWA2_37_10 (assembly GCA_000992015.1). Taxonomy (GTDB): domain Bacteria; phylum Patescibacteriota; class Minisyncoccia; order Minisyncoccales; family Staskawiczbacteraceae; genus GWA2-37-10. The sequence goes on from LBSQ01000014.1 coordinate 10,774, forward strand.
TTTTGTTGATATTGGCAGAACTCTGGGAGTTTTAAACAGGGAAGAACAAATTCCCGGTGAATTTTACAGGCCTGGCCAAAGATTGAAGTTTTATATGTTAAAAGTTGAAGACACTCCAAAGGGGTCTGTTGTTTTGCTGTCGCGCTCATATCCAAAATTAATTTCAAAACTTTTTGAATTGGAGGTTCCGGAAATTGCTTCGGGAGCTGTTGTGATAAAATCAATTGCAAGAGAGCCAGGATTTCGTACAAAAATTGCAGTTGTTTCAGAGGAGCAAGGGGTTGATCCGGTAGGAAGTTGCGTTGGCCAAAGAGGAACAAGAATAATGGCAGTGATAAACGAATTGGGCGGAGAAAAAATTGATGTTGTTGAATGGCAGGAAAATCCGCAAAAATTTATTGCAAATTCATTGGCGCCGGCAAAAATTGTTGAAGTAAAAATTGAAGAAAAAAACACAGCAGTTGTTTTTGTTCCGGAAGACCAATTGAGTTTGGCCATCGGCAAAGACGGCAGAAACGTTCGCCTAGCCGCTCAATTAACCGGTTGGAAAATAGACATCAAGACAGCGGAAACTGAAGAGGCTCAAAAAGGAAAGGACAAAGAAAAACCCGCTGAAGAAAAAGAAGAGGCAAAAGAAGAGAAGCCGAAAAAAAAGAAATCCAAAAACTCCGAAGCCGAATCCCCCGCCGAAGAAAAATCAGAGTAATTATGGTAAAAAATTACTATAGTTATGGTAAAAAATAACCATAGAATGATTCCAAAAGAAAACAATTTTGCGTATATTGACGGCCAGAATTTGAACCTTGGGGTAAGAAGCATGGGCTGGATTTTAGACATGAGAAGATTTAAAATATATCTCAAGGAAAAATATGACGTTTCAAAAACTTATATTTTTATTGGTTTTGTTGCGGAGAATCAAAGAATGTATAATGCTTTTCAGGAATATGGTTATACTTTAGTTTTCAAGCCGGTTATTGACGACAAAGAACCAAAGGGCAATATTGATGCTGATTTGGTTTTGCGGGCAATGATTGATTTTCACGAAAGCAAATTTGACAAGGCAGTAATTTTAACCAGCGACGGAGATTTTTATTCTTTAGTTGACTATTTCTATTCGAAAGAAAAATTAAAGAATGTGATAAGCCCATGTTCAAAAACTTGTTCTTCGCTTCTAAAGAAAACCGCAAAAGAAAAACTGATGTTTTTAGATAATTTAAAGGAAAAATTGGAGTATAAAAGAAAAAGCACCGCTTAAGGACAGAACCTTAAGAAGTGCTTTTAAATGGTGATTGAGCTAAGTATAGCAGAATAAATGCCCTTGTCAAGACCTAAAATAATTTAGTAAAATTAATTAAAATTATGGGAGAAATTTCACAACACGATGAAAACGAGCCAATAGAGCCAATTGTTCCGGAATTAGAACGGAGAGAAATCACTGAAAAGGTTCGCCAAGTCCGCGAAGAATTTAGTAGAGAGATTTTTGCCGATTATTTATCCATCTGCCAGAAAATTATTAGACGAAGGAAAAACATTAAGATTATTAGAGGAGTTAAAACAAGAAAAAAAATAAATTAAATAATAAAAAATATGAAATCAGCAATTTATATGGACGGAAAAAGGTTTGCTGAAACTAGCTTTACAACAGAGGAAGATTTTGAAAGAGAAGTAAAGGAAAATTCACAAACCTTATTTGGTCAGAAAACAATATATCTTGATATAAAAAACAAGATAGCGACTAAAACACTTGGTAACTCTATCCCAGATGGATTTTTGTTTAATTTTAAAAATGAGGACGACCCCGAGTTTTATTTAGTCGAGGTTGAATTAGAAAAACATGATTTTGACGGTCATATATTTCCACAAATTAAAAAGTTTTTTACATTTTTTAAAAATCAAAAAGGAAGAGACGAATTAATTGGAAAATTATTTGAATTTATAAAGCAAAACCCTCAAACAGAGCAGAAGTTTAAGGAGTTTTTAGGTAATAGGGAAATTTATAAAACCATTAAAGATGTTGTTGAAAATAATCAAAATATATTATTGATAATAGATGAAAATAAACCCCAGTTTGAAGAGACTTCGGATACTATTACAGAATGGGCTAAATTTGTAAGGGTTGAAATTCTTAAAAAATACACCGCTGACGAAAAGAATATATTTGTATTAAATCCTGATTTTGAAGAGATTAGTTCTGTTGAACAATTTTCTCCAGAACCAGAAAAATCGGAAACAGTTTATACTGAAAATTTTCATATGGAAGGAGTCGACCAGTTTATAATTTCTATTTACAATGAGATAAAAGATAGAATTTTAGAAATCGACACAAATATAAAGATAAATCCTACAAAATACTATATTTCTTTGAGGAAAGACAAAAATTTTGTCTTCTTTAATATCAAAAGAAAAAAAATATGGGTTTCAGTCCCAATACCTTATAATGTTTTGATTAATATCGTTAAAAATTACAAGACCTACGACAGAGGTAATTACACAGATATCTTAATAGAAAACAATGATAATTTAGAAGAGATAGTGAAAATTATTGAAGAGGCGTATAAATTACAAAATTAAAAATAATTTAATTATCAATTAATTCGTCATTGCGAGCCGCAGCGAAGCAATCTGGATTCCCGCTTTCGCGGGAATGACACATCTACGCACCAATGCGTGAGTGTGAGATTGCTTCGTCGCTACGTTCCTCGCAATGACGCAATAAAAATATGAATTTGTTATTTTATCCGATTATTGTGTCGCTTTTTGCAATTGCCTATGTTTGGCTTTTGACCTCGCAAATCAGAAAAGCGCCTGCGGCTAAAGATAAGGCTATAGCAATAACCCAGGCCATACAAGAAGGAGCAACGTCTTTTTTAAAAAGGCAGTATAAAACAATCAGTGTTGCCGCTATTGTTTTGTTTTTTGTTCTTTTAATTGCTTTGGGTTGGAAAGTGGCAGTCGGATTTTTAATAGGAGCTGTTTTGTCCGGGGCTTCGGGGTTTGTGGGAATGCTGGTTTCAACACAGGCAAACACAAGGGTTGCCGAATCTGCAAAAAAGGGCTTAGGCAAGGCTTTGGACATATCATTCAAGGGAGGGTTGATAACGGGCTTAACGGTTGTGAGTTTGGCGTTGTTGTCTGTTTCAGGATATTACCTTCTAACGGGAATTGAGGGATTAGTTGCTTTAGGATTTGGCGCTTCTTTAATTTCTGTATTTGCAAGAATTGGAGGCGGAATTTATACAAAAGCCGCTGATGTTGGAGCAGATTTAGTCGGAAAAGTTGAAAAAGGAATTCCAGAAGACGACCCAAGAAATCCAGCGGTTATTGCAGACCAGGTTGGCGACAATGTGGGAGATTGCGCCGGAATGGCTGCTGACATTTTTGAGACTTATGCTGTTACAATAATTGCAACGATGATTTTGGGAGCTCTTTTATTCCCAAGGGCAATCCAGTTTGTTATGCTTCCTTTAATTTTAGGAACCGTTTCAATTTTAACTTCTATTGTTGGGAGCTTTTTTGTGAGGCTTGGACCTGCCCCGAGCGGAGCCGAAGGGAATGGGCAAGGAATTATGGCGGCAATGTATAAAGGACTAATTGCCTCCGTTGTTTTATCGGCTTTGGCATTTTATCCTGTTATTTCAACAATGATGGCCGGGCAGGCAATATCAGTAAATAATTTATACTTTTCAACATTAATTGGATTAGTAATTGCAATTGGAATGTTTATTATCACAGAATATTACACTTCAAAAAAATATGGGCCCGTAAAATCAATTGCCAAAGCCTCTGAAACCGGACACGCAACAAATATAATCCGCGGAATCGGATTAGGAATGCAGTCAACAGCATTTCCGGTTTTGTTAATTGCATTTGGAACAATAATCAGTTTCCAATTGGCCGGAATTTACGGCGTAGCTTTGGCTGTTGTGTCAATGCTTTCAATTTCAGGAATTGTTGTTGGAGTTGACGCTTACGGCCCAATAACAGACAACGCAGGCGGAATTGCAGAAATGGCAGGAATGCCAGAAGACGTTAGAAAAATCACAGACGCGTTAGACGCAGTTGGCAACACAACAAAAGCCGTAACAAAAGGATACGCAATTGCTTCAGCCGGATTGGCGGCGCTAGTTTTGTTTTCCGCATATTCGGAACAAGTTGTCGGTTTATCAAAAACCGGAATTACCGCGTTTGTTTTAGACGACCCAAAAGTTATTGCGGGTTTGTTAATCGGCGGATTGCTTCCTTATTTATTTGCCTCATTTTTAATGGGAGCTGTCGGCAAAACAGCAGGAAAAGTTGTTGAAGAAGTTCGCAGGCAGTTTAAGCAAATTAAAGGTTTAATGGAGGGGACAGCAAAACCAGAATACGGAAAATGCGTTGATATTGTAACCAAAGCCGCCATTAAAGAAATGATGGTGCCCGCGCTAATTCCGGTTGTGGCTCCAATTTTAGTTGGATATATTTTGGGAGTCCATGCTTTAGGCGGATTGTTAATCGGCTCAATTGTTACAGGATTATTCGTTGGCATTTCAATGACAACCGGCGGAGCGGCCTGGGACAACGCCAAAAAATATATTGAAGGCGGAGCCCACGGAGGCAAAGGTTCTTTTGCCCACCAAGCAGCAGTCACCGGCGACACAGTTGGCGACCCATACAAAGACACCGCCGGCCCAGCAATAAACCCAATGATTAAAATTATGAACGAGTTCATAAAAATATTAATTTTCATCATAATTTTTTTGTTCGTCTATTTTGGATATACACTTTTTTTCGAAAAAGTGATATATAGAGGACTTTATTATCCCAACGGTTGTTTGGTTTGTGATAATTATATAGTGAGTCCAGATTTAGATTCTTCAGAAGATTGTGTTAGGTGGGCGGAAGGATTAAAGAGCAACAGCCAAAATCCAAATGATACTTGGGAGTGTGGCAAGGATTGCAGATGGGAAGGTGGTTTTAGTATATGTAAAGAAACATTTGGAGAAAATGGAACAGGTGATCACAGTGTCAAATAGTTAAAAAAACGTAAATTTGACAGTAGATTTTATAGTGATAAGATAAAAGCATAATAATAAAAATTATGGACGAAAATGAATTACTAAAAAAAGTTAATATGGAAAAGATAGCCAGCGAAGGGACAGCAGTTGAGGCGGCTAAAAAAGTTCATCCCGATAAAGTTTTTTTTATAGTAAAGATTGGTTATTCTGCTGCTGAAATTTTATCTAATATGGAAAAAAATCCATGGTAGTAGGAGCTGTTCGTAAAAACAGGCCTTTAATAAATTTGGTTATTGGATGGGGGTTAAAAACAAAAGAAGTTTTAGCCTTAGTTGATACTGGTTTTACCGGAGAACTAAAATTATCAGCAAAAGAGGCAATAGATTTGGGCATATCTTCAACCCATTTAAAATTTGTGCAATTGGCAAACGGCGAAAAAAGCCAAATGTATGCGGGTTTGGCTATGGTTTCAATGGAAGGAGTAGAAAATATGGTTAGCGCGTTAATTAGCGGCGGCATGCCAATAATTGGCGTTGGTCTTTTGAAAAGATTTGGATATAATTTAAACATAGATTTCAAGAAGGATTTTTTGGTATTACAAAAACAATAATCAAAGTTCTCAACATAGTCGCATTATTGATTGCCGCGTTTTTAGTATAATTTTTTACTATTAAAATTAAAAAATATGAATATTTATAATATTTCAAAAGGACAATTAATTATTTTATGGATAATTGGTTTTATAATTTGTTTTTGGGGCTTTAGTTGAAATTGATAATTGGAATAATACTTTTATTATGAGTTTTCTTTTTTGGGGAACTCCATTAATTTTATTATTTTATACATTTGGTTGGAAAAATAATAGAAAAAAATAAATTTATGGAAGAATTTTCTGGAAAACAAGTTCTTATTCTAGTTGCGACTATCGTTATCGGCATTGCATTTGTAGAAACATCCTCTCCAATGTGGACTTCTCTTTTTTGGAGAGAATTTTTATTAAAGGTGTTAATTTATGGTGCAGTATCTGAATTTATGGTAATTGCCACGGGTTCTTTTTTGCCGAATCTTTTTAAAAAATAAAATTATGGCAGAGATAGAAGATATAAAAAAAGAAGTGCCCCAAAAATCGGTGGAAGAACTATTGTTAAATTCTAAAAAATTAATCAGGAGTTTTTATATTAGATTATTTATTGGATTATTCATATTTTTTTCTATTCTGCCTCTCGTTTTTAGAGGACATAATTTTTTGTATTTAATCATAGCTTCTGCGGTTATTTTTTTAGGAAATTTAATTATTGCTTTGACGACCCAAAAACTACAATATATTTTGTTAAAATTGAAGGAGCAATCATATGAAAAGAAAACTAAAGAAGATCCTAACCATAAGAACGAAGAAATTAATAGAGAAATATTTTTATATTCAACTATTCAGGAATGTTCTATCCGGTGTTCCGCCGGTATATTAGAAATGGTTTTTTATACTATCGCTTTTGCTACTAATACTATAGGATTAGTAGTGGGGTATTTGGTGCTAAAAGTAGTAAGTGTTTGGAAATCTGATAAAGATCAAAAAAGTGAAGGACTTTTTACGGGAGTTTTGAGAATAGCAATTATTTTATCATTATTATTTTCTTTATTCGCCTCCTATTTTCTTTTTAAATATTTACAATCTTTTCCTGCAATTTTTAAAATGTGTAATCATTTTTTGTTTCAATAAAAAATAGATTTATGGAGGAGAATTTGGAAAATATTATTGCTAATGGCGCGCTGATTATTGATGTCCGCACGGCAGAAGAATATAAAGAAGGGCATATTGAAGGCTCGCTGAATATTCCATTAGATGAGATCGGCGAGGCAATGACTTGGTTGGTAAAAGATGTTCCCGC
>LBSQ01000015.1 GCA_000992015.1 Parcubacteria group bacterium GW2011_GWA2_37_10
CACTCAACGGGAATCCTTTCCTGATTGCGGAGCATTGCCTCGGCATGGCGCAAACCAGTAAGAGCTCCTTGCTCTTTGGCTCGCTTGACCATCTCCTCGCCACTGCATCTGCCTCCGTCTTTATCCATGAGGAATTCATGGATGCTCGGCTCAAACTCCCCCTCCTCGGCCGGCGCTGGTTCAAGCAACTCCCAGCCAGTCATGTCGCGCTCGATGCCGACGAGACGGAAAGCCAGAGAAGCGAGAGCTTTGGCGCCATTCTGCAAGAAAACGAGGAACTGCTCGCCTGCCGCTTTGGCTTTCGTAATGACGTTCTCTTGAAGAGAATCGCCATCCACCTTGGACCAATCCGTATTGGTCATCAAAATGGACAAAACTGACAGAATCTGTTCGTTGGTAACCGGCTTCATAAAACACCTCTCTAATACTGTGACACGCTTTGATCTCGGACCACCCGAAATTGGAGCATGCCTAGATTGCATCTTTCAATGCACAAAATGCGCTGGAAGATGCAATCTATCACAAATATTTTTTAATTTAAATGTGCTAATTAACCTATAATTTAATTGTAGCATATGTAAAGCCACGTGTCAAGTTTCTAAATATCCAGACTCTTTACAGATTTTGCGTGAGTTTGAATAAACTTTTTTCGCGGCTCTACTTCCTCGCCCATTAAAATATCAAAAGTTTTGTCGGCTAAATGAGCTTCTTCAACTGCAACCTGCAATAAAGTTCTGTTTTCAGGATTCATTGTTGTATCCCAAAGCTGTTCCGGATTCATTTCTCCTAAACCCTTGTATCGTTGGATAGAAACTCCGACTGACTTGCCGATTTCTTTTATAATTTTATCTTTTTGGTCATCAGAATACGCATACTGAGCTGTTTTTCCTGATTGAACTTTGTAGAGTGGAGGCTGGGCAATATAAATATGGCCTGCTTCAACAACCGGCTTAAAATATCTGTAAAAAAATGTTAAAAGCAATGTTCTAATATGCGCCCCGTCAACATCGGCGTCGGTCATAATAACTATTCTGTGGTATCTTAATTTTTCAATGTCAAAATCTTCTCCAATTCCGGTCCCCATGGCAATAACAAGAGCTTTAATTTCTTTTGATGCCAGCATTTTATCAAGCCTTGCCCTCTCCACATTTAAAATTTTTCCGCGCAAGGGTAAAATTGCCTGAAACCTTCTATCCCGCGCCATTTTGCTAGAACCTCCGGCAGAATCTCCCTCAACTATATATATTTCAGATTCCTCCGGTTTGCGCGACAAACAGTCTGCCAACTTCCCAGGCAAGGCTAAACCCTCTAGCGCTCCTTTTCGCAAGACTGTTTGCCTTGCGGCTTTGGCGGCTAATCTTGCTTTGGTTGCCAAAAGGCAATTTTCAATGATTGATTTTGCGTCAGACGGATATCTTTCCAAATAGTCCGACAACCCTTCTGCAACTGCAACTTCTACCGCATTTTTAGCCTCGGGATTTCCCAATTTTGCTTTTGTCTGGCCCTCAAATTGCGGAGTCCTTATTTTTACGGAAACCACAGCCGTTAAACCTTCTCTTACATCGTCGCCGGAAAAATTTTCGTCTTTCTCTTTTAAAAATCCCTCGCGCCTTGCGTAATCATTTAAAGACCTGGTCAAAGCGGTTCTGAAGCCCGAAATATGAGTTCCGCCTTCAACGGTATAAATATTGTTTGCAAAACTTTCTTCGGTACATTCCATTTCTTGCGTATACTGAAAAGCCGTTTCCACAAAAATATTATCTTTTGTTGACGCAACTGAAAAAATATTTGAATGCCTTGGGGTATTCCCAAGAACCAGATATTTTACATAAGACCCTACTCCTCCTTCAAAATAAAAAGTATAGATTGCTTCCTGGTTTTTTATTCTCTCATCGCGGAAAGAAATTTTTACGGCTTTTGTTAAATACGCCTGCTGGCGCAAATGGTTCAAAATTCTTTTTGGGTCATATTTTATTTCAGAAAAAATTGTCGGGTCAGCGTCAAAGGTTTGTATAGTTCCGGTTTTTTTTGAATCACCGACTTTTTTAACCGCTGTTTTTGGAGCTCCCCTAAAATATTCCTGTTCATATGCTCCTCCGTCCCTCTCAACGTGAGCTAACATATATGTAGATAAGGCGCAAACAACAGAAATTCCAACTCCGTGCAAACCTCCCGAAACCTTATAGGCTTCTCCGCCGAATTTTCCCCCGGCGTGCAAAGTTGTCAAAACTGTTTCCAAGGTTGATTTTTTTGTGTCAGGATGTTTTTCAACCGGAATTCCCCTGCCGTCGTCAGAAATTTTTACCCGGTTATTTGGCAATAAAACAACCTCAATATTTTTAGCATATCCGGCCATTGCTTCGTCTAAACAGTTGTCCACAACTTCCCAAATTAAGTGATGAAGTCCGTCAATGCCGGTAGAACCAATGTACATTCCGGGCCTCAACCTTACGGGCTCTAAACCCTTTAAAACATAAATATCCTTTGCAGTGTATTCCCCTTCTTTTCTGGTTTTTTTGGGCTCTGCTTTAAATTCTTTCTTCGCCTCTGGTTTTTCAATACTGGTAGGTTTTTTGTCGATCGACAAATTTTCTACCACTTTCTTTGCTGGTTCTTTCTTTTTTGCCATAGCAAATTCTGCCTTTACAGGTTCGACTTCTTTCCTTTCTTCGTCTTTTGACTTTATATTTAATTTCATAATAATTTTATAATAAACTAAATTCTATTAACGCTTTTTTGATAATTTCGTCGCTTGTTTCAAATCCTTTCTTATAAATAATTGGTTCCTGGTAATTTATTCCTTCAAAATAGGATAATTGATTTCTGAACATTCTCTCGTTAAATTCTCCGGCAAAAATTTCTTTTGTTTTTTTAACAATTTCTTGTATCGAATAAAAATCTTTCATAATAAAGTACAAATCAACATAATCTTTCCACTTCGCTCTCATTCCTAATGCGTATGCTTTCATTGCCGCAAGGGTTAAAAGGTCTGACATTTTTATAGAATAGCCAAAATTTTCTTTAAATTTTATATCAAACGGATAATGAAAAAAAGTGATTTTTACTCCCTTAATCAAAATCGTGAATTCACCCAGCTTATTGACTATTACATTATCTATTTTTATTTTTTTGCTGATTTTATTTCTAATCCGCATATTGCCAAAACTTTTTAGAGAAAACATGTCAAAATCTATTGACTCTCTGTGTCCGATGTGCAAAGCGATAGCTGTTCCTCCGACCAAGCCGAAATCTTTTGAAAAATCGCCGACAATCGGCAAAAGCTCAATTTGTTCTTTTGTCAAAATTTCTTTATGCATGTTGTTTCGTATATTTATTGAAATATAATCTGAAATAATTTGATACTTCAGGACGATAGTTTGTCCTGAAACTGCTGGTTTGTTTTCTAAAAACTTCCGCCATTTTCTTAATGCCGATAATTTTTATAAGTTTTTGCACGTCGTCCCAATCGCCATAATTCAAAGTATGTTCAACTATTGATTCCACACTCGAATTTTCCGGGTCTTTCACATACCAAACAAGGTACTTTCTCTCCCTCATAAACTTTTTCAACTCGTCTTTAGATTTTATATTTAATTTCATGTTATTTACTTTTAAATAAATCTTTAAATCTTTGGATAAATTCACTTACTGGTTTTCCGGATTCACGTAGATGTTTAATTTTCTCGTCATATCTTTTACGTTCCTCTCTTTTGTTTTCTATATATAAATCAGCTTCTGCATGAGCTTCAAGATGCTCTTTCCTATGGGGGTCTGCGTAGACGTTCGCAATAAATTGGTCTGCCTCATCTTCCGGCATTCTAAATCTTTTCATCGCCTCTATTTTTGCTCTTTTTAATTCCGTGTCTTTAATTCTTTCAATCTTCATCGCTTCCGTAAATTTTTTCTGAATTTCTGATGGATTTTTTATAGATTTCGAAGACTCTTCTAACTCAAAACCTTCGACTATATCTTGTTTAATGCTTTCTGGTTGTTCGCCTGGCGATTTTTCGCTCATATTTTTAAAATTAGTTTTGCTCTTGACACGGAGCTATAATCTGCTATACTTAATTTGTCATTAGAGAACGTCAACCTGTGTGGCGTTCTCCTTTTTTATTCTCATTTTCAAACGGTCAATTTCCACAAAATCTACGACCCCTAAATTTTCCGCACATAATTTTCTTAACTTTTTAGATAATCTCGAAATAAAATACCTTTTACCAATTCGCACCTTATTAGCGCTTGAGACAACATAGCATTTTATTCCTTTTAAAATAACATTTTTTATTAAAAATTCAAAATCTCCGTCTCCTGTAAAAATATAAAATACATTATCTTTTTGGGCTAATTCCATAGCGTCAACCGTTAAGTCAACATCGCAGTTGGCTTTTTGTTGTAGCCCATATCAAATTTTTCTATAAATTTATTTCCGCATTTCGGGCAAAAAATATTTATTTCCTTATCTTTATTTTTGTAAGAAAAAAGGGTTTTGTCTCTCACTATAAATCCACTATTTTTCAGTTCTTCAGATATTTTCGCCATTTCTAAATCTTTGTCATCGACGCCAATATACAAAAACACTTTTTCGCATTTCCAATTGTTTTTCAAAAAATTGCGCAACTTTTTCCAATCTATTGCAAAGCCAAGCAGTTGTTTTGTGGTATTGTCCGTATTCTGAAAATCAATGAATGCATACTTCATTTATTTGATAATGGTTTTTTATTTATCTCAACATTGCTTGCAAGTCCTGCGCGGTTTTAGCGCGGATTTGTTCTTGGATATCATTAACTTCTTCGTTGGTTAAGGTTCTTTCTGGACTGCGGTAAACAATGCGGAATGTATAACTTTTTTTGTCGTTACCAAATTTTTTTTCATCCTCATATTCATCAACAAGTTTTACTTCTTCAATAATATTGTCTGTCCCGACAGCTTTGCTGTCGTGGATCCTCGATGACGAAGTCATCGGGACACAATCCCTGACAATCTCGTAATAATTATTTAAATTTATATTTTTATCTATTATAAACGAAATATCGCGCGAAGTTTCAGGATATTTGCTTACATCCTTATATTTACTATTGATGTCTTTAAATTGACTCGTAATTCTTGTATCCTCAGACCATAAAATCCTTATATCCGGAATTCCCATTTTTACCATTGCAACCCTGTCCAATCCAAATGTTCCTGCCCATCCATTATAAATTTCAGGATCTAATCCAAAATTTTTCAGACAATTCGGATGTACAAGCCCGGCTCCGGTAATTTCAATCCAATTCCCTCCCCAATTAATTTCTACTTGAGTTGACGGGTCTGTGAAAGGAAAAGTATCAACTAAAAATCTAAATTCAATATCTCCAAAAATTGCTTTTACCGCATCAGATTGGACTTCCTGCAATTCTTCCAAAGTAATAATTCTTTTGTCTTTCCTGCAGACATACAAGAAATCTGTTTGGTGAAACGCCGGAAAATGTTTTTTGTCAATTTCGTCTTTTCTGAAAACAATTCCGGGGGATAGCGATCCTACTTCGCCCTCTCTCTTTAATCTTTCTAAAACTTCTTTATCCCTAAAATAATATGGCCACATAACTGTCATCTGCGTTCTCAAAATATGGTCTTTATCCAAATAATAAGTATCAGTTTCTCTGCGGCTTAGATGGTCTTCGGGTGTATTTAGAAGGTCAAAATCATCTTCAACTGTAACAATTTTGGGAATTTCAACTACATCGAAATCAGCCCAAGTTGGAAGCTCCATTATTTTATCGTTTATAATCTTTACAGGAGAGTTTTCCTTTTTTGTCAGGTCCGGCAGAGCCAAAAGACGTTTTATTCTTTCTGCCTTAATGTCGGTTCTCCTTTCTAAATCTTTGATTAATTCCGTCTCTTTTGGGTCGTTTATAACTATATTTTGTCTCATTTTCTAATAGCACAGCGATATATTATTACTTAATTAGATAGCATAAAAATAATAAAAAACTGGTTGATTGGCAATCTTTTCGTCAACGAACCGAGTCTCTCTGAACATAATCATTTTATGCATTAGGGACCCGGACGCAGTAGAAAAAAATTGTTGAACAAGCAGTTATAATGTTATGCCAGGAAAAGCAAATTCGGCTTTTATGAAGCCGTTAAGCCTTACTGCTGATTTGGAAGCAGTTGTAGGAAAAGGACCCATGCCAAGATCCGAAGTTGTCAAAAAACTTTGGGTATACATTAAAAAAAATGGGTTGCAAGACAGCGCCGATAAAAGAAACATCAACGCCGATGAAAAACTTAAAAAGGTTTTCGGAGGCAAGGGCGTTGTGAATATGTTTGAAATGACAAAGCTAGTTTCAAAACACCTTTCCTAACAGATTACTCTACAAAACAAAAACGCCCTTCGACTTCGCTCAGGGCGTTTTTGTTTTGTATAAATTTATGTTAGTCAGTCGGCATTCTTTAAACTGAGGGCAATAGCCTTAACCACATTAGGGTCAAAAATAGAGGGGATAATTTTTTCCGATGTTGGACTTTTTATAAGTTCGGCTATTTTTTTAGCAACGTTAATCTGCATTTTATCGGTTATTTTTCTGATATTATAATCTAACGCTCCGCGAAATATTCCCGGAAAAACCAACGCATTGTTAACTTGGTTTTCAAAATCTGGCCTGCCTGTTGCAACAACAAACGCTCCGGCTTTTTTTGCGATATCGGGCATTATTTCCGGCACCGGATTAGCCAGCGCGAAAACAATGGGTTTTTCGTTCATTGTTTTGATAAACTCCGGTTTTATAACATTAGGGGCGGAAAGCCCTACAACCGCATCAACTCCGATTAAACCGTCCGCAAGGGAACCTTCTTTACAGCCTTCGTTTGTTATATTAGCCAGCTCCTCTTGATGAGGCAAAATGCCACCGCGACATTTAGACAAAATACCTTTTACATCTACAACAATAATATCTCTGACGCCATAGGCATATAAAAGTTTTGCAACAGCTGTGCCGGCTGATCCGGCGCCTCTTTATCTAAAGAAATATTTTTTTCCATAAAAAATACATTTGACTCAATTAAAAGACGACCTAAAATTTATTTCAATGCTTCCATATCTAAAGTAAAATCTACTTTTATTTTATCTGTAAAATCATGCGAGTGGCTTACCAATATTATGGCTCCCTCAAAACCATTGATTGCTTTTGCAATTACCGGAATGTGGCGAAAATTAATATGATTTGTCGGTTCGTCTAAAATAAGCAACCCTGGTTTTTCAAGCGCTATTGAAGCGAAGGCAACCAGCCCCTTTTGCCCCTCGGAAAGATTGCCAACTTTGACCTTTAAAAGCTCGGCATCCAACAGAAACCCCGCCGCATGAGCTCTCAATCCTTGTTCTGTGCCGTCTTCCCCCATTGCTTTTGAAAGCGTCTGATATACGGTTGCATTAAAATCCAATGTTGAAAAATCTTGCCTATAGTATCCAATTTTTACTCCGGCTTTGACATGCTTGGCTCGCGCGTGTCCGGAAGTTAATTTTTCTAAAAGCGTGGTTTTACCAATCCCATTCGGCCCGGTTAAAAGCAGTCTTTCTTTTTTATTTAAGGTTATGTTTACTTTTTTATTTACAAATTTATGGCTTATGGCAATGGCAACAGAGTCTAATTGTAAAATTACGCCGCCAATATCTTTTTGAGCCGGGATACTGAAATTTTTTATTGTTTTATCTTCTCTTCTTAACTCAACAACCTCGCTCTCTAATTCTTCTATTTTTTTTTTCATCTTCGAAGAAACGTCCCTTAAATGCCCGCCTTTCTGGGCAAAAAAATTGGCCTGCTCTTTTCTATGAGAAATATCTTTTTCTAGCCGCGCATTTTTCATACGTTCTTTTTCCAATCGTATTCTAATTTCTTCAATAACTGTAAAATAATCCCCTGTATATTGTTCAATTTTTTTTGAAAATATATCCAGGTATAATACGCCCTGAGTAAAGGTATTTAAAAAATCTGCGTCGTGGGAGATGACAAGGCAAGTTTTTGGGTAATCAATAATAAATTTTGTAAGATGTTCAATGCCGGCTTTATCTAAATTATTTGTCGGTTCGTCTAACAAAAGTAAATCCGGGTTCTGTATTAAAGCAGATGCCAATAAAATCCTTGCCTGCTGTCCGCCCGAGAGCCCGCCAATTTTTCTATTATGAGGCATTTGAAGATTTACTATTTTCAAAACATCAGCAATTTTTTTATCAATATCATAAATTTTTTCTGCGAAGCATTTTTGGAAAAATTCCTTAAGGGTTAATTCCAAATCTTCTTTAGTAATTACTTGTTTTGCTAGAGATATTGTTAAATCTTTATTTGCGCTAACCGAACCTGAACCGGGTTTTGCTTCGCCGGTTATCAATTGAAAAATTGTGCTTTTGCCCGCGCCATTTTGCCCCATTAATGTAATTTTTGAGCCCCGGCGCACAGAAAAACCGGCCTCATTCAAAATCGGCTTATTCTGGCTCCATTCAAAAAAAACATCGCTAAATTTTACGATTATTTCGTCTGTCGGCATAATCAATATTCTACCTTATTTTTTGAAAAATATCCATCCAACAAACAAAAAAAGAATGGGACTCTTTTTCTATTGAATGTTTTGTCTTCTTATGATAAAGTAAAAATGATTGGGGAAGCGAGGTGAAAATCCTCCGCAGTGCCGCTACGGTAATCCATAGAATAAACTTCTATGGTAAGCCCGAATGCCAATTATAAATTGAAGCATTTGCTTCATCCCGAGCAGGACCCGCAGGCCGCATTATTTGCGTCTTGCAATAAAACTCCTCTCGGCAGGAGCTTTTTTATTATGAAAAAACCAATATCAAAAAACCAAAAAGTATTTTTTCTTGCGCTTTCTGCTTTTTTAACTGCAAGCGCCGTTGTCGCAACATTTATTGCTGTTCCAAAAAATACAAAAGATAATTTTGACTTGCCAATTTTTTCAAAAATCACAAGCGCGATTATCCCTGCCAGCCCTTCAGAAAAATTTGAAGCGCAAACTCAAAAAAATACCGCAGAAGAAGCATCCGACCAGAATAGCATTGAACCGCAAACGGAAAAAAAAATACATATTGCTGTTCAGGCCGGCGATTTTTCAATCTCTCTAACTCAAAAAGAAGGCACCACTTTATTTGATGCGCTGACGGAAGCCAAAGACAACGGAAAAATTTTATTTGATGGGAAACAATATCCGTCGCTTGGATTTTTTGTAACAAAAATCGGTTCGCTTAGCGAATTAGGCGGAAAGCATTTAATTTATTATATTAACGGAAAACCGGCAAAAGCCGGCGTTTCTTTATACGTTCTTAAAGATGGAGACGTTATTGATTGGAAACTTGAATAAATAATAATAAAAAATTATGAAAAATAATAAAATAAAAATTATCGCTTTATTTTCAGCCGTGTTTTTTTTAACAACTGCATCCGTTGCGTTCGCCGATGACCCTATACCCCCAGATATAACGCCGCCGGTTATTACGGTTCTTGGCGACGGATCGGTTTCCGTAACGCAAAACTCGGCATATATAGATACGGGCGCCACAGCCGCAGATGACATAGACGGCGATATTACAGCGCAAATTTTAACGGTAAATCCTGTGAATGTATCAATACCCGGGACATACACGGTTACATATAATGTGTCCGATATTGCCGGTAACACGGCTGTTCAGGTTGCCCGCGCTGTTACAGTTACCCCGCTTACCGCAACAGTTCATCTCACCGTAGTAACAGATACCCAAGTATTATACGACAGCGACGAAACAGTGTCGTCCTGCGAATCAAGTCCGAACAGCGGCATTTTCACGGTTTATAATATGTATATGTATTGGGGCTGGTTTGGCGATTTAACATATGGCGAAACCTCGCTAAATGCGCACACGGTTACGCAGGGAGAACATTTATTGCTCAACTATAATATCAATCCGCTAAAACTCACTGTCTCTAACTCCTCGCCTGCGCAACACGACACAGTTACGTTTACGCTTTTGCAATTTGGTTTAGATTCAAATTTTAATCCAGTTTGGATTCCTGCAACCGGCGGATCTGTTGCTATAAACGGTATTTCACAAACAGTCGGCGATGACGGAACATACTCTGCCACGGTTGATTCAACGGATCCCTATATAATTTCAGGAAACAAAACCGGTTTTATAAACAGCGATACAATAACATTAAATCCCACAGCAGTTACAGTAAACGAAACGGTGCTTATTCTGCCGACAGTGTTCTTGGCATTCTTTACTCAATCAGCCAAACAAACACTGAGTTCTCCCTTTCTAATTTACAATATTACATTTCGTTTAATTCATTATATTTAAAATGCCTTACTCCGGAAGGGTCGGCTCCATTGTGTGACAACTGGCAGTACGTTGTTAACAACAATACTCCGACCACCGGTATGGATTTAACATTGCTTTCAGGCGGAGAAAATATTGTTTTGTATTTTGGCAATCCCCATCAAATTATTTTTGACAAAACAACTGTCAATGTTAACGAATCCTTCACCGCAACCGCGCAAAAATATAATTACTTAGACAACATATGGGGGCCTCTTTTAGAAGTAACAATCGGCGCAAGCCAGCCCAATCCAAACGACCCGTTCAATCCGACGATTATTACAAGCGCCAAAGTTGACGTAAATGGCTCTGTTACGCTTATTATTTCAAACGCAGGAACGTACGATGTCGGCATCGCAGAAGATTTTTATTTTCCGTCGTATGCGGTAACAGTAAACGCCGCTGACTCGGGCGGAGGAGGAGGAGGAGGCGGTGGAGAAACAATAACCCCTCCTGTGTTTAGTGTGCAAAACGCGCTTAATTATCTTGCCAGTGTTCAGGGCGCTGACGGGTCTTTTGCCGGTTCAAGTTTATATACCGATTGGGCAGGCATAGCTATTGGCGCGGCTGGCGAATCAGGAATCATCCGTACAAACATTCTTTTATATATGAATGCGCGCAATTCTATAGATTCGCTTCTCACTGAAAACGAACGTAGGGCAATAGCGCTTCTTTCTCTTGGACAAAATCCTTATTCATTTAACGGAACAAATTATATTTCTGCCATAACAAATACTTTTGATGGCGCGCAATTCGGCGACTCATCTCTCACAAATGATGACATATTCGCCCTTATTCCGTTAGCTAGCGCCGGATACACGGCAAACGACGAAATCATAACAAAAGACATTACTTTTATTCTTGGAAAACAACTGTCAAATGGCTCGTGGGAAAACAGTGTTGACCTAACAGCCGCCGCAGTGCAAGCGCTTTATCCATTTAATTCAACTCCGGGTGTTTCTTCTGCTCTCGCAACAGCCGGTCCGTATTTGCAAAATGCGCAAGCTGACGGCGCCGCGCTTGCTCCTTCTGAAACTTTACAAAACCGCATTTGGGCAACTAGCTACGCTATTCCTGCGGCGCTCGGCAAACCTTGGAATTTAATAATGCAACCTGTCTCAAAACCAATCGCGGCGCCATCGGGCGGAGGCGGTGGAGGAAGCGGTGGAGGAAGCGCTGGGAATAACAACACCCCGGCAACAAATCCTGCGGCAACAACGGCTGACTCAGACACTATCTCTCAAAATCTTCCCGAATCTTTACCTGTAAATCCAACCGCCTTGCAGAAAACCGAAGAAGTAAAAATTACCGTTCTTCCGCCAGCCGCGATAAATACACAAAATCCGGAGCCTGAACCAAAAATTAAAACTCCGGCTGTCGCAACTAACGTAAATACTCAAACAACGCAAAGTCCGTTACAAACAGACAAAACCGACACATTAATTGAAAATAATCTTGCCGCCGCGTTGGGAAACAAAGGCAACTCTGCGCTGGTCATTCCGCTTGTGCTATCATCGGGCGCATTTTTATCGCTTATGTATTTTGTGGCTCGCCGATTTTTTGGATAACATCTAAAATATAAATTACGATGCCGTATATCCCAATGCCTTTAATACATTCTTAACTTCATCAAGATTGGTTTTCTGTGTGTCAAATTCTAAAAACGCTTTTTTAGAATCATAATCTACCGAAATTGAGATTACTCCCTCTTTTTCTTCAAGGGTGCTTTCAATTATTTTAGCGCAGGAAACGCAATGCATTCCTGAAATTATTAGCGCCATTTTTTCTGTCATTAATTTTTATTTTAAATTAATAATTGTTATTTAACTAAATTTTCTTGAATCAAAACATTTTCCATTTTTTGGTCGCTTGCTTCTGTGTCAGCCATGTTGGAACTAATTCTCCCAAATTCAATAAATATAAATGTAAAAAGTAAGGCAAGAACAATCGGCGCAACCAGGGATATATAATTCTTTTTGTTGGGCTTAAAATAGCGAAGCAGTAAAGAATTAGACACCACCGAAATAGAACTGAAAGCCATTGCCAGGCCGGCTAACTCGGGTCTTAACACAAGGCCTATCCCTGCAAAAATTCTTGCGGCAATTGGTATTCCGATCACGTTATAAAACAAAGCAAAAAACATATTTTGTTTTATCTTGCCCATTGTTTCTCGGCTCAAACTTATGGCTGTAAGCACGTCTCGCAAATCATTTTTAATAATTACAATTCCGCCTGTTTCCATTGCAACATCAGTGCCGCCGCCCATTGCAATTCCTAAATCTGCTTGAGCGAGCGCAGGAGCATCATTAATTCCGTCGCCAACCATTGCAACCTTAATTCCCGTTCCTTGAAGTTTTTTTACTTCGTTTGCTTTGTCTTCGGGCAGAACTTCTGCCAAAACATTTTTAATTCCTATTTGTTTTGCAATTGCTTCTGCTGTGCGCCTGTTATCGCCAGTAATCATAAACACTTGAATTCCTTTTTTCTGCAAAGCATTTACCGCCTCAATAGTGTTTTCCTTTATTGTATCTGCCACCGCTATTATCCCCAGTATTGCTTTTTTTGAAGCCAAAATCATTGCTGTTTTTCCCTCGTTTTCCAGTTTGCTGATTTTCTTTTCAGCTTCGCCCACATTTAACTCTGCAGTGTCTGTAATTAATTTACGATTGCCAAAATAATATTTCTTGCCGTCTATTTTTCCTTCAACACCATGGCCGGGAATTGCTTTAAAATTTGATGCTTCTGGCAAAGAGATTTTTTCCTCTTCTGCGTATTTTACTATTGCCTCTGCCAAAGGATGTTCGGAAAGTTTTTCTAAACTTGCTGTAATGCTTATAATTCTCTTTTCATCGCTCAATCCTACTCCCACAATATCTGTGACTTCCGGCTTGCCTTTTGTTAAAGTTCCTGTTTTATCAAAAACAATGGCCTTAAATTTGCAAGCGGCCTCCAATGGTTCTCCTCCCTTGATAAGCACTCCGTATTCTGCGCCCTTGCCTGTTC
Source organism: Parcubacteria group bacterium GW2011_GWA2_37_10 (assembly GCA_000992015.1). Lineage (GTDB taxonomy): Bacteria > Patescibacteriota > Minisyncoccia > Minisyncoccales > Staskawiczbacteraceae > GWA2-37-10. The sequence goes on from LBSQ01000015.1 coordinate 13,343, forward strand.
CAACCATTATGGCAGTTGGCGTAGCTAATCCAAGCGCGCACGGGCAGGCTATTACAATTACCGATGTAAAAGCCATTAAAGCAAACGAAAGGCTGGCTCCTAAAAAGAAATACCAGACTATAAAAGTCAAGGCGGCTAACACTAAAACCGCCGGCACAAACCAGGCGGAAATTTTATCAGCCAAGGCTTGAATTGGCGCTTTTGATCCTTGGGCTTCCTCAATCAATCTGATTATCTGAGCCAAGGCTGTTTCGCTACCAACATTAGTTGCTGAAAACTCAAAACTGCCGTGTTTGTTTATTGTGGCTCCGATAACTTTATCTCCAACATTTTTCTCAACATTTTAACTTCATCAATTGGTATGTCCAAAGTTTCGTTGCCCTTTACTATCCTCGCGGTTTTTGGCTGGAGACCCATTAATTTTTTAATGGCTTCTGATGTTCTGCCTTTTGCTTTTGTTTCAAGCCATTTTCCAAGCACCACAAAAGTTATCAGGTAAGCCGCAGTTTCAAAATATAATTCCGGAATTTTAGCGCCATTCAAACCGATTAAAGATCCGTTCATTATGACATAATATAAAAATTGCCATAAACTATAAAAGAACGCAGTGCTTGTTCCAATAGCAATCAAACTATCCATATTAAAAGTTTTCATTTTCAAACTGCTCCACATTCCTTTATAGAATCCCGCTCCGATAATAAACTGAACCGGCGTGGTCAGCAGTAATGAAACAACGCCCACAAATGGCAAAATAAATCCTCTCAATGGCAGAAAATTAAAAAAATCCAGCAACATAAAATAGAGCATTGGCAAGCTTAAGCCAAGAGAAATTAAAAATTTGTTGCGGTAATCTTTAATCTCTTTTTCTTTTCTTTCTCTTTCTTCTTCGGGGTTTGCGTCGCTGGCAATAGATGCTTTATATCCTGCCGATACAACGGCTTTTATTAAATCACCTATTTTTACTTGTGATTCGCTAAATACGACCCTTGCCTTTTCGGCCGCAAAATTTACGTTTGCCTCTTTCACTCCGGGAACTTTTTGCAGTTTTTTCTCAATTATTTTGGCGCAAGACGCGCAGTGCATTCCGCTTACAACTAAACTAATTTGTTTGTCTTTGTTTCCTTCAGCATTCATTTCAATTGCTTGCGCGCTCGGTTGCGCAATGGCAACTACAGCGCTTTTTGTGTGGTCGCTTGAAACCAAACCTAAAATCTGATCGATTTTTGACTCAATTTTAGAAAGTCTGCTTCCGGCCACCCCTTCTCGTCGTGTTTTTTTTAATTTTATATTTTTATCCATTTATTGTTAAGTTTCAGCTAATAAGTGGCAGAGAAACTTGTTGCCGCGTTAGCCGTGGTCAGATTTGTTGAACAAAATCCTGGCTGATTATTAAATCCGCTGCATATTGCGGTTTTTACCGCATCGGAAGTTCTTCCGCCAAAATCAAATTCTGAAACTTGCCGGCCGTTTAATACTAATGTTGGAGAACCTTGTATTTGGTATTTGCCGTTTAAATCGAAATCTTTTTTTGCATAAGCCAATCCTCTGCCGCTGTTAGAAACACAGGCGCTTAACTTTGGGCTATCAACTCCCGTAGGAGATTCACATCCCGAAGTGTCGCCGGTTTTCATTTGGCAGGAAACATATTGCCAATATTTGTTTGGCTGTTCTTCTCTTAAACAAATCTGCCTTAGGTTTTCCTGAGCTTCGGCGTCTCCATGCATTGAAGTTATTGTTCCGTTAGAAACAGACCCCATATATCGCACTTTTATATTTTGCGCCGCCGAAGGAATGTTTTTTATGACATCAGCTAAAATTCTCTGCATTTGAAGTCCAAACGGACATCGGCTAACTACATACGCCTCTAAAACAGGATTATCGTTTTTTTGCGCTGTTATGGGCGCCTGCTGGCTGTCATCAGCCTGCTGCTGTTCTTGGGCAGAAGTATTTTTTACAGAACCGTTAGATTTGCTTCTCTGATTATTTTTGTTTCCGAATGTAAAAAACTGAAAAAGCAAAACTAAAACAACCGCTACTGCAAAAACTTTTTTAACATTTGAAATTCCTATTGGAGGTTTTTCCTCTTCCACAATATTGGGATTAGCATAGTTTGTATTTTCGACGCGGTTTTCCATCCCATCTTCAATCTTTTCTACCTTAAATCCACCTATCTCCTCAATCGTTTTGTAGATATCGCTTTCGTTTATTTTCTGTTTGTCATATATCACCACGCCCTTATTAGAGGTTTGGTCAACTTTAACTTTAACAACGCCCTCTTTGGCTTTTAACCTTTCCTCAATAAGAAGAGAACAGTTACCGCATTTTATACCTTGAATTTTAAATTTTGTTTTTTCCATAATTTTTGATCAGAGTTTTATTTTATTTCCCGGCGGCAGGAGTTTCCCCCTCCTCCACCGCAACCGCACCCTTTTGATCCAGATGAAATTATATCGCCTCCGCCCTCAGTTGCCGCATTGACGACTATGCCTGAATTTGAATCAACGGCTGCATTTGTTGCATTTACAACCTCAATAATTCCGGAAACCATACCCATTTGGCAAGAAAATCTGAATTTACCGGTTTTTTCTGGAGTAAATTCCTTTACCGAAACCTGTCCGGGAATTAAGTCAATTGAGCCAGAAAACAAACTATTTGAAATAATTGAGCCGTTGCATCCGCCAGCCGTTCTATCTGCGGTAATTTCCCACCTTACAGGAACCCCGACCCTTACCTTGAAATAATTTGGAGAGTCCTTTGAGCCGTAAGCAGTCATTTTAATCACCTGTTTTCCGTCAACAATTTGGGGTAAATCTTTTGCGTCAACCGTTGCAACCCGAGTTTGGTTTTGCGCTGAAGAAAGAATGTCGCCAAACCCAGTAAATCCTAAAACAGTTGCTTGATTTGACATATTGTACAAAGCGAAAAATAACACCAAAAAACCAGCGACTTTTGAGAATCTTTCTGCCAAGTGGGGTTTTGAATTGAATTTTACAGATGATAGTCCAATAAAGAAAAGCGACGGAGCGGTTCCCAAAGCAAATGCGCCCATTATCATAGCTCCGGTTATCGGGCTTCCCGACAAAAGAGCCAAACTTTGCGCTGTTATCGTAAATCCGCAGGGAATGAAAAAAGTTAGAGCCCCCATAATAAATGGCATTTGTTTTCCTTGAAAATTATTTTCGTTGGCAATATATCTTGTCGCGGATTTTGGAGCTGTAATCTGAAATTTTCTGAATGCTTTTACTCCCAACATTTGCAAACCTAAAGCAATCATTAAAAATGAAATTGCAATTACCAAATATCCGGTAATTTGAGGGGAAATCTGTAATCTGCTTCCGATGACACCCAAAACTCCGCCCAAAACAGCATAAGAAATAACCCTTCCGACATTAAACATTATATGCGGCTGAAGTTTTTGAGATGTGGTTTGTTCTTCTGAATAAAGACTGTTCCATTGCTTTGACATTGAAAGCACAATTCCTCCAACCAATGCGGCACACGAAGATAATCCCGCCAAAAGCCCAAATCCTAAAAAGGTCACTACGGACGAGGTTGAGCTTATGCTAAGAAAATCGGCAATCCCGATTTTCTGCAAGAACAAAAAGGCAATGATTACAAAAATAGCGATATTAAAGGCAACCAGGGTTGGACTGGCTCCCTCTTTACCTATAAAAGCCTTTTTAGCAAAAGAGGATTTTACTTTTTCATTTACATCATAAAATCTGTAATTTTCTTCTTTGAACATTCTGCTCAATCTTTCTGGATTTGGCCTATCGCCCTCATATTCTACAACAACCTCCCCTTTTGAAGTTGAAGCGTCAACAGATTTTATATTTTGCGCCTCTAGAAGTTTTTTCTCAATTAGAATCTCGCATGATGCGCAATGCATTCCCTCAACCCTATAAATATGCTCCCTAAAATTTTTACTGCTCCACTCCTCTTTTTGGGCTGGAAAAGACTCTCCTTTTGGCAATTCGTTAGAAGAAAAATCGTTTGCGGTCATCTCAAATCCGAGTTCCTTAATTTTCTTAATTATTGCGTCAGACGAAATTTTGTCTTCGTCAAACTTTACATAACAGTCGCCATTATTTTCATTTACATTTATGCCGTCAACGCCATCCAATACTTCAATTTCCGCCTCAATTGACATTTTATCTTCCAACGAACTTATTTTCCCTATTTTAATTTTTACTTCTTCTATCATATTATTTTTTTATTGTTTTAGTTAATTATATTTTTCGTTTTTCAATATTTTTAGACATTTTTTAAATAAAAAACGACGCGGGAAGCGGCGCAAAAATTAAAATTTATAGCAAATCAAAATAATAAGAATTATTGCCTAAAATCAAAAATCCGCGCCACGGCTAATACGGTTCGGGGATCTCTTTTTTTTAAAATTTTAAGCCACGAAATCAACTTACGCCAAAACCCATCAATCTTTCGCCCAAGAAGAATTCGCCCTAGTATTTCTTTAAATTCGTTATTTAACCATAAGGTTATTGGTAAACTCGCAATAATAATCAAAATTAAGGTAGCCAAAAAATTATAAAAATCTTTTGGCTGAGTCGTTTGGGGAGAGGAATAAATGCAATTAATAGAAAAACATTCAGTTGCCGGCATCATATTATCAATAAAAAACCAGTGGAAAACAAAAACTCCCAAGATAGCCGCCATTAAATAAAAAATGATAAAATTTCTACTGCGTGAATTCATATATATTATTCTATTCTACGCCTTTTATTTGTTGTGTCAAATTTAAACCAAATCTTTTTTCTTAGCTTTAAATTCTTCTTTGTTAATTTCTCCTTTTGCATACCGTTCCTTTAAAATATCCATCGCTTGGTTTCCGTTATCGTTGGTCGTCCCCTTAGATTGTCTTACCAGCCAACTTACAAAGGAAACGATAGCCAAAATAACCAAAACCCAGAATACTATCATAAAAATAGCGCCAATCCAGCCGTAACCATAACCAAAACCCATCATTGAATTTCCAAAATAATTGCCCTTCGTAGAATTGCTTGCTTGATTTTGATTAGTTTGGTTTTGATTTAAGGGAAATGACCAGCCCCCGCCCATCATTCCCATCATAGATATAAAACCAGCATCTTGCGACGGAAATGCGGCGGAAGTATCGCAACCGCTCAAACGTTCACCCATTACAATGTGCGCCTGTTCCTCGCCTTGCTCGCCCATCATTCTTTTCATCATTTCGTTCATAGCAATATGCCTTGAAGTATTTCCAACGGATTGACCCATAAAATACTCGCCAATCTTTTCGAAATCTGCATCTTTAAGTTGCGAGCAAACAATTGTTTTGTTGGTTAATTCATCTAAAAAGTTTTTGCCCTCCTGTTCTTCGGCTTTCTGGCTTTGTATCGCAGTGTTATCAGGAGACGAATTTATAAAACCCATCCCTTCGACTACGCTCAGGGCAGGCATTCCTTGGGCAAAAGAGACAGACGGCAGGGCAAAACTAAAAACAAAAATTGAAGTTATTATAAAAATTATTTTTTTCATTTTTTAATATGTCTATTAATAATTTAAAACTCCAATTTATTAACCCAATTGGGAATTTTTACATTATCTACTTTATCATACTGAGGCCAATATGGCTTAATATCAATTATCGGAGTTCCATCTAAAATATCCAGCCCCTTTACCTTAATTTTATTTTTATTATGTTCAAGCAATTTTACTGTGGTAATTCCAATAGGGTTCGGGCGATTCACGCATCTGCAAGCAAAAATTCCAACTTCCGGCACATCGCCGGCTTTCCCTTGGGGAATGTGCCGAATATCGCAGGTTTTCACTTTGTCTAACCAATAAACCACAATTATATGAGAATAATCCTCAATTCCGTCCAGCCCCTCAGTATACTCCTTATCTAAAACTATTTCTGATATTTCATCAGCGAAATTCCCGAAGCGAGATTTTTTTATGTTGTTTTTTACAAAACCAATTGGCCTTAATTTAATTTCTTTCATTTTTTTCAGCATGTTTTATAATTTTAAGATTGCAAGTGTGATTTTTCCTGCACCATTCTTTGCGCCTTTCAGCCCAGTTTTTTTCCTTATATAACAAACCGCACTCTTTGCACTGAAATAATTTTTTATCTTTATCTTTTATCAATTTTACCATATTTTTTTGTTAGTGGCATCCGTGGCCATGTGAACCATGGCTGTGGGAATTGTCTGATTTATCATTGCCGGACTTTCCGCCATGACTATTATGCATTTTATTCATTATCGCAAGATATCCCACTACAAAAATTCCCATTACAACTATCGCAATCCAATTTCCTTTACTTGCGATCACTCCGCTTAAAAAAATAAATAAAAATGGCGCAATGCAGCAAAGCATCATCATCCACATCATTTTACCACCCATATCATTATTATTGTTTTGATTTTCCATTAATAATTTATTTTATCGTGCTTGTGTTATGCATCCACACCATATACCATGCAAATATCCAGGTGAAAATAAATACATAAACTGCGCCCAATAATATACTCGTTACGCTACCCCATGTAAAACCAGGCAGTGTTTCAAAAAGGGCGTGATGAAGCTCAATTCCTTTTAGCGTGCGCCATGGGATATATCCGCCCAAAAGGCAGATAAAATAAACTACTTCGCCCCCAAGAACGCACAGCCAACCGTATCGTTTTAATTGAAGCATATTTTTTTGTTTAATAATAATCTTAATTTTTATTATTTTAATTTTTCAAGTTCAGCGTATATTTTGTCGTTTCTTACCGCCATTGAGGGGTCGTCATATACATATCTTACCACGCCTTGTTTGTCTATCAAAATATATGTATGGCCGGGCGAAGCGCCGCTTCTCATTGAAGATGTTGCTGTTAAGGCGCCGAATAATCTTGATGCTTGGCCGCCTTTATCAAAAACTATATTCGCCCTATCTATTCCATCCATTTTTTGCGTCACTTTCTGCCAATCTTCGGGAGTGTCTAAAACAACGGACAACGCCACCGTATCTGAAGTATTAAACCTTTGGTCGGTTGCGAAAGACGCTATTTGGTTCCAGCAAGCAGGATAGCAAGCCAACCCTTCGCTGAAGAAGAGCACAACATTTTTTCCTTTTAAATTTTCGGAAGAATAGTTATTACCATTGCGGTCATTGAAAGAAAAACTGGGAGCCGATTTATTTAATAAGTTATCTAATTTTGAATTTGGTTTGTTAACTTGAGCAAAAATAAGTATCGCAACAACTGGCACAATTATCAATGCCAAAATCAGCGCTACTGTTTTTATATTAATTTCGTTCTCCATTTTTTTCTTTTTTAAAATACTTCATTGATATCCCCGCGATTAAAGCTACTACTAAAATTAATATCGTTATCCAAACATAGCCTGGAATAAATTTTACAAAATCGTTCACTTTTGCGGTAAGATTGATTAAAAAAATATTCATTTGCCTCTGCTGTTCTTCTGGCATAAAAAGTTTTCCAAAAAGATCTAACACAATAATCAATATTCCCATAAAAAGGAAAACTGCCCCGGAAATAGCTTCAGAAATTGTAATCCTTACTCTTTTCTTGCCCAAAGAATAACTTATTGCCTTATGAAAAGTTTTAGTAATTTTCTGGGTAAAATATGATTTATCAATTAGTACCGACAAGAAAAACAACGGCGCCACCATTCCTAAAACATAAATTAACGAAAATACTCCGCCCCAAATAAACGATCCAGGCAATACTGATAATGTTAGAACTCCGGCTAAAACAGGAGCGCAGCAAGTAGTTGCAATGCCGGAGAATATTCCCAATGTATAAACTGAAACCGCATTATGTTTTTTTAAAGAAGGGCTTACTCTAATTGGCAACGAAAAATGTATTCCCAAGAGTAATACCACGCCTAATACCAGCATAAATATTCCCGCTAAACCGTAAACTATATCATGGTACTGCTTGAAAATCTGGCTTAATATTCCTGCTCCCAATCCAATTGGCAAGAAAACTGTAAGTATTCCAAGGAAAAATATAAAAGTCATTAAAAATACTTTGTACTTTTCCCTGAAAATAGAAGCAAAATATGACGGTAAAAGAACAGTGATACAGCATGGAGCAAACAATGCTGCCACGCCTGCTATAAATGTCGCTATTATTGATGCTGAAAGCAATAACTCCATAGGTTATTTTTTCTTAGATAAACGATAAATAGAAAGTATTTCCTCTATAGCTTTATTGGAACTGCCGGATTTAATTTGGTTGACCACGTGAGTGGACAAATGGTTTTTTAAAATAAAATCTTCAAAGCTCGATAATGCCTGCTTTACTGCAAGAGATTGGTTGATTATATCAACGCAGTATTTATCTTCCTCAACCATTTTTTCCAGTCCTTTTATTTGTCCCGCGACAATTTTTAATCGCCTTGTAGCTTTTTGTTTGTGCGGATTCAGGTGTTCGTGATTCATATTTTAAGTATACTCCATAGGGGTATCCCCTGTCAATAGCGATGCGCAATACCATTATTGCTTTACAAGGTATAGCATATCGATTATAATTTAAAATATAAATACAAAATGCCGTGGAGCAACCACTTATATGAAAAATAAAACCATAATCATCATTATCATTATCACCCTGCTCCTTATTAGTTTGGTCGCGATATGGATAAAATCATCAAGGCAACCTGGCAAGTTTGATATGTTCGCGCAATGCCTTAAAGAGAATGGAGCGGTGTTTTATGGCACTTTTTGGTGCCAGCATTGTCAAAATCAAAAAGCGCTGTTCGGCAAGTCAGCCAAGGGCTTGCCGTATGTAGAGTGCTCAATGCCGGACGGACGAAGCCAATTATCAATCTGCAAAGACAAAAATATCGAGAATTATCCAACCTGGGAGTTTAACGATGGTTCACGGCGGAGCGGTGAATTATCTTTAACGCAACTGGCTGAAAAAACTGGCTGTCCGCTCTCCCAATAAATTTATGGAACTTATTTCAACAGTTAATCAAACGCTCGCGTTACTCACAATTGCCGGACAGATTATTATATTCGTTATCATCGTGTCGTTCGTCACAAAGCGAAGCGGGGTACTCAATTTTTTTGCCAAGCACGCGCTGGCTTTTTCGTTGGCAGTTGCGCTCATAGCAACACTCGGAAGTTTGTTTTATTCAGAAATCGCCGGCTATGAACCATGCAAACTCTGTTGGTTTCAGCGGATTTTAATGTATCCGCAGGCAATTATTTTGGGAGTTGCCTGGCTAAAAAAAGATCACAGCATTGTTTTGTATAGTATCATCCTATCTTCTCTGGGCGCGTTAATTGCTGGATATCAATATCTTTTGCAAATCGGGCTTGCGCCATCTATTGGTTGTTCGGCGGTAGGATATTCAGTTGATTGCGCGCAACGATTTGTTATGCAATTCGGTTATGTCACTATCCCGATGATGGCGCTGACTGCATTTTTACTTATTATAAATTTTATGGTTATATCTAAAAGGTCTAGTTTATCAACATTAATAAAATAATTATAATTTAAAAAGATTCTTATGAACAAAAAAATAATTATCCCAGTGGTTGCTATTGGTATTATCGCGGTAGCGGCTGTAATCGCGTTTAATAAAACTAACCAGGCCGCTAAAAACGGAGTCGCCGCAAATAACACTCAAAATAATAATGTTGCAGAAACTGCTGAAGTTGTGGCAGAAAATAAAGAATCAGCAGTGAAGGAATTTAGCATAACTTCTTTTTATGATAATACGGGGATTTGGTTTTCACTTAAAGAAATAATCGTTAACAAAGGAGATATTGTTCGGATAAAAGTAACAAATATTAAAGGAACTCACGATTTTACTCTTGATGAATATGGAATTAAAAAAATGACCGCCTTAAATGAAGAAGTAGTTATAGAATTTACAGCGGATAGAGTCGGAGAATTTATTTATTACTGCTCAGTTCCAGGACATAGGCAAAAAGGACAGTGGGGCACATTAACCGTAACCGAATAAATGACAGAGGGATTTCAATTATCTGTTCTACTTTATAATTTGGGTAAGCAGGCAGGCATAATTGGTTTTGTCTGCCTGTCTTTGCTTATTATCTCCGGAGATACCGCCAGATTTTTTGACAGATATTTTGGTTTAGATAAAATCATAAAATTTCAAAGGAAGTTTTCACTGATAACGGCATTTTTTATAGTATTTCATCCCCTGTTCTTTGTTCTGTCTGATAGTTCAATCGCAACTTATTTGATTCCTAATTTCGCAGTTATCCCGCTCGCCCTTGGCGCAATATCATTTTATATATTTATCGTCGTGATGATTGCCTCGCATTTCTATAAAAGAATTTCCTGCATAATGTGGCAATACATTCATATTCTTACTTATGTTCTCTTTTTTCTCGCCTTATATCACGGTTTTAATTTGGGCTCTGATAGCAACTCAATATACATAAAAACATTATATGCTGTTTTGGTTTTTGGAGTAATCGGCGGAGCCATTTATAGAATTCAATACAAAATCAGAAAAAAATACGTTGGCAGGTTTTATGTCAAAAAAATCAGAAGAGAAACAAAAGACACATTTTCATTGATATTAACAGCCCCTAAAAAATTTTCATTCAAAGCTGGACAATTTTGCTTTTTGAGATTAGACAAAAATAAATTGCATGCAAGGCACCCGTTCACAATGTCGAGTTCGCCTCACGAGCGAAATATTTGCTTTACCATAAAGAATACCGGGAGATTCACAAAAACAACGCTTAATTTAAAGGCAGGCGAAGAAGTTATCGTAGATGGGCCCTTTGGAATATTTGCATTAAAGGATAACGGCAAGGATTCTGTTTTTATTGCCGGGGGAGTCGGAATTACGCCCTTTTTCAGTATGATAAAAGATAATTTGTTTAAAGAAAAAAAACGAGACATACTTTTGATATATGGCTCAAAAACAAAAGAAGATATAATTTTTAAAGATACGTTAAATAATATTAAAAAGGGGTGGTTTAAAAAAATATATGTATTAAGCCACGAAACAACATCCGCTTCTGGAGAATACGAAAGGGGCTATATCAATAAAGACCTAATCAATAAATATGTTAAAAACATAAAAAATTCCTCATACTATATCTGCGGACCGGAGGCGATGAAGATAAGTATCAAAAAAGCATTATTTGATTTGGGCGTAAAAAAACAAAATATTGTGATTGAAAATTTTTTCTGGTGTTAGTGAACATGAAATAATTTTTAATTTTTTAGATAAACTAGAAAATGTAAATCAGGTAATTCTAAAAAAAGAGATTTGGGAACAAATTAAAAAAAGTGTATTAAAATAGGTTATTGCTGTTTTACTCTGAATAATTGTGGTAAAAACAAACAATATGAAACTCAAAATTAAAGAAAAGGGCTTTATAAAATCTATCAACGAAGCTATATTGGAAAACAGGCATGTTGACTACCTGAACGAAGTCTTAAAAAAGTATGATAATTATAAAAAAACTTTTGAAAGTATTTTTACCGACCAAACAGATACGGAAGCGGAAATTTATGTTTTTAGAATAAATTATCTCAACAAGAAAAATGTTTGGCGTGATATTGAAATTTTGGATATTCAAACTTTTTTAGACTTGGCTTGCAAAATTATCGAGTCGATGGATTGGAATAATGACCATATGCATGGGTTTGATTTGCCAGAAGATAAAAAGCCCGATACATTTTTTACCGGCTCATCATTGTCATTTTTTGCCCCAGGATGGGAAGATGATCCGCATCCTACCTTCAAAACGAGCGAAATAAGAATTTGCGATATTGATTACAATAAAGTGTCAAAATTAAATTTAATTTTTGATTACGGAGACGGACATCAATTTGAAATTATTTTTAAAGGCAAGAGAAATATTAAGAGCAAAAAAGACATTAAATCTATGCCAAAAATTGTTGATATAAGAGGCGTTGCTCCTGAACAATATCCAGATTATAATGAATAAAATTATTAAAATATGAAACTTGGAATTGTAGGGCTGCCGAATGTGGGCAAGTCTACGGGTATACTAAAGGAGTTGGAACAGATTTAAAAAATATGGATAATGAAAGTGTAAGCGTAATTAACAAAAACAAATCTGCTCCTATGTATAAATTTCGTCAAATACCAAGTGAGTGCCAGATAAAGAAGCTGGTAAAGAAAATATTGTTCGGCACGCACCTCCACTGCCCGCGATGCAAGTCGCGGCGCGTATACAAATCCGATGGGGAAAAATGGGGTCTGTAAAAAATGGGGTCAGCCCTGCTCCGTAGAAAACATCTACATCCAAACAATCATAATGTCATGGGTGAGCAGTCTTAACATCATTTCACGACACTGGCTCCAGTATGAACGCGCGCGTAGAAAAGAACCAAGATTTCGCTTGATCATTGAGTTGGCGGTTTCTACCTGCCAACGCTGGCCATACAGCTTTTTATTAAAACGAGTGGCCATG
>LBSQ01000016.1 GCA_000992015.1 Parcubacteria group bacterium GW2011_GWA2_37_10
CCCACATTTGCCTCAACCAATGCAATAACAGTGACAGACGCCTTCACTCTTTATGCGCCAAAGCCGGTTGCCGGAACCAACACAACAATAACAAGAACAAACAGCGCGTACTTTGAGGGCGCGGTAATGCTGGGAGCCGTAGCGGCCAACAACGGTTTTAGCACAGGGTCTTTAGGCGATGGGTCGACCACAATGTATATTGGAAACTCAACCATAAATGTTACCGCGCCATCAGATATAATCACAAAAGAAAATATCTCTTCCACAAAATTCGGAATAAGCCAGCTGATGCAGTTCTCTGTAAAAGACTTTTTATACAAAGAAGAATATGTCAAAGAAAAAGGCGGGCAAAAACAGCACACGGGAATGATAGCCCAAGAAGTGGAAGAAATTTATCCAGACGCGATGATATACAGGTCAGACAACTTAAAAGCCATTGACTATAACAAGCTGATTCCGCTGATTATAAAATCAATTCAGGACTTGAAATTGGGAGGTCTAACCTCCAATGGAGCCGTCGGTTCGGGGCAGGTTTCCGGGGTTCAAAGCAGTTATATTGGCAGTCAAATTAAGGAAGGTTTGCTTGCCTTGGGCGCTTCCATAAACAAGGGAATTGCCACGGTTGAGGAGATTGTGGCGCAAAAATTGAATGTGAAGACCGCCAGAACACAGAATCTGGAAATGGTGGATTCTGAAACAGGGGAAATTTATTGTGCGTGGATTGCTGGAGGCGAGTGGCAAAAAGCAAAAGGAGAATGCGGCTCGGTTGTAGCAACAACCGATAAATCCGAAATTTTAAATCCGATTGAGCCTAAAGGCTCTCCCCGTAGTGTTCAATCCGAAACAAATTCAAATGTTCAAAATTCAAATGCCGAAAACGAAACGACAGAGTCAGGAGATGTCGGACTTCCCGCGGGAAGTCCGACATCTGGTGCTTCGTCGGGGGAGATCGGGTCTCTGCCAGCTTCGTCGGAGCAGGCTCAGGAGGTAGTTCAACAAGCGGCCCAAGCCGCGCAAGCCGCCCAGCAGGCCGCCAGCAATGCGTTGGAAACAGTGGAAAACGCCCAGCAGGCAATACAAGAACAGGTTCAAGAGGTAGTTCAGCATGCCGCAGAAACAGCGGACCAAACAGCCAAAAAGGCTGTCAAGGAAATGAAAGAAGAAATAAAAGAAGAGGTGAAACAAGAGTTGAAAGAAGAAAAAGCGGCGGAACAGTCAGGAGAGACCCGATCTCCTGAAAACTTGAATGCAGATTCCGTGGAGGTCGGGTCTCCGCCAGCTTCAGCGGGCGAGCAGTCTGTTGCTGAACCTGTTGCTGAACCTGTTTTTGAGCCCCCGGCAAACTCGGTAAGCGAGATAATTCAAGATGCGGCGGCCGGGCTGATAAACGCCGTACAGGATTTTATAAAAAGCATTTTTAAAACAGGCTTTGAAAAGGTCTCGTCTTTGCCAATTATAAAAAACGCAACAGCGGGTATTTCCGCGCCAATGAATAATCTGTGGCAAATCATAATAAAATTATTTTAAAATTAAGGTGCGATTTTTAATAAGCCCACACACCCGGTGTGTGTAGAAATATGCCGACAAGAAAAGTAAAATTTGAACCCGGAAAATTCTACCACGTTTTCAATAGGGGCAATGGAAAACAAGATATTTTTTATAACGACAAAGACAGATACCGATTTCTCCAGGCAATGTATCTTTCCAACAATAGTAATTCTTTCCGAGGTATTGAAAAATTAGATAGAGGCAAGAGTGGTTATACTTTGGCTGATATAGAAAATCTTCTTAACAATAATGATGTCGAACATGATCCTTTGGTCAAGATTTGCGCAGATTGTTTAATGCCGAATCATTTTCATTTTTTGCTTCAGGAAATCCAAAAAGACGGAATTATCCGTTTTATGCAGAAATTAGGCAATAGCTATGCGCGATATTTTACTGAGAAATATGGCCGACCAGGAAGTTTGTTCCAAGGGCGGTTCAAAGCAGTTTGTGTTGAAAGCGATGAATTTCTGAAATATCTTTTATTTTATATAAATATTTTAAATCCCGCACAGTTATTAGAACCAAATTTAAAAGAGGAGGGTACTAAAAAATTTAACGAAGTTTGGCAATTCGCCGATAATTATAATTGGGGAACGCATCAAGAATTTATGGGAAGAAGGAAATCAATTTTAATAGACAAGGGTTTGCTTGGGGAAATTTATAATAATGAGGATATTTACATGAAATTTGTAAAAGATTTACTGCGAAGCAAAGAGAGGAATAAAATTTGGGGAATATTAGAAGGCTTAACTTTAGAGTAAGAGTATTTATTCCCACACACCCGGTATGTGTAGTTATATGGATAAAAATATTGTAAAAATTATTTTAGTTGCCACAGATGCTCAAAAAAGGAGTTCTGTTTTTGTTGACGAAATGTTGCGAGTATATTCATTGCAAGAAGCCATAAAATCTGCCAAGGACGGATTGTTTAAGAATGTGTATGCCGTTAGTCGTTCTGGCAGTTTTTATCTGCGTACTTCATCAAACGCCTCTAAAGAAGATAATCTTGATTATATATCAATATCTTCCTATCAATTATTCTATTCCCTAAATGATCTGGGTAAAATTTTATCTGTTCCGACTCTAAAAAGTTATTGGGAAAAATACCAACAGAATTTATTTCAAGAAGAAATAGAAAATTACATAATTATAGATGGCCAGATTAGCATAGCAAAAATAACCGCAAAATATAAATTAACAGAAATCAAAGATATAATATTTTCAGCTGCAAAAAAATTTGATGTAGATACTTATCTTTTAGCGGGTGTGCTCATAGATGAAATAGCCCGCCTTAGTCCCTTTGAAGAAATTACAGATTTATTGGCGGGAAATTTTATAGGAAAAAATACTTCCGGCGGAATTGCTCAAGTTAAAACCGATGTTGCGAGAAACTTAATGTTGCTCGGCTATTACAACCCCGATCCAGAAAAATTTTTATCAAAAGAAAAAATTAAGAAAGTGTCTCGCCAGCAAATATATAGTTATATAAAAGAACCAAAACATAGTATATTTTTTGGGGCAGCACATCTCCGCTCTTTAATTGACGAATGGTTAAAGTTTATAGATTTAAATAAAAAGCCAGAAGTTCTTGCGTCATTATACTCGTTGAAAAAAAATCCTCACATCAATCCTCAGCCAAATGATCGTGGCTTGCAAATAGCTAATGAATTTTACAAATTATCCCAAGATTGGTTAAAATAAACCATATGAAATTGTTTTACAAAAAAATAATTATTTCTGTTGCAACTATTTTTTCAATATTTTTTTTAGTTGTTATATTGTTTACTATATATCTTACCTATAAAATTCCTTTTAATAATTACCGTCTAAAAATTTTTCAAGATAGTTTCAATATATTTGTAGATCCTATGCACCCCAAACAATCTAATCTGATTACAGAAACAGCAGAGGTCGGAAATTGGGGTTCTGGCAATCAATGTCAATTTCTTGTTGGGCAATTTCGTTTAAGTACATTATTAAAAGAAGAAATAAAACAGTTTTATTTTAAAGACTCTATGTCATCAGGAGTTTATTTTATTGAAGGCGATGAAGATTTTGACAACACATGGTTTGAATGGAAAGAAAAATATTTGAAAAATTATAAATTAAAAGATGGCGAGAATGTGTATCTGGTCTGGATGTCTGATGATGACTATCCACCAGACGGCGATATCCGTTGTCATTAGGTTTTTTTTAAGTCCCACATAGTCCCACATACCCGGTGTGTGTAACTAGAAAATAATTTTAAATTCATGATTTTTAATAAAAATTTTAAAATTATACTGATGATTGTTTTTCTTTTTGGCTTTTTGCCCCAAGCCATTTTTGCTTCTACCACCGATGGAACAGTTTCTGGTTCTGCTTGGTCTGACCAGATTGGCTGGGTGAATTTTGGCGCAACAAACGGAAATGTCCATGTTACCGACTCCGCGCTAACCGGCTATGCTTGGAATGAAAATACAGGCCGGATACGGAAAGTTTGTAGGCCACGCAACCGGAGACAATATAGACACGTTAAATTTTAACTGTTCAAATTGCAATATGTATACCGATTGGAGGCCGTCATCCGGCTGCGGAAACAGCGGACCGCAACCTGCTCCGTATCAACCTCCGCAGGAGTCAGCGCCGATTCAAGAACCAGCGCCAGATACAATTGTTTTAGATAAAATACCGCCGGAAATAAATATAACTTCTATTAAAGATAAATATGCAACAAATGAAGAAATTATTATAGCCGGGACGACAGAACCAAATACAGAGATTATAGTTTTAATTGACGCCGATTATGGGATATTCCGGGCCGATGAAAAAGGGGAGTGGTTCATAACTTTAGGAAAATTGCCGGAAGGTTTGTATCACTTAGAATTTACCCCAAGAGATTTGGCTGGAAATATAGGAAAAACAATAACTGCTGATTTTTTAGTTGAGAGACTATTTATTAAACCACTGGAGGAAAAAAAAACAACTTTGCTCCCGCCTTTCGGCCCCATTTTAAGGCAGTTGGCGGAAAAATTAAAACCTTTAATCCCCAAATTTTTCCAGCAGGCGGCAAAGCCTTTGCCAATGCCGGTGGTGACGGTTCCAAAAATAGCCCAGCCATCGCTGAAATATGCATGGCGGCTCCTGCCAGAAAAGCCAATCGCAAGATTCGTTTTGGCTCCCTTGCCGCAGGACGTTAAACTTTTAGCCCAAAAATTTCCTGAAGTCGGCAAAATTTTTTCTGCAGTCGGCGTCAGCAATGCCGCCAATATCCAGAAAATAAAAAATTCAAAATTGAGCCTGCCGACACTGGCTGAAACAGCTGGATTGACGAGCGTTGAAATTGCGGCTGGAAAAATTTCTGTTGTGAAAGCCATTCCCCTTGCCCAGATGTCGGCCATAGCAAAATCTAGAATTCCAACTGACATTGTTTTCTTAAAGGCAGGCGGAGGATTTATTGACATCAATGTGGCGCTTTCCATCAACAACCAGGGCAGAAGCGAACAGAGAATCAAGGCTATTGCCGGCAAATTTTTGGAGCTGGTGGTAAAGCCGGATGTTCCGGTAAAAAGAGTGAAAGGATACATAATTTTTAAATCAAAAAAGCCAAGCGGCAGGCCGTCTTTGAACGTTCCGATGAACGCGCTGGGGTATTCTTTCATTTTTTCAAATCCCAACATCGCTTTGCCCGCGGCTTTAAGTTTACAGATTCCAGTGGAAGGCGGGAAAGCAGGAGAGACCCGATCTCCTGAAAACTTGAATGCAAGTTCGGGGGAGATCGGGTCTCCGCCAACTGAGGCGGCAGAGCAACGGCTAGTGCTTGCTGAATTTGATTATATTGACGCGGGAAACGGAGTTTATACAGCAGAAGTTCAGATGCCGGTGGTTGACGGCGAATACGAAATTATTACGGTTATGGAATACGAAGATGAAATCCTGTATTCAAAAGAAATAAAGATGATTACCGTTGTTGACCCCGAAGGATATATTTATGAGAAATCCGGAGACAGAGAAACCAGAGTTGCCGGCGCTATAGCGGCTCTTTACTGGCTGAATCCTGAAACCAAACAATATGAATTATGGCCGGCTAAAAATTATCAGCAAGAAAATCCGCAGACAACAGACGTGAGAGGGACATATTCATTTTTAGTGCCCGACGGTTTTTATTATTTAAAGGTCGACGCGCCGGGTTATTTAAGTTATGACGGAAAGCCTTTTGAAGTAAAAGAAGGAAGCGGCATACATATCAACATAGAACTAAAAACCAAATTTTGGTTTTTAAACATCGTTGACTGGAAAACATTTCTACTGGCTGCAGTAATTCTTTTGCTGCTCTACAATTTTTATCGCGACAAAAAAAGGGAAAGGCAAGCCGCCGCAACAATTTAAAATTTTTGTATGCATTTAGGAAATATTATACCATTAAACGGAGAAAAAACGCTTGTATCAATGATTGTAGATAAGAAAAAAACGATTATTGCGATTATAATTGCGCTTCTTGTTTTGGGAAATATTGCTTTTGCAATAGGATATTTTTCGGAAAAGGCGAAAATAAAAGAAATGCAGAAAGAGTTGAAAAGCCAGCAGTTTAACGTAAAAATTATAAATTTTTCCAGCCTTTTTATTGAAAAAGTTTTGAAGGCAAAAGGGGAAGTTTCTTTTGAAAACCGGCTGAAGCTGGAAAACTCTGTTAGAGACCTGGATGATCCTGTTATTTTAAACTTGTGGGAAAAATTTATCCAAAGCGATACCCAGGACCAAGCCCAAGAAGCGGTCAAAAATTTATTGGACGTGTTAGTTAAAAAGATTTCTTATTAAAAAGCGCTGATTTTTGAATGCGCTTTTTGATTTACAGCAAAATTCGATATAGAATATAGTAATATGATAAAATTTATAGTCGGCATATTTTTGCTAATTGCCCCGTTTTTATTAGTTGGTTTTTTTAAAGATAAAAAGAGAGGCTTTATTTATGTCCTGTTTTTTTTAATTGTATTTCATACTCTTTTGGCAGTTTTTACCCAATTGTTCGGGATATTTTATTATGAAGTAATTTTATGGGCAAACTTGATTTGCGTGTTAGCAATACTCGCCAATCAAATTTTTTCTGCGGCTCGACCTCTCCAATGGGGGTTTCCCTCGCCTCGAAAAAATTTATTGGCTCGTATTGACTGGGTGATTCTGCTTGTGGCAATTATTTCTGTTGCAACTCTCTATCAGGTTCACTATAACTATACGGGAAAATTCAACACGGCAAACGACGTTTTGTTTCAGTACCACGAAGCAAAAAATATGCAATATATTTACCCTTATTTTTCAGACGAATGGTATGCGGTTTCGCTTGTTAAAGAGTCAATAAATAATCACTCTTTGCCCTTAAAAAATCCCTTTGACAACAGTTTTTTTCTAAATCCGGAAATGTTTTTTCATTCTTTTATAGCCGAAACAATGTTGTTTTTAGGACTTGACCCGTTAACGCAATATACGGCTCTTTCTATATTTATGAACGCCCTAATAATACTTTTGGCATATTTATTTTTAAGGCTTAGCAATGTCTCAAAGCCTGCCGCGGCAATTGCTTCTTTGTCTATTTTGTATATTACTTCTGCTTCAAACCTGCCGGGAATTTGGAACTTAATACCGGTTACAATAGGGGTTATTTTATCGCTTTTGGGTTTTTGTTTTCTATCCGCGGAAGATTTAGCCCGCTCCGACTGTGCAATACTATTGCGCAGTCGGAGCGGGCAATTGCTTTTGGCTTTGCTGGCAGGTGTTTTTGTTTTGCTGTTTTACCCGCCGCTTATTATTTTTTATTTAATCGGGTTTTTAGTTTATTTGTTTAATTTGCCAAAAATGAAAGATAAAATTTTTGCGTGGGTTAAATACGCCATTTTTTTATTTTCAGCCGCTCTAATTTTTTACATTGTTTTAATGATTTCTCCGCTAAGCGGGGCATTAACTTATATCTTATCTAATTTATTTTACCATTCGTATACAGGCGACTTTATGCCGCAATTTAGTTTTTATTACATAATACCGTGGCCCGTCATTTTGCTGGCGATTTTCGGCTTGTATCATGTTTTTAAGAATAAAAATTGGCTGTTTTATCAGTTTATATTGGGCATTGTTTTTTGGGTTTTTTACGCATTTTCAAATTTTAGAATAATAATTGGATATGAAAGGGTTGTGTTTTTTACATCAATATTGGTTGTTTTAATTTCGGGGTTTGGAATAGAGGAAATTAAAAAATATTTAAGTTTGAAATTTGAGAAAATTAAGCCAGTTTTTAAATATATAGAAGCGGGAGCCGTTATTATATTTTTATTTTTTATTCCTTTTTACACGCAAGGAGAAACTTGGCGAAAATTAATTTTGAGAAACAATTTAATTCAGGCAGATTCCATTCCGATGGCGCCGGCAAACAATTATTTGACCGATGAAGACTTTAGGATATTTAAAGATATTAAACATAAAAAGTTTTTTAGCATTCCGTGGAAAGGGACAGTCATAGGAATAGCCACAGACAATTATCCGGTTGTAACAAAAGGGGGGACAATTACAATGGACCCTAAAAACCCTATAATATACCAACAATTTATGAGTTTTGACTGCAACAAAAAACTTCAGATTGCAAAAGAAAAAAATATAGATTATATTTATTCAACGGCTTTTTTATGTGATAATTTCCAAAAATTAGACGAAAGCAACGAGGGATTTATTTTATACAAATTTTTAAAATAATAATGACCATTGATTACATTAAAAAAACATTGTCTTTGAGTTTTTCTTTGGCCAAAACCCAATTTAAATTAAGAAACGAGGGAAGTTACCTCGGCATTTTTTGGTATTTATTGGACCCTTTGGCAATGTTTTTGATTATTTTTCTATTGAGCGGAGTGCTGGCAAATACTGATGACATTAAAAATTATCCGATTTATTTGTTATTGGGACTGATAATGTTTAATTTTTTCAGGCAAACGACAATAAATTCCACGAATTCAATAGTTACAAACGCCGCTTTTATAAAATCGATGAGAATTTCCTCGGAATCTTTTGTGGTTTCCTCGGCAATACTGTCTTTTTTCTCTCATCTTTTTGAACTGGTTATTTTATTGTTTTTTATGATATTTTTTAAAATTTCGCTAATCGGATTTTTTTTATATCCTACTGTTTTTTTATTTTTATTTTTATTTTCCCTTGGCGCATCTTTTATTTTAGCCAGTATTGGAGTTTATGTTAACGATATAAATAATGTTTGGAGCGTTTTAATTAACTTATTATGGTTTTCAACACCCATATTTTATGTAATATCTTTCGGAAGCGCCTCGGTTATAAATAAATTGAATCCCTTGTTTTATTTTGTCAACATAGCCAGAGAAATGGTGATTAGCGGCTCTATTCTATCAATCGGACAGGTGGTTTTAACAGCTGTTTTAAGTTCGGTGTTTTTTTTGTCGGGTTTATTTATTTTTGAGAAATCTAAAACAAAATTTGCCGAATTATTATAAATGGATACAGCAATAAAATTAAGCAACGTTTCCAAGAAATTTAAAATTGGGTGCCATAAAGAGCAAAAAACGGCTTTGGCCGGAATTATCTCGTTTTTTTCAGGCAAGGAAGCAAAAAAAGATTTCTTGGCGCTGAAAAACGTTTCTTTTTCTGTCAGATCAGGCGAGAATTTAGGAATTGTGGGCAGAAACGGTTCTGGCAAAAGCACCCTGTTGCGAATTTTGGCCGGAGTTTATGAACCAAGTTCTGGCGAAGTAACAACAAAGGGAAACATTGTTTGTTTAATGGGGCTTGGGCAGGGGTTGAGTCATAAATTAACAATGCGAGAAAATATCTATTTAATGGGTTCTGTGCTGGGGTTGAGTCAGAGAGATATAAAAATAAAATTTGCCGATATCGTGGATTTTTCAGGGCTTGAAAAATTTTTAGATACAAAAATTTACCAATTTTCTTCTGGCATGGTGATAAGGCTTAATTTTTCGGTTATGATACATTGTTTGCATTATTCAAAACCCGACATACTTCTATTAGACGAAGTTTTTGGTTCGGGGGGAGATATTGATTTTGAGGAAAAAGCCATAAAAAAAATGGAGGAATTTATAACAGGAGGAGCCACGGTTGTTTTAGCCAGCCACGACTTAGACATTATTAAAAAATATTGCGACAGGGTTATCTGGCTGAATGAAGGAGAAATTTTTGGCGCAGGAAATCCGCAGGAAATTATTTTTAAATATTTATCCTTGTAGCTATGCTTAATTTAACGGGCGAAAGATATATTCCGGAAATGGAGCCGGGTATCATACATTCAGAGCACCAACATAGATATGAATTTGCTAAGGAATTTGTAAAAGACAAAGCAGTTCTTGATTTGGCTTGCGGAGAGGGGTACGGAAGTTTTTTATTGGCAGGTTCGGCAAAAAAAGTTTTCGGCGTAGACATTGCCGAGGAAACCATAAAACACGCTTCTTTAAAATACCAAAAAAACAACCTTGAGTTTATCCGGGGCTCAATGACAAGCATTCCCATTGACGGAGAAAAGATTTTTGATATTATAGTTTGCTTTGAAGCCATTGAGCACATAAAAGAACAGGAACAATTGATGAGGGAAATAAAAAGGCTGTTAAAAGAGGATGGCATTCTTATAATTTCAACTCCAAATATATATGTCTATTCGCAAAAACCGGGCTATAATGTTTTTCAAAATCCATTTCATTTAAAGGAAATGAGTTATGAGGAATTTGACGAATTGCTTAAAAATAATTTTAAAGAAGTTTTTATTTATGGACAGAAAGTCAATCCAATTTCAAATATTTTTCCTGTTTCAAACAGCGGCAATTTAACGGAAATTACGGAATATTATTTGGAAAAACAGCCAAATGCTTGCGAAGAAAAAAATGAGTTTCCACCCGTTGTCTCAGAAAATAAAGAAGCCGTCTATTTTATAGCCTTGGCGTCAAACGGCTTAATTTCCGGGTTAAAATTAGGCTCATATCTTGTTGATATTTCCGGTTTTTCTTTTAAGAAAAAAGATTACGATGTTGATTTTTATAAAAATGCGCTGGAAGAAAAAGAAAAAGAGATAACAAAACTAAGGGAGGAAAAATATAGTCTTGGCAAGACTACCCAAGAGAAAAATTTTCAACTTGATCAACTTCGCGCTACGGCTGCAGACAATGAGTTAAGAGCAACACAGTCAGCTAAGGAATTATACAACATAAAAAAAAGCATATCCTGGAAATTTTCCCAAAACCTTGAAAAAATAATATTTTATTTTCTTCCTAAAGAATCTAATCTCCGTAATTTTTATAAAAATTTGATAAGAAATCTTCAAAATCATTTTGAAAAAAGCAAAATTATCGTTAAAAAAATCGCAGAAGAAGGAGACTACCAATTATGGATAGAAAAAAATGAACCTAAATCCGAAGATTCCAGCGGGCTTTGCAAGGAAGCTAAGTCTTTGGCATATAAGCCGCTTATAAGTATTATTATGCCAACCTATAACATTGACGAGGTTTATTTGCGCGCCGCTATAGAGTCGGCGCGAAGACAATTTTATTCAAACTGGGAGTTATGTATTGCAGACGATGGTTCCACCAAACCCGATGTGAAAAAAGTTTTAGAAGAGTATCGGCAGAAAGACAAGAGAATCAAAATTATTTATTTAGAGCAAAATCAGGGAATAAGCGGCGCATCCAATGCCGCGCTGTCCTTGGCATCGGGCGAATTTATAGGATTGCTTGACTGCGATGACGAACTTGCAAACTGGACTTTATCAGAAATGGCAAAGTCTTTAAACCAAAACCCGAAATTAGATTTTATTTATTCAGATGAGGATAAACTGGATACAGAAGGAATCCGCAGCGAACCGTTTTTTAAACCAGATTTTTCGCCGGACCTCCTTTTAAGCATGAATTATATAACCCACTTCTGCGTTTTCCGTAGAGAAACTGTAAACCGGCTGGGCGGATTTCGCAAAGGATTTGACGGCAGTCAGGATTATGACCTCATTGTTCGGGTAACCGAATTCACTAAAAATATCGCCCATATTCCTAAAATTCTTTACCATTGGCGTAAAATACACAGTTCGTTAAGTTGTAACGCCGAGGCAAAACCCTATGCTTATCCCGCCGCGATGAAATCACTTGCAGAAGCCATTGCCAGAAGAGGATATTCGGGAGAAATAACAATGTTGTCTCACGGTCTTTATAAGTTGCGCTATGATGTTAAGGGCAATCCGTTCATAAGCATTATTATTCCCACTAAAGATAAAACAGATTTTTTGCGCCGATGTGTTGATTCTATTTTGAAAAAAAGCACTTACTCTAATTATGAAATCATAATAGTTGACAACGAAAGTTCAGAAACAGAAACAAAGGATTATTTAAAACAAATAGTCGGCAATCTAAAATGCCGAGTAATTTCTTTTAACCAGCCGTTTAATTATTCTTCCCTTAATAATTTTGCGGTTTTGAGGGCGTCTGGAGACTTTTTATTATTTTTAAATAACGACACAGAAGTAATCACGCCGGGCTGGTTGGAGGAAATGCTCGGCCATTCTCAAAGGTCTGAGGTTGGAGCCGTGGGAGCAAAGTTGCTTTTTCTTGATAATAAAATTCAGCATGCCGGCGTTGTTGTGGGGCTTCATGGCTTGGCCGGACATGCTTTTTACGGATTAGCGGCTTCAGAGCCTGGTTACAAAAGATTAAACACGGTTGCGCGCAACTATTCTGCGGTTACCGGGGCTTGTATGATGATACGTCGTTCTGTTTTTGAAGAAATCGGCGGTTTTGACGAAAAGCTAGATGTGGCATTTAATGATGTTGACCTCTGTCTGCGTATTTTTCAGCGCGGTTATTATAATGTCTGGACGCCGCACGCTGTTTTGTATCATTATGAATCAGCCACCCGCGGCAACTACCAACCCGATCATAACGTCAGTTATTTTAAAAAAAAATGGGGCGATTTTTTAAAACAAGGAGATCCTTTTTACAACCGGAACTTGGCTTTAGACAGAGATGATTTTATGATAAAAATTTAGCTTGCTCGCCCAAATTTTATAAGCGCTTTTTTATTTTTTCAATAAATATCTTTGTGTCAAATTTTTTGGCTTGCTCCTGGCAGGCTTTTTTATATTTTAAAGGATTTTTTTTAATTTCTTTTCCAAGTTTTTTTACAGCTTCAGCCAATTTGTCTTCGTTAATATCATCAATTAAAATTCCAGTTTTTCCATTTATAATCGTTTCTTTGTAGCCCCCTTCGTTTGGAGCAATTACCGGTTTTCCCGAGGCCATCGCCTCAACCGGAGTCATGCCGAAATCTTCGTCTATTGCAGTTGTTAAAAACCCTTTGCAATTAGCGTACAAATCAATCAATTCTGATTGTGATATCCATGATTTTATTTCAACGTTTTCAGGTTTGATTTTATGGCAATAATCTGAGTAAGCCTCAAAATGTTTTGAGTTTTCGTAACTGCCGACAATTATAAGTTTTTCATTTGGAATTTTAGAAAAAGCCTTCAATTGCATATCAACCCTTTTATGGCCTATTAGTCTATTTACCGAAAGCCAAGATTTTCCATTTTTATTATAATAATAATTATTAGTTTCCGTCGGCGGATAAATAATTTCTGAATCCCTGCGCAAATATTTTTTTACCCTCTGCTTTACATTTTCTGAAATGCATACTATTTCTTCCACATGTTTTAAATCTCTTTTATTCAAAAACCGCATATAAAAAACCCAAAAATCAAAAATATATTTATTCAAATTTTTTAAATAAACGCTCGGAACTATATTTTCTCTTATATACTTATTTAAATCGTAAAGTTCTCTTATAGGCGAATAAACATACCAAAGGTTAGGCTTGTTATGCGCTGCTCCAGACATTGCCCAGTCGCCGGCGATGATATAAAAATCATATTTTTTCCCCAGATTCAAATTTTTGAATTTCCAATACGCGCCCTCCTGTTTGAAGGGAGCATTTACGGGAATTTTTCCTATGCTGAATATATTATCGGTTCTGAACCCCATTTTTTTTATTTTTTCTTTATTTATGTTTGTAGTATAAATATCAGCCCCGAGCTCTCTCGCCATTATTAAATCAACCAGTTCAGCCCCCCCGATATTATCCATATAATTATGGAAAATTGCTATTTTCATTTTTTGATGCCCAAAATACTTAACATAAAAGAAGAGAAAATCGTTTGGATTCCCGTTGTTATCAATGTTAAGGCTACTATTGAATTTTTAACCTCGTTTAGTTCGCTAAAACCAGACTTTAACCATTTTGCCAATATTAAAAAATAAATTATAACCCCGCACAAAATAATTATAATTCCAAAAATACCTGCTTTTTCTATTGTCAGGTATTTATAAATTTTATTCATATTACCCCCATCTTCGCCCAGATTGGTTACTGAGTAGGTTTTTGCGAAAACAGAAAATATAATAAGTTGGTAGCCGGAAATCATAAGCAAGGAGGAAAAAAACATCGGATGATAAAATAATTTTATTCCGAAAATTTTAGGGTTTCCAAAATAAAACCAAAACATTGACGCAACCCCGATTAAAAGCATAATCAATCCCGGAATAAAAAATAAAAACAGGGGAGAATAAAGCAACATAAACCTCATATGCTTCCACGCGTCCGAAAAAGTTTTTAATTTTGACTTGCCTTTTCGTTTGTAGTAATTTATCGGCAATTCCTTGATTTTTAAATTATTTTTCAAAGCCTTTATTATCATCTCTGAAGCAAACTCCATTCCGGTTGTCTGCAAATCTAATTTTTGGAGAGATTTTTTTGAAATTGCCCGCATTCCGCAGTGGCTGTCGTTTATTGAAGTTCCAAAAAACAATCTCAGCGCGCCGGAGAGCAGGGGATTCCCCAATTTGTGAGAATAGGGCATGGCTCCCTTTTCCATTTTTCCCGAAAACCTGTCGCCGATAATAAAATTATAACCTTCTCTCAGATATTTTAAAAAATTAGGTATTTCCCCAAAATCGTAAGTTCCGTCTGCGTCAGCCATAAATATATATTCTCCTTTGGCAATTTTAAAAGCTTCCAAATAAGCCGTTCCATAGCCGTCTTTATCGTGTTTTATTAGAATTACTTTTTCTTTTTTGGCAATTTTTGGGCTTTCATCCGTAGAAGAGTCAGATACTATTATTTCAGTTTTTATATTATTTTTTTTTATTGTTTTTTTAATTTGTTTTAAACAAAAAGGCAATGCCTCCGCCTCATTCTGACAGGGAAGTATGATGCTTATTTCAGGTTTTTTGTTTTTCATTTTTTCATTAAACCACAAAAAGGTGTATAATGAAATAAAAAATGTTGTATCTCCGACATACAACAAATTTATGCCGAGACAACTAACAAAATTAGTGAACGACGAAATTTATCATATCGTGATTCGTGCGGTTGGAGACAGTATGATTTTTAAAAACGAAGACGATTATTATCGCGGTATTTTTTGCATTTATGAATTTAATAATACGGATTCGGTGCAAATTTGGCGTCGGAGAAGGGACCGCATTACCGAAAAAAAATTTGAAAAAAGTGTTGTATCTCCGACATACAACAAATTGCCCGTTGATAAAAGGGATAAAATGGTTGAAGTATTGGCTTTTTGTTTTATGTCGAATCATATTCATCTTTTAGTAAAACAATTAAAAGAGGGTGGAATTAGTCGGTTTATGAAGAAGGTAGGAGGCGGATATGCAAATTATTTTAATAAAAAATACGACCGAAAAGGGCATTTGTTCAACCAATTCCGAGCAATACATATTAAAACTGATGAACAATTATGGAATGTGTTTGTATATATTCATGCTAATCCGATTTCCATAATAGAGTCGGGTTGGAAAGAAAACGGCATAAAAAATCCAGAAAAAGTAACTGGTTTTTTGGAAAATTATAAATGGAGCAGTTATCGGGACTATATTGGAAAGGAAAATTTTAAATCAGTTACTCAAAGAGATTTTATTTTAGATGTGCTAGGCAAGGAAGTAGGTTGCAGGCAAGTCCTTGAGGATTGGATAAAATATAGAAAAATAAAGGACTTTGGCGATATTGTTTTGGAATAGAAGCAGTGTAAGTGTTGTATGTCGGAGATACAACACTTTAATTCCGGAGAGTTATTCACAGGTGTTGACAAGGGTTTTTTATGATAAAATAGAACAATAATACCCACACGAATTTGTGAACGAATTTTTGTATACTTTTTAGTATTTTGAAAATGACGATTAAAAAAAACATTGAACTTTTGGTCCCTGTTAAGATAAAAATAAAGCCGCCGAAAAGAAATATAGTGAAACAATCTTATCCGATATTCAAAGGGATATTTTTCGGCTTGGTTTTTGCAGGATTGTTTTCTGCTGTGATTTTTACTTTTGCAACTTATGGCTCCGATGAGCCCTATCCTCTTGGAAATACATTAAGTCCAGATTGCGTTCCGGGCGCTACATACTGCACAGTAATAACGCCGGCGGCTTATTCTTTTGCCGCAAATAATTTTTCTGGAACCGGTAATTTTACCACTACCGGCACGCTTATTGCTCCAACGCTCGTTGGCGGTTCTGCAACGACCTCTGACCTTAATTTAAAAACCACTTCCGGCGTAGGGCCAGTGAAACCGACGGGAACCTCGCCAGATTCCAGGTTGTAAGCGATGCAAAATTTCCTATTATCCAGATTACCCGCGAAAGAGCCGGAAGCGCGAATGTCCAGAACGGCGACTATCTGGGGCAGATGGAATTTACACCCAGGTTCAACGGTCAGGTTGCTCAGGAAGTAGCCGCGTTCGGTACGATTTATCGCGGGGATGAAACGACCAGACGGGGAGATTTCTATATTGCAACCAGCAATCTGGACACTGCCCAACCGAGATTGACGGTTCAATACGACGGCAACGTCGGCATCGGGACAGCGAGCCCGACATATTTGCTTTCTCTTGGCGGAACAGCGGCGCGAACAATCTGGATGGAAAGAAACACCACGGCAGCCACGGCAGGGCAAGGGCTAACTTTGTCTTCCGGCGGAGCAATAGCAGGCACGGCAGATTTGAACGGCGGAGATTTGACTTTGCAATCCGGAATTTCCACTGGCTCCGGCTCGTCTGATATGTTTTTTCAAACCGCAACCGCAGGAGCGTCTGCAACAACAGACAGAACCCAGTCAACCAAACTAACGGTAAGAGGAAACGGCAATGTGGTAGTTGGCGCGGGAACAGCTTTGGCCACAGACGCAACC
>LBSQ01000017.1 GCA_000992015.1 Parcubacteria group bacterium GW2011_GWA2_37_10
ATGTTCTTTTTTTTCTTTCTGAAATATTTTTCAACAAGTGAGGTGCTGCTTCTTCATAGGTTTTTCCGCTTGCAACTTCATTTTTTATTGCATCTTCGGTCAATTTATTTGTTACATCTTTATCGCTTACCGGAGCAATACCTAATGCATTTTCCATTATCTTCCTTTGTCTCAAATCAGTCTTAGCTTGGTGGAGTTCAACGCTTGACGGTTTATATTTTTTGGCTGCTTCCCAAGCCTGCTTGTCTGAAGCAAACAAGTGTCTGTCTCTTAACGCCACATCCCTTTGCACTTTTTCGATTGCCTCTTGATCTGTGCTAGTTGCCAATGTTTCTGGACTTTCCTTAGTAAATGTATCTTTTGAAATTCCAAAAGCAGCAGCATGCGCGGCAACAGCATCGCGTTTTGTCGGGTCAATTGCGTTGAATGCTTTTCTCTTTGCCAATATCTCTGCCGCTACAGCTTTATCTTGTTGCTGTTTTGGAGTCATTGCCCTTTGCTCCGCAATCTTAGCGAGCGCTTGGTTATCCTGTATCTTTTCTAAACTCTCCCGTGATTCCTTTAGTCTTGCGTTTTTATTTCCCGCAGTTGTTCCCTTATTCATCAAATTTAAGTTTTCTAATTTTTGTGTCGCCCAATCTTTTGCGGCCGTACCAGCCCTTTTAGCGCCCGAAACATTCGCAAGCCCCTTTAGCGTCCCCATCCCCGCCTTCCCTGCCGCGCCCATGGCAAGCCCAGCCACCCCGCCTGCCAATCCTATCACTGTATTAGCAAATACACCGCCACTTTTAATTGTGAATTTAAATCCGACAAAAAGAAATACCAATATGATGATAATATAAGTTATTCCGATTTCATTATTGGTGCCGATTAAACTGGCGCATATGTATAAAACAAACGCCGTCGTAACGCCAATAAATGCCCATTTAAGCATAGCTTCCCACCATGCACCCCACCATTTTTTTGTAAATGGAAAAATCCATGCAAAAAATGCTAGCGGAGACAAAATAAATAGAAAGGCAAGCCATGTATATCTTTCAATAAGCACAAACATTAAAAAGAAAAATATCAAGGCTATTAAGATATAAATTCCGCTATATAATACGGCTCTTCCTGTAAAATTCCAAGTGTCATATAGGCATTTATCGGTGGTAAGAGTTTTTTGTCCCAACATTTCCATACTATATATAAACTTTGACGCTGGAGAACTACTGGAGCCTTGTAGCGTTAGGGACTTCATTGTTATATTCCCGGCATCGATAATAAGTCCGGAAAAAATAGTAGAAAAATTGATTAAAACTGCAATTATAATTAATTTTGGTAAAAGTTTTTTTGCTCCATATTCATTTAATCTTAAGGCTGTAGCTATACCAATAATAACAAAACCCAAAACAATAAACATATTTGCAATGTCTCTTATAGACGCCCAAGCGTGAATAAAAATTGGGTCGGTTGTTATTTGGAGATTATTACTCCAATTAAATATAAAACTAAAATAGTCACGAATATTGTAGGCGATCCACCATGTGCTATAAAGTAATAGTAATGCAATTGACGCGCCGATTCCCTTATCCAATCCGTTGCCAAATATAGGATCAAAATGACATTTATTTGAGTCTCTACTTTCTGGCAAGGGTTCACTTATTATAACTTGACTCTTGCCAAATCTAGTCTCGCATTGTTGGTTGCACTCCGCTACACTTGTTGCGCCACGGCAAGCAAAAACAGTGCAAGAATTAAGACAGTTCGGCAGATTTGAGGAGTCGCATAAACCAAATATAGCACTAGCCGTTTGAACGTTTCCAGTAAAAAAAACAGTTGCAAAAACTAAAAATAAAAGAACAAAAATTAATGCTTTTTTGTTTTTGAAAAGTGAAGCTATAAATTCTTTAAATTTGTTAAGTTTTGAGTGAAGACTTGACATAGGTTTATAATTTGCTATACTTAAAATCGTTACTCCACCCCGACTTATTTGTCGGGGTTTATTTTTTTATAAAATCCTGTATATCTTCAAAAAATATATGGTGGATTCGCCTAAATTCCCATGGCGCCCTTTTTTCAAAACACATTATTAAAAAAGATTTTTTCCTTTCTAAACAAAAACTTTTGGCTTCCAAAAAGTCGCTATCTCCGCTCATTACAATCACAATATCTATTATATCAATATTCCTTGCAATATCAAAAACTATTTCAACATCACAGTTACACTTGTTTTTAAATTCCTCTTTTCTGTCGTCTAAATAAATTTTTTTAAGCGGCTTTGTTATTACCTTAAACCTATTTGTTCTAACCCTTTTTTAATTTTTTCGTTGTTAAAACGGCTTTCTCCCGAAAAAGGCATTCCCATATAATAACGAATAAAAATTATATTAAAATATTTTTTAAGATAGTTTTTTACTTTTAGCCAATCAATTTTCCAGCCGATTTTTTTTTGAATATAAAACAAATTAGCGTCGTCTATAAAAGCGCCCACTGTTTTACCCCTTAGTTTCTCTAAAATTTCTAAATGTTTTTGATCGTAATTTGGCATTATTTATAAACTATACGGTGCCGCAAAATTAAAGTTTTTTGTTTTTGCAGCCTCCTATAAATTTTTTATATGAAGGGTGCGAGCAAATTGAGGGGAAAAAGTTCATATTATTATTTAATTCTACACCCTTAAACGATTTTACAAAAGCAGATTACTCGCTTCGGCTGTTTTTATGACAATAAAATTTTATGATATAATAAAAATGCCGTGGGGGTAGCTTGGTGTGGATTCAGGATTATCAACCATGGGTCCGGGGGTTCAATTCCCCCTACCTCCACGGTTTAAGGTTAAAATATCCCAAGGGTCTTGACAAGGACTTTTATTCTGCTATACTTAATTTAGTTGATAATCCTGAGATTAAGCACCTTGCTGGAATTCCTCAAATATCCGCTTCGGCGGATTTTTGGTTGCTCAAATTTTTGAATCTGCTACTGCCGCATTTTTTGCGGATTTTTTGGTTTTGAAAATTGAGGAAGTAAATTCGTTAAATTTGTTATGTCTTGACAGGATTATAATTTGCTATACTTAAATTAGATCCTCGGCCAGGAGTTTATACACTCCACATTGGTGGGGGATTTTTTTTACATCGGCGGAAAACAAGACATAAAATACTTTTTTCCGCTTTTCCTATCCTCTTTAATTTGAATGTAAAATATTTCTTTATTTTTTGTTAATCCAAAAAACCGGTGAAGGATTTCGCTGTTTCTATTTGGATTTTGTTTTGAAATTGGTGCATTTCTTGAATTTTTTATAACATCATTTGCCGCCTCAAAAAATTTTAATCTCGTGTATCTTTCCTTCGCGCGTTTTTGATTTAAGTGGCGCCAAAAATAATCAAAGAATATTTTTTGTTTGTTAAAATATGCTGACCTAATATACGGATTTCTTTTTGTTTTTGATTTTATTTATTTAAAAATCACTTCGGCATTTTTTCTAACTTCGGCATAATTGCTTCCATGCAATTTGCCGAAGTTAGATTGATAGGGAATTATATTTTTGTCAGAAGATGTCTTTCTTTCCGATTTCATATTCCTCCGCATTTTTTTATTATACCATTATACCATAAAATAAAACGCAAAAACTATTATTTTTTTTGGTTTTGAAAATTGACAGGAAGTTTAGCATAATTTTTAGCTGGTTAAAAAAATAAACTTTTTTAAATTTGTTTTTGTATTTCTGTTTTGATTTCTGCTTCAATTTTTTTCGCTTCTTCTTTAAAAAGTGTTTTTAAATCCAGCATATA
Source organism: Parcubacteria group bacterium GW2011_GWA2_37_10 (assembly GCA_000992015.1). Lineage (GTDB taxonomy): Bacteria > Patescibacteriota > Minisyncoccia > Minisyncoccales > Staskawiczbacteraceae > GWA2-37-10. Next base: position 3,774 of record LBSQ01000017.1, read on the forward strand.
TTTTTTTGCAAGTTTTTTGCTTGCCCTGAGCCGTGTTGATGGGTTTTTGCCGGAGCCGGTGAGCTCTTTCACGCTTTGTTTAATTTTTTCGTCAAAATCCAAATAAGCTCTTTTCAAAACCCTGCCCAAAATTAAATCAAAAATCCTTGAATTTGAATCAGTTTGCGCCTGTGTTAAATTTTCTGGAAAATTTTTATTCATTATTATTTCTTTTCTTTTTTATCTCCGAACGAAAGCATTTCTTCTCCAATCTTGTATCCTTCGCTAAATCCAACGTCCCCTTTTTTTTGGATAGCCTTTTTAGTAAACTCATAAACTCCGCGAAGCACCTTATAGCTCAAAAAAAAACCAATTCCAACTGAAACGCCCGCCGTGATGCCCGCTGTTTTCCCAATTTTTTTACCTATTTTTTTTGCAGATTCAATTGAAATTCCGCCCTCCTCGTCTTTCCAAAAATTCTTAACTGACCCTACCCAACTAGAAGAAATAACGGAATCAGCCGCATCTTTATTCTCAACTGCTTTTACAGCGTTGCTCACAACTTGCTCTGGATTTTTTTCTTCTTCAAACCGTAATTCATTTTCGATCATATTTTTTTGTTTTTGAAAATTGACGAGAAAAAGTTGGACATAATTAAAAGATAAATTCTTTTATTATACATTCTTTGAAGTTTTTAAAATAGTCAAGTTATCCACAACCGCGCAGGCAACAGTTTTTACTTTACTTGTAAAATGTCCGATCGGACATTTTACAAGTAGCTATAAATTAAAATATTGAACAAGGTCTTTGTCTTCTTCAATTTTGTCTATTTTTAAAAACCTTATATCGCCCTTAAAATCAGTTTTCCATAATTTAAGCAACGCAAATAATTCTTCTTCTATGTTGTAAGGGCAAACCCAGAGGCTCTTTTGAAGTTCTTTTAATTTTATTGTTTTAAGTTCGTTTCTTAGAAACCGTCTTTCGCGCCTGTTCGCTTCAGGTATATCAAAAGTTATAGCCCTCCACTTTCTGTCCCATTTAAAACCGTCATATTTTTCTTTAATAATACTTTTTATAATTTTTATTCTGCCCTTTTTAGTAAGATAAATTTTATTTTTCCTGAATTTGAACGATGAGTTGGTTTCTAAACTATTAACCCATTTGTTGATAGATGAAGAAAAGGAAGGATATTTTACATAAAAACCGGCATTTTTTATTAATTTGTCGGGATTAAAGATTATAGTAACGCTTAAATCAAGTAAATCTTTTGACGTTTCTTTTAAGTAATTTAAAATAATATCAGTTGGAAAGTTCGATTTTTTATTTCTCTTGATTTTTGTCTTTCCCATATAGGACTATTTGCTTGTAAAATGTCCGATCGGACATTTTACAAGTTTTAAACTATTTTGTCGTAAATAGATAAAGTTTTGGCCAGCTAATTCGGGCTGATTTTATTTTTTAAAAGCCGTTCAGTTGCTTTGTATTTATCTAATTTTACACCATTCAGGGATTTTTTGGTAGTTTATAGCGAGTAGTAAATTATTTAATTCTACAACATTTTTAAATTTTAAGGTAGTCAAAGGTTATCCACAGAAAAAAAGCCCGCGATTGTTAAAAATACGGGTTCCAGAAATCTATTTCATTTTTTCTTCCAAGTATTTAAAATGCTTAAGAATTTCCGGCAATTTTTGATATAAAGACTCCGCTAATTTTTCTTTATAAGTATGAACTGCCGCGTTTCTTTCCTTTGTAATTTGCAGCCAAAATTCGCTATAATCAATTATTTTTTGTCGATATGCTTCTCTAAAGCATTCGTTGGGAGATGCGCAAATAATCCCCTTGTTTTCTTCTAAGTATTCTTTTATAAGTTTCCATGCCACATCAAAACACAATTCAAATCTTTTGATGGCCGAGTCGCGCCTTTCGTCGGTTTTCTCTTTCCCCAATGTCTCCTCCAAATTTTTAACTGTTTTAAAATATTGCTCTTTAATGCTTTCAGTTTTTGTCATGTTTTTATTTTTAATTAATGTATTCTTTATGTTGCGATGCCACTTCTATAAAATTTTTTTCTGCGCCCGTAAAATCAATCACATCAATTTTGTAAAGTATAGGTAATCTTTCCATATCTTCTTTTATGTCAAATGTTACTTCATAGGGAACTTCTTTCGGCCCCTCAATGCCAATATCAATGTCAGATCTGTCGCTGCCCCTGCCGCTTACCCTCGAGCCAAAAATAAAAACCTTATATTTTTTTAAATCAAGATATTTCCCCACAATTTCCAAAATTTCTTTTTTTAGTTTTTTTTCCGGATAATGTTCTAATCTCATAGCTAAATTATATACTATTTGTCAAATTTTTCCAGTCTTCAATGGATAAGGTTTCTGCTCTTTGTTTTGGGTCAATTTTGTTTTTTAAGAGCCATTCAGGTGTTTTTTCTTTTGGCATTTTAAACTGTTTTGATAGGTTGCTGGCGAGTTGTTTTCTGGGGTGGGAAAAACCGGCTTTTACCACTTTAAAAAATAAATTGTAGGACTCCCGATGTCCTACAATTTTATGTGGGGTGATTTTTATGATTGCAGAATCAATTTTTGGCGAGGGCCAAAAGCAATTTTTTGAAACATAACTTATAATTTTTGGTTCAGCATAAAATTGAACAGACACCGCCAACAAAGACATATTTGGCGGTTTGGCGCAAATTCTTTGGGCTACCTCTTTTTGTACCATCAAAACCATAAAGTCCGGTTTGTTTTCGGATTCCAAAAATTTTCTTATTACCGGAGAGGTTATATAATAGGGAATATTTGCGACAATTTTATAATTTTTAATTTTCAATTTACAATTTTCAATCAAATCCCAATTCTCAATTTTCAAAACATCATTATTTATGATTTTTATATTATTAAAATCTTTTAGAATTTCGGATAAAATTTTTACCATTGTTTTGTCTTTTTCTATGGCAATAACTTTTTTGCAGTTTTTTGCCAATTTCTGCGTTAATGTTCCTATTCCTGGACCGATTTCCAAAACAACGTCTGTCGGTTTCAAAGCGGCCGCTTCAATGATTTTACTCAAAACGTTTTTGTCTATTAAAAAATTTTGGCCCAAACCCTTTGACGGCTTTGAGTCGTATTTATTTAATAACGATTTAATATCTGTTGGAGAAAGCAGGTTCATTGTGTAATAATAGCATACTTTTTAAGGCTGTGGATAAAGCCTTGACTGGTTGTCTTTTAAATGATAAAAATAATACATATAATAGATTTCACGATTATTCAAAAAATAATTGAGAAAATCAGAATAAGGACAGCAAGACTGAAAAGATTCCTGCAAAACTCAAAAAAAACAGCAAATTTAAAGGGATTATTCAGAAACCCCTTTTTTTACTTTGGCCTCGCGGCTTTTGTTTTATTCGGAGCAATATATTTTAGTTCTAGCAGTTTCGCAAGTTTTAATGGTTTAAACAACAGTCAGGCCGCGTTTTTAAACTCGTTTCTTAAAATAGATAATTCAGCCAAAGACACTCCGTTTTTTGCTCAAGGAGAATCCTTGGCGCTGGAAACTCCGGATTTGAAAATTGTGCAAGGCAACAGTATTGGGGGCGTTTCCACTACGCAAGTTTTTTCGCCAAAAGTTTTGGGGGATATGTTAGGATATTCTTCTCAGAATAGAAAAGATGTGACTGAATACAATGTGCAACCCGGAGATACATTGCAATCAATAGCTCAAAATTATGGCATTTCTGTAAATACTTTGCTTTGGGCAAACAGTTTGACAAGTTCTTCAACAATTAAGGTCGGGCAAACACTGGTTGTTTTGCCGGTGGACGGCATTATTTATGTTGTAAAATCCGGCGACACAATATCTGACCTTGGTAAAAAATATAAGTCAAAAGTAGACGACGTAGTTGCCTTTAACGGCCTTTCAGACGAGGGCGATATTTATATTGGAGACGTTTTGGTTCTTCCTGGCGGAGCCATGCCTCCAAAAGCAACGGGTCCCGTACACGTTGAAGTTCCATTGGCTGATAACTTTTTTATCTTCCCGACACAAGGCCGCATCAGCCAAGGGCTCCATTATTATAATGCGGTTGATACTTCAAACAAATGCGGAACGCCCGTGTATGCCGCGGCTTCCGGCATTATCCAAAGGGTAAAATACGGCTACAATTTTGGCGGAGGGAATTATGTAACAATTTTACATACAGAAAATATAGCAACCTATTATGGCCACTTGATGACAAGTTTTGTTAAACCCGGAGATAGGGTTAATGTTGGAGACAGAATAGCTCTAATGGGCGGAGCAACCGGCACTGTCGGCGACGGTCTTTCAACCGGATGCCATTTGCACTTCCAAGTTATGGGCGCGAGAAATCCATTGGTAAAATATCCTATTGGAACTGCAATAAATTTGAAATAATTGGTAGTTTATTTGTTGCACTTCATATGGAATCTCGCCTCGGGAACCGCTTTCAATCTGTCTTGTTCTACTTCTTTTCCGCATTTTTCACAAATTCCATATCTTGCGCTGAGTGTCGTTGAAGCGCTGCCATTTCCCATTTTTTCTAAAGCCAAATTTACATCTTTCAATTTCAATTCAAGGTTATGTTCAAGTGAAACAAGATTGTCATATTCTTGAACTTCGTCTGCTTCTTCCTCCATATTCCCGTTTTCTCTGTTTGGATATTTTGCATCCCAATTATGTTTTAAATTTTTGTCTTCAGTAGCAAAATTTTTCAGTTCTTTTTTTAAGGAAGCTTTTTCAGCTTCCAACTTTATTTTTAACTCGTCGATTAGTTTTTTATTCATGTTTTTATTTGTTCGTCAATAGTTTGTATAAACTTTTTTCTCTGTTCCTCTTCGCTTTCAGCAGATTTTTCTAATCTTTCTTTAAACCCGTCCGGGGCTTCTTTCAAAAATGTTCTGTTTTTTACGGGAGCAGGAATGCCCGACCATTGCTCTCTTTGGACACTTTCATTCATTTTAGCATGCGCTTTTGCTGTTTCCTCCGCAGATATTTTTTGCGCAGATTGTTGCCCCCTTCTTTTTTCTTCCTCCGCAGACATTACTGTAGAATATATCGCCCTTAGCGAACCGTCAATCCCCTTTATTTTTTCGTGAAGGCCGTTTTTTTCCGTTGATACGGCCTCAAAACTTTGGTCTATGTTTTTAACCATGGCTGTCAATTCGGCCAAATCTTTTTCTATCTGCCATCTCTTTTTTTCTACTTCTTGCCTTTGGTTTTCTATCTCCGACCTTCTTTCCTCCAGGCTCTTTTTTTCCGATGGAATGTTGCTTGATCCCTCTTTTTCTTCAATATAATTTTGTTCGTCCTCAAATTTTTTTTCTGTCTCAACGATATTTTTAAGTTTTATTTTCTGAACAGTTATTTCGGAAAGAATTTTGTTTTTTTGCAGGATGAGCTGCGGCTCTTTTTCGCTCTCAACTAATTTAACTTGGTTCTCAAGGTCAATGCGCTGAGCTTCTAAAAGAAAAATTTGCTGTTTTTCCGATTCGTTCGCATACTTTTTTAAGTCTTTTTCCGCTTCTCTTTCTTTTTCGGTGTTTTTGCTCAGTATCCCCTCTCTTTTTTGTTTTTCTATGTCTTGCTGGATTTTTTGTTTTGCTTCTGCGTCTTTTTTTGCGGCGTCTATCTGTTGTTCTTCTATTGTTTTAACGTTGGCTATTTTATCTCGTTCTTTTAAGGCATCAAACTCCCTTAGCTTTTGAAGGTCTTTTTTCATTGTTCTAACCTCGGCTCTTTTCAAAAACTCTTTTACTTGTTGCTCGTCAGTTTCAGTTGTCATTATTTAACGTTTAATCAGACTATTAAATACTATCTCAATCTTTAGGTTCTTCCCTTGGGTTTGAAGCCCGCCTCTACGGCAGATAAATTTATTCTGCCTAATTCGTCTATTGAAGTCACTTTTACAGGAATTACATCTCCTATTTTTACAACATCTTCCACACTTCTAATATTGTAGGGAACTAACTGTGAAATATGCACCAACCCGGATTGTCCGCCTAAAATATCAACAAATGCGCCAAAGTCCATAATTTTTCTGACAGTTCCCTGAAAAATTTCGCCAACCGCAATTTCTTTAACAATTCCCTTTATCCAGTTTGCGGCTTTATCCACATTCTCCTGTTCTTGGCCCGTAATGCAGACCAACCCCGAGTCTTCAATATCAATACTTACTCCGCCGCACTCCTCAATTATTTTGTTTATCACGGTTCCTTTTGGCCCCACAACTTCGCCAATTTTTGAGGGGTTTATCATCATCGAAAATATTTTTGGAGCATAGGGCGATAACTCTCTTCTCGGTTCCGGTATTTCTTTTTTTATTATATCAAGTATTTTAAATCTTGCATCTTTTGCCCTATTTAAAGATTCTTCCATAATATTTTTATCAATGCCGTCAATCTTAACATCCATTTGAATTGCTGTGATTCCATTTTTAGTTCCTGCCACCTTAAAGTCCATATCTCCGTAATGATCTTCTGGCCCCTGAATGTCTGTTAAAATTTTATACTTTCCAGATTCCTCGTCTTTTGCCAGTCCGATTGAAATTCCCGCCACGGGCTCTTTTATCGGCACGCCTGCATCCATTAACGCAATGCAAGCCGCGCAGGTTGAAGCCATTGAAGTAGAGCCGTTAGAAGACACAACTTCAGAAACAATTCTTATTGTGTAAGGAAACTTTTCGACATCTGGAAGCACCGGCGTTAATGCTTTTTCTGCTAAAGCTCCGTGCCCAATTTCTCTTCTTTTCGGGCCTCTCATGGGAGCTGTTTCTCCGGAAGAAAATGGAGGAAAATTATAATGGTGTAAAAATCTTTTTTTACCGCTGATCTCCATTCCTTCCAATATCTGCTGGTCGCCTGGCCCCCCTAAAGTTAAAACCGAAAGCACTCTCGTAAGTCCCCTAAAAAAAATTCCGGACCCATGGACTCTCGGCAAAACGCCAACCTCGCAAGATAAAGGCCTTATGTCGGTTGATTTTCTGCCGTCCGGCCTATGGTCTTTTTCAATTATATTTTTGATAATTATCCTTTCAATCTCTTTTTCAAAAAAAGCCAAAACTTGTTTCTCTTTTTTTTGTTCAAGATATTTTTCCTGAAGATATTTTACCAATTCTTGTTTTAGAATTTCTGCTGCTCCCAGATTTTTTTCTCCAGCCGGGGCATTTGTAACCGCTTTTTCCAATTTGTCGCCTATCCATTCTTTAATTTCGTTTTCAATATCCAATTCTACTGCTGGTAAAAATTCGTCTTTTGTTTTCCCAATTTTTTTTATTGCCTTGAGCTGAATATCTATAATTTTTTTTATTTCAGGTTCGGCTATTTTGGTTGCCTCCAAAACATCTTTTTCTGAAACTTCTTTAGCTCCCATTTCAATCATATTAACTAAAATTTCTCCATTTTTTTCAATCGCCGACAAAGTTAAATCCATCTCACTTTCTTTTTTCTGAATGTATGTTGGATTAAACACCCACTCTCCTTTAATTTTGCTGACCCTTATGGCTCCCAAAGGCCCGTTCCATGGAATGTTTGACACCGACAGAGCAAAAGACGCTCCAATCATAGCTAAAATATCGGGGTCGTTTTCTGTGTCCCATGAAAGACAGGTAACTGTTATCTGCACTTCTTTTTTAAAATCTTTTGGAAATAATGGTCTTATCGCCCTATCAGTCATTCTGGCATTTAGCGCAGCTTCTTCTGTCGGTCTGCTTTCTCTTTTCATAAAACGCGAGCCGTAAATTTTCCCTGCGGCATAAAATCTTTCTTCGTATTCAACTGTCAGAGGAAAATAATCTATGTCTGGCCTGGAAAATGGAGACAAAACAGCGGTTACCAAAACCTCTGTGTCTCCGCACTGAACCAAACAAGAACCCGATGCTTGCTCTGTCCAGTTTGTTGTTTTAATTATTATGGGGCGGTACCGATATACGAATGCATGCTAATGGCACAAATTATTTTGAACAATTAGTATGAATTAGTACACCAGCTCCGCAATTAATTATTTATTTTCTAACTTTTATTAATAGAAATTTTGATATTATATTAAGGTTTTTGGCATAAATTCTAGGACTTCGGAATTTCTGATAAGAATTGTGCGATTTGTCGTAAACGTTAATCCCTTGTTTGGCATGTTCTCGAAACCGAGATAAATTCTTTCTATTCCTTTATTTTTTAATTCCATTATAGCGGGTTGCAGGTCAGAATCTGAACTGCAAATGATTGCTGTTTTTAAGTCGTCTTTTTCGGCAAAAGTAATCATGTCAACCGCAATCCTAACATCTCACCCTTTTCTCTAAATGATAAGAATTTATGACCGGCGGGACAACTTTATTCAAACCCCCTTACTCGCCTGCCATAAACCACTTTAAACCCTTGTTTTTCTAAATTGTTTTTTAATCCTCTTTGTTTTTGTATTAGTTTTTCAGACTTTTCGGCCGTTTCTTTGTGCATTATAATTTTTCCAATATAAAATATTTTTTTATCAATTTTTATGTCAGACAGCGCCCTATCAAAAAGCCCTGAAAAATTATATGTGGAAAAATCAATTTCTTT
>LBSQ01000018.1:0-13090 GCA_000992015.1 Parcubacteria group bacterium GW2011_GWA2_37_10
CCCGAAAACTCAATACAGAATGACCGCCGAGCGACTCGTGGTGAGCGTAGTCGAACCAAGCGAGGCGAACCAAAACTCTTTGACTTTTCCTTTCTGGTGCCCTCGAGAGGAATCGAACCTCTATTCTAGGTTTAGAAAACCTATGTTCTATCCGTTGAACTACGAGGGCGTGGCGGAGGAAGTGGGACTCGAACCCACGAACCCATTGCTGGGTTCCGGTTTTCAAGACCGGTGCAATAGCCACTATGCGATTCCTCCAATAATATATTATCATAAAAAACAGTATTTATCAAATATTGTAGAAAGGTTTTACGATCCTTTGCAATTTTAGTATAATAAAATAATGAAGTTTTATAAACAAGATACAGTTAAAAAAGTTAGACAACTAAAAGAAAACGGCGTTAAAACTAAGGAAGAAAAATTCAGGGTTCATTTGCAATTGCATACTACGCATGATAAAAAGGATATAACCTCTTTTTGGAGTAATTTGCTCAAAATACCGGAATATCAATTCCAAAAACCGACAATAACAAAGCCAATGGCAAAAATGAAAAGGAGAGACTACAAGGGAACTTGTACGGTTAGATATTATGACTTCTCTTTATTCAATGAGATTGTTGGAACCTACGAGGCGTTTTTTAAAAAAATAGACAAATAATTTGGAGGAGTACTCAAATTGGTTACGAGAACAGTTTGCTAAACTGTGTGGCCTTACGGCCACTTGTGGGTTCGAGCCCCACCTCCTCCGCCATTTTATACACGACGAGTTTTTTGCCTCGCCCCGCCGCCTTTGGCGGCGGGGCAACTAAAAATCAAAGTCGGGATTTTTTTGAAAAAAAGTTCGAATTTTGACCAAAACACACCGCCTTCGGTCCGCCGAAGTGGACCTACGGAGTGACGAAATCCGCAGATAGGTCTGTAAAGGGGATTGTTTTATTTTTTTGGGTATCCGAAAGTATATTTGAAAATATCAGATCTTATCGGCCCATTTAAAAAAATGTGAGCTTCGCAAAGGGCATATTTTGCCGCTATATTAAACCGGCCATCGCGTTCAAATCTTCTCACGGACACAATAATCGGATAAGATTTCAAAAAACCAAACTTGGCAACATGGCTGGAGCGTTGGGCATAATCGTGGTCTTCAGCCAGTTTAATTGTTTCATCAAATCCGTTAATTTTTTTATGGATATCTTTGCGCACAAAAATGCAAAAACCTGGAATATGGGGCATTATTGTATGAGTTTTTTTCAAATAAAAATTAGCCGCTTGATGAAAAAGTTTGTCGATGGTTTTTTCTGACATCGGATAAAATTCGCATGTTGCTATTCCAAGGTTGTCTTTGCTAAACTCAAGCAAAGTTTTTTTCAAAAAATCCGGAGCCGGCAGTATCACGTCTGCATCCAAAAACAAAATAATATCATTAGTGGCCATTTTCGCTCCGTTATTTCTGGCTTTTGCCGGAAGTCCGCCGTCAACCACTTTTGCTCCAAAAGAATCAGCGATTTTACGGGTATTATCCGTTGAGTTGTTATCAGATATAATTACCTCAACCTTAACGCCGCTTTGTTTTCTGATTGATTCTAATAAAGCGGGAAGTAATTTTTCTTCGTTAAACGTTGGGATAACAATGCTTAGGCTTTCTTTCATAATAAGTATATTATATCCCCGGAATTGATAAATTGTCTATTTCTGATAGAATATAATCTGTAAATAATTATCTATTTTAATAATATGGGAATGGAAAATACAAATAAATTTGCATGCGCAATTAATTGCATGGACGGCAGGACGCAGGACGTTGTAAAAAACTATATTAAAGAAAATTACAACGTTGATTATGTTGATATGATTACAGAACCTGGTCCAAATAAAATTCTGTCTAGTCCCGAGAACGCCGAAGGGTTGGTTGAAAATATAAAAAAAAGAGTTGAAATCTCTATCCACCATCACGGGTCAAAAGTTGTGGCGATTGTCGGGCATTTTGGTTGCGCGGGAAATCCAACGGAAAAAATAGAGCAAATTGAACACCTAAAAAAATCCGAAGAAACAGTAAAATCTTTTGGCTTTCCGGTTGAAATTGTTCTGCTGTGGGTTGATGGCGACTGGCAAACAGTTGAGAAAATTGTCTAAAGGCAAACTTTACTCTTCTCTTGCAACGGTTATTCCCCAAACGGATTTGGCACCCGCTGTCCGCAGAACGCGGGCGCATTCCTCCATTGTGGAGCCGGTGGTATAAACATCATCAACTAAAAAAACTTTTTTGTTTTTGAGAGATTGCTTCGTCGCTTCTGCTCCTCGCAATGACGGCGAGGATATTGCAAAAGCGCCGAGAAGATTTTTCTCTCTTTGTTCTTTTGATAATTCCATTTGAGGCTTTGTGGTTTTTGTTTTTATTAAAATGTCTGAAACCACGGGAATTTGCAGAACTTTTGAAAGTTCTTTTGCCAATTCTTCTGATTGATTATAATTCCGTATTTTTAACTTCTTTTTATCTAGCGGAACCGGGACCAAAACGCCATTATTCCAAATTTCATCAGTGTTTTTTTGAGTGATTACAAGGTGTTCAATTATTAAACTGGCAAGTGTTTTTGCCAGATTTTTTGTATACGGTCCGTATTTAAATTGATGAACTAATTTTTTGGTGAGATAAGTTTCTTGCCCTGAGCCTGCCGAAGGGTCTTTAAATGGAAGAGCAAAATAAAGCCCGGAAAGTTTTTTGTCCGAACATCTATTGCACTTTCCAAGTTTTGAATTTGGCGCAAGAGCTTTGTGATTTTGACTGCAAAGGCAGTAATTATTTTCGGATATTTCTAAAGTTGCTCTGCAATCTTCGCAAAGATAAAAGCCTTCCTTCTGGCATCCCAAGCAAAATTTTGGAAAGAGCAACTCAAGCAGAAATAATTTAGTTTTTGAAAATTTAGAAATTAAATCATTCATTGAAAATTGAAAATTTAAAATTGAAAATTCCTCCGCCAAAAACTGGGGCAGTTATCCACAGTGATATTGCATTATTTTTAGTTTATACTAAAAGAAGACTATTTAAAAGTTGCGAATTTTTTGTATGGATATTGGCTTTCTGGGAAAACTGAATATATTCTCCAATCCTTTTAGGATGTTTTTTCCTAAAAAAATGGTGGGTATTGATATCGGGACTACTGCAATTAAAATTGTGGAGATTTCGCGCTGGGGACAGGGAAAAACTTTGGAAAATTACGGCGAAATAAAATCAATGTCGCTTTACAAAGATTCTTTTAGAAGCATTGAAAAAGGCAATTTTTTGATTTCTGATTATTTTATTTCAAGAGCCATTAGGGCTATTTTGAATGAATCAAGAATTAAAACAAAAGCCGCAATTTTTTCAGTCCCGGATTTTTCTACTTTTTGCGTTTCTTTTGACTTGCCTCCGATGACGGCAAAAGAAGTGCCTCAAGCGGTTTATTATCATGCGTCGCAATATATTCCTTTGCCGGTTACAGAAACCACTTTAGATTGGCGAATTATTAAAGGAACGCCCGGAGATAATCAATCTCCGTTAAAGATATTTTTAGTTGCCGTTCCCAACCAGATTGTCCAGGAGTGCCAGCGAGTGGCGGAAAAATCCGGGCTCGAGCTTTATGCCATAGAAGCTGAAGCTCTGGGAATAACAAGAGCCCTGGTAAAAGATAAGAAAAAAACAATATGCTTAATAGACATCGGGGCCCAGAGCACCACTATTAACATAGTTGACAGAGGAAATTTGAAAAAAAGTTATAGTTTTGATTTCGCCGGCGGGCAATTAACTTATGCTGTATCTTCTATTTTAGGACTCTCAACTGCAGAAGCGGAAGAAATAAAAAATAAACAAGGCTTAATTTCATCTGGAGAAAATATTGCAAAAACTTTATATCTTTTAGTTGACCCTTTGGTGTTTGAGGTAAAAAAAGTTTTGATTGATTTTTTTCAAAGAGAGCAAAAAGAGGTTGATGAAATTTATTTAACCGGGGGAACTGCCAACTTGCCGGGGCTGAAAGAATATTTCGCAGAAATTTTAAAAAAGAAAGTAGAAATCCCAAACTGTTTTTCTGATTTTTTATACCCCCCGATTTTAGAGAAAGATTTACAAAAAATTGCTCCAGGTTTTTCAGTGGCGGTAGGAGCGGCGCTAGGGGGCCTGGAAACCTGATGATTGTAAAATCATTTTGGTGTATAATATAATAATAAAATGGATTTCAGCATTTTTTATCAACTTAGAACTAAAAAAATTTGGTGGGTGGACGTTGTTTTTTATTTTGTTATATCTTTACTGATATCCGCAATTTTTTGCTATCTTATTTTTATTTCGAAAATTTATTTGCAGGAAAAAGAAATAAAAAAATTGGATGCGGCTATAGAAACAGTTGGAACCGATGTTCAAAAAGACCACGAAAAAACAGTTTTCAACTATCAAAAAAAGATAAATGATTATGCATTGTTGATAGATAACCACGAGTTTGCATCAAATGTCTTCGGTTTTCTAGAAAAAGATACTTTGCCCAATGTTTGGTTTTCAAGGTTTAGTCTGCCTACAAAACAAAACAAGGTTGACCTTACGGGCGAGGCGGAAAGTATGGATGCTTTAAGCAGGCAGACGGCGGCTTTTGAAAAAAATGAGTTCGTTAAAAAAGTTAATCTTTTGGGTTCCAGTGTTGGGGATTCGGGAAAAGTTAATTTTAGTTTAAGCCTTTTACTGGATTCAAAAATATTTAATTACATCCAGCCGCCACCGGCAGAAAATTTGGCAATCACGGAAAATAATAATGTGTCGGTAAACCCTGCGGGCGAAAATAGAAATGCTGAAAAATTAATTACATCCTTTGATTTGCCTTTAACCCCCGAAGTTATCGGAGTTATAAACCAAACAAACCACACGATTACTTTAAATGTTCCGCAGGGGACAAATGTAATAAATTTGTCGCCTTCAATAAGTTCCTCTATAGCCGCCACAGTGTCGCCGGCTTCCAATGTCTCCCAAAATTTCACTAATCAAGTTGTTTATACAGTTACAGCGGAAGATGGCTCCGCGCAAAATTATACAGTTACGGTAATTGCCGGCGCGCCGGTTAATGCAGGGTCAACAAAATCTAAAACAAACACAGTTGTTGTCATTTTAATAATTGCAGTTGCCATTGTTGCGATATTAGGAACATTTTTCTTTTTCAAAAAAAGGTCTGCTAAAAAATCAGGTTTAATCAATAACATAAATGCGCAAAATGGAAATTAACCGCCCCATTACCATAGCCGTAGCGCTTTTTATCGTTGTGCTTTTGATATTCTTTTTGGTTGCGCCGAAATATCAGCAATTTAAGGTTTTTCAGCAGAAAATAGGCGAAAAGCAAGCCGCTTATGATGCAAAATTTGCGTATTATTCTGAAGTTGCAAATGTTTATGAACAACTGATGGCTAAAAAAGATATCGTTGATAAAATTGACAGCGCAATACCATCTAATGTATCTTATGGCACATTGGTTTATTTTTTTCAGAAAAAAGGGCTTGAAAACGGGTTAATTATGAAAGGTTTATTTTTGACAAGGGCTTCTTCTATAAATCCGGAAACTGATATCAAAGAAATTACCTTTTCCTTAGATTTGTTAGGCGGATACGCGGCTCTTAAAAGTTTTATGGCATCTTTGGAAAAATCCGCCAGATTGTTTGAAGTTGCAAGCATCTCTTTTGGATCTTCCGCGCAAGCCGAAGCAACATCGACGTTGTTGGGAACCAAATCAAAAAATCCCGCCCCTGCCCAGATATTGCAAACTTATCCGTTTAAATTAGAAGTAAAAACATATTCATACTAAAATATCGCTACGCTATGTAAACTTATGGCTATAGTTTTTATATCACCTAAGCAAAGGCAAAGAATGTTTTTCACAGGAATAACAATATTATTTTTATTGTTTTTGCTTGTTGTTTCGTTCGGCGTTTTTTTGTCAAAGCCAAAACCCGCGCCAAACCAGATAGTTTTAAATAAACCTAAAATAGATATTAATCTGCAAGTTTTGGAATCAGAACAAGTTAAAATTTTAGAACCCGCCGCGCAAATGGACCTGCAATTCAAATACGCGGCAATAACAGATAAAGGATCAAAAACATCAGGCATAATTACAGCTGTTTCAGAGGCAGAAGCGAGAAAAATTTTACTTGGGATGCAGATGACAGGGATAGTTTTGGAAGAGGCAAAAATAGGAAGAGAAAATCCTTTTACTCCGTATTACCAGCCATCTGTCGCCCCAGCCTTAAATACTAAAACAAAATAAGTAAACAAGCATGGAAAATCAAAAAAGTTATAACAGGTTCTTGATGTTATCAATTTTTATTTCCCTTATTTTTCTATTTGGTTTTGTTTTAAACATACCTCGCGCGAGCGCTGTTGCGTGCACTCAAAACGAAGTTTGCACAATATCAAATAATTGTCAAGGTATTACCCGTTGCGTAAACGGCCAATATGGACCCTGTGAAGATGTAAATAGTTGTGGCGGCGGAGGCGGAGCAAAGTGCGGAGACGGGGTTTGCAACGGAACCGAAACTTCTTCTAACTGCCCCGCTGATTGCGGTGGCGGAGGCGGCGGCGCTAAATGCGACCCAGCAAGTTGTAACAAAGGCAGCGACGGCAAACCTGTGCCATGCGGGCAAAAAAGTTATTGTGGTTATACATGTTCATTTTGCGCAAGCGGAGTTTGCTACGCATCTTCGCAACCAGAAAAATATATATGCGATAAAACTTGCACAGACACAGACCAATATCCAAATACTTTGCCAAATAAAATCCCAGAAGATAGATTATATCATATAAATAAATTTAAAAAAGGAACTGTAACCGACAGGTCGGGTAAAAAATATACAGACAAATGCGCAGACGATAAAACATTAACAGAATATTATTGTCAAAATTTAACATACGCAATTAAAGGAGGGTTTGACGGCTATGTTAAAAACGCGCCAATAAATTGCCCTAACGGATGCAAAAACGGCGTTTGTTTAGAATGCAAACAAAATTCTGATTGCGCTAATTCAACAAAAGGTAAGTTTTGCGACCAAGAGAAGGGCGTATGCAGTAAAACCTGTGTGCCCAAAACATGCAAAGACTACGCCGGGCAATGCGGTGCTGTAATGGACAATGGTTGCGGTTGGTATATTAATTGCATTGATAATTGCATAAAAGAAAAAGTAAATAAGTATTGTGACGGCGATACAAAAACATGCGTTAAGCCGCCGCCAAAAAATTGTTGCATTGGTATTTATGCCCCTACATCAGAACAGCAAAAGATATGTCAAACAATTAAAAATAAAAAAGATTGCAATGGGCTAAAAGATGACAACGGAGATTTTGCCTGCCTTTGGCAGAAAATAATAGGTTATCCACAAAGAATGGAGTGTATTCCGGCTGTTGTTGGAACTATATATAATTACGAAATGGGAAAATCCAGCCTAAAGTGTGAAAAATATTTATTTTTGCCCCTTGAAGGAGACCCAAATGCTGAACAAGAAGAAGCAATCTTTTTTAAAGATAACAATTGCAGAACAGAAAGATACTGGTACAGGTACCATGGAAGCTCCGCAGACTGTCAGCCCTTATTTGGAAGAGTCAGTAAATGCATATCATGCAACGGGAAAAGTTGCAAAGTTCTTGGCTTCGAATATACGGCTTGTTCGGTTGCCCAAAATAGCGAAGATATGATTGCTGGTGCAAGAACGATTCAGCAACAGCTTATAAATAAAAATTACCATGAGACTAAAGTTACAGTAAGTGCCAATCAAGTAGTCAGCTCCTATTGCGCCCCTACAACAATGACAATAAATATTACAGCCGATAACCCAATTAAGCCAGTATATTTTTCCTGCTCTGAAATATCAAAATATAATAAAGAAAAAATAGGCGGATGTGCCAAAGCCAGTATAATTACACAGGCGAGGAACGAAAAAGTTTGGTGCCTTGGTTCTGATAGTAAAAATAAAAGGGCAATGTGCTGTCCAACCGACGAAGATCCAGGCTGGGCGTGGTTCTATGTAGACGCTGACAACCCCCAGTGTCCAGATAGAGGAACATCTTCTGCGCCGTTTAGCATA
This sequence comes from Parcubacteria group bacterium GW2011_GWA2_37_10, assembly GCA_000992015.1. GTDB lineage: Bacteria > Patescibacteriota > Minisyncoccia > Minisyncoccales > Staskawiczbacteraceae > GWA2-37-10. The sequence continues at coordinate 8,083 of LBSQ01000018.1, forward strand.
TTAAAAGATATAGCCAGTTTGTTGAAATCAGCAGGCAATGTATTAAGCCAGACTGTTGTAATAGTAACTTCGGCAGTATCTGCCGCAGTAGTGGGAATCTGGTGGTTAATTTCAAAATTTTTATTAAAAAAATAAAATAAATTTTGATGAAACTAATTCAAGAATTATTCGGAAATGGAATAATAAATGAGCAGAAAAGAGACGAGTTGCAGAAAGAAATAGAAAAAACCGGCAAAACCGAGGAAGAGTTGATTTTGGAAAAAGACATATATCCTGAAAATTCCTTGTTTGAATTAAAGAGTAAAATTTTTAAATTTCCCATAAAAAAAGTTGAAGCGAAAAAAGTTCCTTTAGAAGTTTTAGAGTTAATTCCCGAGGAAGCCGCTACTAACTATAAAATGGCTCCAATGGGAAAACGGGAAAATGTTGTTGAAATAGGAATGGCTTATCCGGAAGATTCCGGAGCCCAAAACGCCCTAAGGTTTTTGGCCCGCCAGCAAAACTTTACTTATGAAATTTTTCTGATTACTTTCACTGATTTGAATAATTTGTTAAAACAGCACAGAACATTAAAATCAGAAACAAAAAAAGCTTTAGGAGAATTAAGCAAAGAAAAAAAGGACATTTTAATTGACCAGGCAATTTCTTTTTCAAAAATAATGGTAGATGACGCGCCTATTATAAAAATGGTGCTTGTGATTTTACGGCACGCCATTGAGGGAAATGCTTCCGATATACACATAGAGCCCGGCAGAGAAAAATTGAATATCCGTTTTAGGCAGGACGGAATTCTGCACCTAAGCCTTTTTTTGCCTTTGAGTGTTCACCCATCTATAGTTGCCAGAATCAAAATTTTAGCCGGCCTTAAAATTGACGAAAACAGATTGCCCCAGGACGGCAGGTTTTCAACAAAAATAAATAATCAGGATATTGATTTTAGGGTTTCCACATTTCCGGCGCTTTTTGGCGAAAAAGTGGAAATCAGAGTTTTAGACCAAAAAGAAGGGTTAAAATCTTTTGAGCAACTGGGTTTGCACGGCAGAAGTTCTGAAATAGTTCTTGAAGCAATAAAAAAACCTTTTGGACTTATTTTATCAACAGGTCCTACAGGTTCGGGAAAAACAACAACGCAATACGCGCTTTTGCGCGCTTTAAATAAAGACGGCGTTAATATTGTTACCGTTGAGGACCCGATAGAGTATTCCATTTTTGGGGTCAACCAGTCTCAGGTAATGCCAGATATCGGATACACATTCGCCAGCGGTCTCCGGCACATTTTGAGGCAAGACCCGAATATTATTATGGTTGGAGAAATAAGAGACGAAGAAACCGCCGGTTTGGTTATGAACGCCGCTTTAACAGGCCACATTGTTTTGTCTACTCTGCACACCAATTCTTCTGTCGGAGTTATACCAAGATTGATTGATATGGGCGTAAGGCCGTTTTTGATACCGTCTGTTTTGCGCGTAGCCATTTCTCAAAGATTAATCAGGGTTCTCTGTGAAAAATGCAAAATAAAAGCAAGGCCATCAGAAAAAGTCAGAAGTTATATTTTAGAAAAAACTAAAAATTTGCCGTTGTCGGCTAAAAAAGAACTTAAATTAGATGACCAAATTTTCGTATATCAGGCAAAAGGTTGCGAAGATTGTAATTTTAAAGGATACTCGGGCAGAGCAGGTCTTTTTGAGGTATTTTATATGACAAACGAATTGGCAGATTTAATTTTGAGAAGTCCGGTGGAAAGCTTAATTTTAAAACAAGCTCAAAAACAAGGAATGCTTACAATGGAACAGGAAGGAATATTAAAAGTTTTAAAAGGCGAAACCAGCATTGAGGAGATAGCCGGAGCAGTGGAAGGAATATAAATAAAATATAATTCGAATTTACAAATGACATCCGAATGCCGCGAATAATAAATGACAATGTATTATACCCAGAACTTTCTTACAAGCTTAGCGGAATATTTTTTAGTATACATAATAAAATCGGAAGAAATTTAAATGAAAAACAGTACTCTGATGCTTTTGAAGAATCATTAAAAAATAACGAGATACAATATGTTCGCGAAAAAGCGCTGCCCCCATCTTTTGTGGGAGAAAAAGAAAGGAGAAATATCCCGGACTTTATCATATGTGATAAAATAATAATAGATTTTAAGGCAAAAGATTTTATTACAAAAGAGGACTATTTCCAAATGAAACGATACCTCTCTTCATATAAAAAGGAACTTGGGTTAATTGTAAATTTTAGGCAAAAATATCTTTACCCAAAAAGAATTTTAAATATAAATTAGCGTAACACAATTTATCACATTCGGATCATTCGGATTTTATTCGTATGTTATTCGGATTATAATTTTATGGATTATTTGCAAAATTTTAAAAAACTTTTAGATACAGTTGTGCGGGAAAATGCCTCTGACTTGCTTATTTCCGTAAACCACGTTCCGAATATAAGAATTATAGGGCAATTGATTCCGCTTTCCAAGGAAGCCCTGATTACGCCAAAGGATTCCGAGGGTCTGGCTTTTTCAATAATGCAAGAACCCCAGAAAAAAAGGCTTCTTGAGCAGAAAGAAGTTGATTTTGGATATCAGTTTGAAGGCAAAGGAAGATTCAGGGTAAATGTTTTTTTTCAAAGAGGAAATATAAGCATTGCCATGAGATATATTCAAAACGAAATAAGGACAATAGAAGATCTTAATGTTCCGCCGGTGTTGCATGAATTTGTTTCGCGGCCCCAAGGTCTTGTTTTAATGACCGGAGCCACAGGGCAGGGAAAAACAACGACATTAGCCGCCTTAATTGATGAAATAAACCACACAAGGTCGGTTCACGTAATCACGATTGAAGACCCGATAGAATATACCTACAAACCGGATAGAGCAATTATTGAGCAAAGAGAAGTTTCGCTGGATACGCTTAGTTTTGCGAATGCTTTGCGGGCAACATTCAGGCAGAATCCGGACGTTATTATGGTGGGAGAAATGAGGGATTTGGAAACAATTTCCACAACAATAACGGCGGCTGAAACCGGCCATTTGGTTTTTGCAACTTTGCACACAAATTCAGCTTCAGAAACAATTCACAGAGTTGTTGATGTTTTTCCAGCCGAACAGCAAAATCAGATCAGATTTGAATTGGCGTCTTCGCTTTTGGGAATAGTTTCCCAAAGATTAATCCCAAGAATTAAAGGAGGTTTTATTCCGGTTTGCGAAGTGATGCTTGCGAATACAGCAACGTCCACCCTAATTAGAGAAAACAAAATACATGAAATACCGGCTGTTATAGAAACTTCTTCAAAAGAAGGAATGATTTCCATGAACAGATATTTAGCCGACCTTGCCAGAAAAAAAGAAATAACTTTAAAAAACGCAATGGATTTTTCTTCCAATCCCTCTGAAGTTAAAGCGCACCTCCGAAAATGCGATAAAACTTTTGAATTCCGAATTATCAAATGTGAACGAATTTTCCCAGATGAATGAACCTACCGTGGTTGATATGCTGCAGATTTCTGAAACAGATTGGTGTTTGGTTCATCAGATTACAAATGACGCCGCGTTCCGGTTACCCAGAGTTTGGCTGGTTTAGCGGCGCAAACCTCAAAAGAGGGTTTTAAGGAAAAAATAATAAAAATTTCCCAATTAGTTGACGAGGGAAATTCTCTTTCTGTCGCTTTTCATTATTATCCTGATGTTTTCAGCGCATTTTACGTAAGTTTGGTAAAGACCGGCGAAGCATCCGGAAAAATTTCCGAATCTTTTTATTATCTTGCAGACCATTTGGAAAGAGAGCATGATATAGAATCGCAGATACGGGGCGCTATGATTTATCCGATATTCGTTATAAGCGTTCTTTTAGTGGTAATTACAATAGTGATGTTTGTGGTTATGCCTAGAATTTCTGAGTTGATAAAAGAGACTGCCACAAACCCGCCGATATTCACCGTGATGATGCTCAATTTTTACGATTTTTTGTCTCACTATGGCTGGATTGTCGTGCTTTCGTTTTTTGCTATGGCTGGTTTTATAATTTATTATTTTAAAACCGAGAAAGGCAGACAGGTTTATGATAAGTTTTCTTTAACTTTGCCGATTGTCGGAGGATTTTTTAAAAAAATATTTTTGATAAGATTTACAGAGAACCTATCTACTTTAATTTCGGCCGGGCTTTCAATAAACAGCGCCTTAAAAATAACCAAAGACACAATAGATAATTATATATACAAACAAATTGTTTCGGAAACAGAAGAGGGGGTTTCCGAAGGCGAAAAAATAAGTTCTGTTTTGGTAAAGCATCAAGAATATGTTCCGCCGTTTGTAGTGCAAATGGTGGAGGTTGGCGAGCAGACGGGCAAACTGGATAAGAATTTAATGGAGGTGGTGAATTTTTACCAAAAAGAAGTTAAAAGGGAAGTAGATACTTTTATCGCAATGTTAGAGCCGATTTTAATAATTTTTTTGGGAGCAGTGGTGGCTTTGTTGGCAATTTCTGTTTTATCTCCGCTTTACGGCGCTTTGGGAACAATATAATAGTTATTCACAGTTTAGGTATTGCGCAGTTTTTTGCAAAAGATTATAATATAATAAATGAAATGCAAAAGCCTAACGGATTTACACTAATTGAGATTTTGGTTACCATATCTATTGTTGCTGTTCTTTCTGCAATTATTTTGTTCAGCATTGTCCAGTACATAAACAGAAGCAAGGACGGTTCAATAGCGGGAAATTTATCTGTTTTAATTCCGGCCGGCGAAGTCTGGTACGATCATAATAATAACAACGGCTATATTGGTTTTCTCAGCAGTGAAGTTGCTGAAAATTCTTTCAGCCAAATTACTTCTGAAAAACATTACAACGAAAGCGCAAATGCCTGGGTCGCTTGCGCTCAAGAATTTGTAAATAACGAAAAAGCATTTTGCGTTGATAGCAGAGGAATAAAAAAAGAAATTGACATTTCTGTTTGCAGACAAGATATAGGCGGACAAACCATAACTAATTGCAGTCCTT
>LBSQ01000018.1:13139-20481 GCA_000992015.1 Parcubacteria group bacterium GW2011_GWA2_37_10
AAGGATATTGCCACTAATAAATAGAAATATTAAAAGGTCGAAATCAAAATTGAAAGAAGCAAATCAAAAATAAATTATAAATTTAAAATTAAAAAATTTAATTAACAAAATGAATAAAAATTTAAGTAAAAAAGGTTTTACAATCATTGAGTTATTGGTCGTTATCGCTATTATCGCTGTATTGGCCGCCATTGTATTAGTCAACGTGACTAAATACATTAACAAGGGAAAAGACGCAGCTATTCAAGGCAACCTTGCCAGTGTAATAACAAACGCCGCAGTAGCCATCGATGGGGGAGCAACTGATGTTTGTGCTAATCCTACCATTACAGCCGCTATAACAGCGGCAAAAACCGCATATGGAGATGTGGCTGGAGATACAGCTTTCTGCAAGGATGCCGACACTACCGATACAGCATGGGCAGCTTGTAGTCAATTAAAAGACACAGATTCTTATTTTTGTGTTGATTCAACCGGAAAAAAATCAACAGTCGCAACAAAAACTGGTTGTACTTCTCTTGCGTTTACCGTATCAGCCTGCCCGTAGAAATTAGTGTTATCCCAAAACACCCCGCTTTTAAAGTGGGGTGTTTTTTGTTGAGGAAAAATGATAAAATAAGTTAAATTATTTTATTGCCAAATTGTTTAGTAAAATTTTATGGTTTTAATTGTTTATATTTTTGTATTTATATTCGGTCTCTGCATCGGCAGTTTTTTGAGATTGAATTGTAAATTTTCAATTTTTTGATATAATAAAAATATGATTGAATTTAACGAAAAAAAATTAAAATCAGCGGCAAAAAAATATGATTTGGCAGATATTTATTTGTTCGGCTCGCGAATTTCTGGATTTGCCAGAGAAGAAAGCGACCTTGATATTGGGGTAAGATTTGCAAAAGGTTTGCCGGAAGAAGAGCAGAGGGGAAAATTGTACGGCGACATTTTTTCTGATTTGTTGCAATGTTTTGATAAAGTGAAAATTGATTTAGTTTTTGTTGACGAAGTTTTGCTGCATTTTCAATTTAAAATTATTAACGGCGGACAATTGATTTACTCAAAAAATATGGAAAATTCAATGAACTTTCAGGAAAAAACCGCTAATTATTACAGAGATTGTAAATATTTTATAGACGAATATTTTAAAGGAGTTTTGGAGTTTCCCACAAAATAAAAAAAATTATAATTTTATGGCAGAGGAAAATTTTAATAAAGAAAAAATAATTGAAAGGATAAGCGATATTAAAAACGCTGTTTTAGAATTAGAAAGATTTCAAAAAATGGATTTGGAAGAATTCTTAAAAGACAGCGATAATTATAACTTATCAGCTTACCATTTAAGAATTGCCGTTGAGGCGGTTTTAATAATTGGAACGCATATTTTATCGCGAATTCCCCAGAATGGAAAAAAGAAAGATTATACGCAAGTCATTTTAACATTGGCTGACTATAATGTCTTGCCAAAAGATTTTAGCCAAAAAATAAAAGGAATGGCTGGTTACAGAAACAGATTGGTTCATCTTTATTGGAAGATTGAACCGAAAGAACTTTTATCGGTTATAAAAGAAGATCTGAGCGATTTGGAAGAATTTATTGGTTATATCAAAAAGTTTTTGCAGAACAATTAACTAAACAAAAAAACACTTTTTAGATTGAGGTGTTTTTTATTGCATGGAAAAATGATAAAATAAATTAAATTATTTTATTGCCAAATTGTTTAGTAAAATTTTATGGTTTTAATTGTTTATATTTTTGTATTTATATTCGGTCTCTGCATTGGCAGTTTTTTGAATTGCGTTATTTCGGTTTTATGCTATAATCAGGTAATGAAACAAGATAAAAAAATATTTTGGGATTATGATATAAAAGATAATTGGGCGCCGAAAACCGACCGCCAGTGGCTTTGGTATTTAGAAAGAAAAATTAATTATGATGACTATAGGGGTTTGAAAAAAAACATCGTTAAAAAATACTTTTTGCGCCTAACAAAACGGTTGGATCCGGGTAAAAGAGCAATGCTTGCATATTATTTTTGGAAAAAACTATAAAAATGGAGCTATTCCCAATTCAAAAAAAAGTGTTGGATTTATTTAAGGAAAGCAACTTGAACGGGAAATTCTACTGGACAGGCGGTACAATGCTATCTTTTGTTTATTTAAAACATCGTTTGTCTGTTGACTTGGACTTTTTTTCGGGAACTTCTTTCAATTATGATGATGTTATCGGATTTATCAATGATTTAAAATTTGTTTTAAAATTATCAAAAGTGGAGGGAAAGAAAATTTTTGACAGATATGAATTTTTTTTAACTAATTCAGAGAACGTGCGATTGGAGTTTGTTTTTTATAATTTTCCCGCATTAAAGCCAAGAAGAAAATTGGAAGGAATATTAATTGATTCCTTAGATGACATAGCCGCAAACAAAACGATGGCTTTTTTTGACAGAAACGACGTAAAAGATCTTTTTGATATATATTTTTTGATAAATAAAAAAAGATTTACTCCGCAGAAATTGTTAAAACTTGTTGAAAAAAAATTTGGAGTAAAATTTTCAGAAGGTAATTTTTGGAGCGAGTCGTTTAAAAGTTTTGAAAAACTAGACAATCTAATGCCTTTTTTGATTGTAAAAAATGAGAAAAGAAAAAAAGACATTTTAAAAGAAATTAAAAAATATTTCACAAAAAGCTCAAAAAAATTTTTAGACAGACAATTTGAATAAAAAGACCGAGAGCTGTAACAGGCTCTGTTTTTGGCATAATTAGCGTAACAATATAATGATTTAATGTTAATGAATTTTTTAATTGGATTATTTGTATTTATATTCGGTCTCTGCATTGGCAGTTTTTTGAATTGCGTTATTTGTAGATTAGAACAGAAAAAAAGTTTAAATGGCCGCTCTTTTTGCCCTCATTGCAAACACACTTTAAGATGGCTGGATTTAATTCCCGTTTTCAGTTTTTTATTTTTAAAGGGCAAATGCAGATATTGTAAAAAGAAAATATCTGTTCAATACCCGCTGGTAGAAGTTGCAACGGGGCTGATATTTTTGATAATTTTCAATTTTCATTGCTTGCTCCCCGTAGGGTTCTTTTCAATTTTCAATGAATTTTTAATTATTCAATTTTTCAATTTATTTTTTCTGTTTTATGTTTCCAGCGCGTTGATTATAATTTTTGTCTACGATTTAAAACATTATTTAATTCCTGACAAAGTTTTGTTTCCCGCGATTGTAATTGCATTTTTATACCGTATTTTAGAATTTTTAATTTTAAATTGGGGCTTGATTGAAAATTGGAAATTGAAAATTGAAAATTCCGCCCTCTTGCTTAATTATTTTTACGCAATAATAATTGGTTCTGGCTTTTTCTTAGCAATCTTTCTGTTCTCGAGGGGGGCGGCAATGGGCTTTGGAGATGTAAAATTAGCTGTTTTGATGGGTCTTGTTTTGGGTTTTCCGAATATTCTCGTCGGTTTGTTTTTAGCTTTCTTTTTTGGTGCTATAATAGGAGTAATATTGATGGTTTTTCCCTTCGGCGCGGCTCAGGGCAAGTATAAGAAAGGTTTGAAAAGCGAAATACCTTTTGGCCCATTTTTGATTGCAGGAACTTTTATAGCGATATTTTGGGGAAGCGCAATAATAAATTGGTATCTAAAATTGTCTAATTTATGAGCGAAAAAGGAATAACCTTGGTTGAAATTTTAGTGGTAATTTTTATCATTGCCGCGCTTTTGACAATTTTGGTTTCAGATTTTCCGAAAATTCAAAGGCAATTCGCCCTTTCAAGGGCAACTTATAAATTTGCTCAGGATTTAAGAAAGGCCCAAGATATGGCTCTGTCCGGTGAAGAAATTAAAAAACCGGATGGAACAATAATAAGTGTGAAGGGTTATGGCATATATATAGATAACCGTGGCAATAATGGCAACAATAAGGAATATAAAATATATGCTGATTTAGATGATAACGCTCGTTATACTTCGGAAGCGGAAGACTATACCGTAAATACAATCGACCTTAATAAAGATGCGCCAGGAGTGTATATAAAAGATTTGTATATGATTGATAATAATTATGTAAGCATAAATTTTAATCCGCCAAATCCCGCAATATCTATATCTAATTTAAGCGCAACAGCTAATAGGGCGGGGATTATATTCGGTTTAGAATCGGATCCGGAAAATTCAATAAACACAAGAACAGTTTATATATGGAAGTCCGGGCTAATAGAAGCAAGAAATAATGAAACATTCAAATTTTAAAAAATCTGCAGGGCTTACAATGATTGAATTGGTGATTTCGCTTTTTGTTTTGACTGTTGCTGTTATCGGAGTTTATAACGGCTTTTCAATTATGGTTGTTGCAACAGCTCAAATGTCAGACAGGTTTACGGCCAGTGTCTTGTGGCCCAACAGAAATGGGTCGGTATCGGGAAGAAAGTGCGTGCCGCTCACCAGCATGGCGAAGGCGATAAGCCCGAAGGGTTTTTATTACTATGATTTAAGCAATCCGAATAAAACAAAATTTACCAGAGAAATTACGGTTACTCCAATTACTGATGTTAACGGCGAAACATATATTTTGAAGGTTGCTGTTACGGTTTTTTGGGATGAAAAGGCAACAATATTTAATTTTGAGAAAAAGTATGGAAGCATTACAACAGAAGATTATTTATATAATTGGTACTAGCAACGAATTTTCAATTCATAATTTACAATAAATTGATTTTAAATGAACCCTACGGGGAGCAAGCAACCAAATTTCAAATTTCAAATTATAAGCGAAATAAGGGCTTCACTCTTATTGAGCTTATAGTGGTTATGGCTGTGTTTTTGCTTATTATGGCAACCGCAATGGCTATTTTTATTTCTATTGTTTCTCACCAAAGAATAATTTTAGCTCGGCAAGAGCTTTTGAACCAAACAAGTTATTTTATTGAGTATATGACAAAAGGTTTAAGAATGGCGGGAAAAGATTGGGTCGGCGATTGCATAAAAGATGATCAAGGAAACCCAGGTTATGTTTATCAACTTACGCGCTACGACAATCAACTTGGAATATGGAAAGGAATAAAATTTGTAAATCAATCAGATAATAACGTTTGCCAGGAATTTTATTTAGACGATGCTCAAAGCCCGGTTATAAGGGAAATAAAAAATGGCGAGCCATCAGTCCCAGTTTCGTCGACCAATCTTAATATAAATTCTTTGAGTTTTAGCGTTAATGGCTATGAGCCCGGCAATCAGGACTGCAAATTCGCGCCATCCGCAGACTGCGGCGAAGGCCAACAGCCGAGAGTAACAGTTTCTTTAGATGTTAAAATTAGAGGAGACAATAATCAGCCCTCGACAAAAGCACAAACAACGGTGTCGCAGAGAGATCTGAATAAATAATTTCCAATTATCAATTTTCAATTTTCAATGAATTTCCAATTATCAATTTTCAATAGTTCGGAAAAAGGCGTTTCACTTATTATAACTTTTTTTATTCTTGTAATAATTCTTGCAGTGGTTTTATCTATTAGTATAATTTTATATAGCGAGATAAAAATTATAAGAAACATTGGGGATTCTGTCGTTGCTTTTTATGCGGCTGACAGTGGAGTGGAAAAAACACTTTACTATGATAGGAAGGCAGTACCCGAGGGAGCTACCGGAAGCAAGCGAGGAGTTTGCAATTTATGTAATGCTTGTCCAAGCGACGAATGTTTGAATTGTGTTGTGCCGGACACAGATGGTTGCGATATTAAAAATTGCGAAGATTGCGCGATTACTTTTAACACTATTTTAGCGGATTCGCCTAAAAAGACTTATTCAGTGAAAGCTGTTGTTTCCCAGATAACGTCGCCGATAAACCCGTCAGTTAAATTTTCTAATCTTCGCATTTATTCTAAGGGTTCTTATACGGGCGTAGTCGGAGCTAATGAAGTTAAAAGGGCGATTCAATTAGATGTTCAAAAAGACGAGACAAAAAACACATTGCCGGATATAAACAACGCATTTATAAATTTTAAGACCCAAGAGTTCGGTTATGATATTTTTATTTCAGCAGATATAAACGCTCACGGGCATGGCGTAAAAAGCGTTACAGCCCATATTTATAGCAGCAATTACGATAACCCTAACGTTCCGCTTTTACCAGTTAGCGGAATTTTTTCCGACGGAACTTATACTGCTACTGTATCCGGTTTGGACGCTGGAATTTATTCTGCAGACATTACAGTATGTGACAAAAATATACCCAGCAAGTGTTATACTCAAACTAATATACCCGGAATATAATGAAAAAATATTTTTTGCTAATTTTAATAATTGCATTTTTTGGAATTATTACGGTTCAAAATTTATTTGCTTTTAGTTTTGAAATATATTCTGTCGGAGAGTATTCTTATCCGACCTTGTTATCTGCAGACGCTACTCTTGATGAAGCGAGCGGCACGGTTATAATAACTGCCGAAATAACAGATATTTCCGGAGTTTGTTCTGCAAAAGCGTCTATTAATTCGGTTGTTTCCGATCTTCCGATGCAGAATATAGATCCAAATAACCCAGATGAAACAATGGCTAATACTTGGGTAACGATTTATACAAAAACTTCAGGGTGGCCCCCCGGAACTTATTTGGTAGATATTTCAGCAACAGATTGTCTTAGCAACAACAGCATGGCGCAGGGAAACCAATATATAAATATAACGAGTTTTAATGTGACAAGTGGCGACAAGGCAATCACTGCTTTCAACTTCAACGGACTAAGCCCAGCTGTCATGGGAGTAATCAATGAAACTAACCACACAATCGCGCTGACGGTTCCTTTCGGAACCTCTGTTGCCGCGCTTGTTCCGACAATCGCAATAACAGGAGTTTCAGTTAATCCGCCCAGCGGAACGGCTCATGATTTTACAATAATTCCTCAAACATACAAAGTTACTGCCGCCGACAATTCAACACAAGATTATGCCGTAACAGTTACAGTGGATGCCCCTCCACCCTTGATTGTTTCAGCTGCGGCTTCGCCAAACCCGGCTACTACCGGACAAACAATAACTTTCTCAGCCGCTGTTTCAGGAGGAACAGGAACTTATTCATATGTCTGGGCAGGCGATTGCTCGGGAGTCAGCCAAACCTGCCAAACATCTTTTATGTCAGCAGGCGATTATACGACCGTGGTAGCAGTAACCTCAGGAGGCCAGACAGTCCCGGCTAGTGCTACTGTTACAGTTAATTCATCGCAGATAAACACCACAACCGTATTCAATATGAATCCGACAACCATTGTTCAAGGAGGAACAGTAAGTTTATCAGCCATGCTCACCACATCTTTAGGAATAGGAATATCAGGCAAGACAAT
>LBSQ01000019.1 GCA_000992015.1 Parcubacteria group bacterium GW2011_GWA2_37_10
TGCAGACGGTTTTACTTATAGAACAAAAGTTGTAGCCCGCGCTTTGATTTTTAAAAAATCTGACATAGATAAATTTGCCAAAGACTACGTTGTTTTCCAAATGCCGGATTCAAAAACGTTATTGGAAAAAAGTTACAGTATAAGTTACAATTCTAAAAGCGTGGATATCCAGGGCGGTAAAATAATTTTAGATCTAGATTTTTCATATAAAATTTATCAAAACATTGATAAAAATTCCTTAATATCTTCGTTCGGTGGTATGACGGCAAGCCAGATAAACGATTCTATCAATAATAATTTTGGCGACCAAGTTTCTAAAGTCAAAGTTAATCTTTGGCCGTTCTGGGTAACAAAAGCTCCAAGAAGCCAAAAAATAATCAATGTTGAGCTCAAATTTGAATAGGGGCTTGACCTTTGATCAATAATTTGCTAATATTGCTTGTATAATCGATGAATTTAAATAACGATCAAAATAGCCAACAGGACTCTAAAAAAACCATAAGGGTTGAGGGTAGAGTTATAGAGGCTTTACCAAACGCCTTTTTTAAGGTAGTATTAAGCGACAAAAGAGAAGTTATGGGTTTTCTTTCCGGCAAAATGAGAATGAACAGAATTACAATTTTGCCAGGTGATAGAGTTACGTTGGAAATGACACCGTATGACGAATCGAAAGGAAGAATAGTGTACAGACTCAAATAAAAAATTAAAAACATAAAAACCTAAAATTTTTAGATTTTTATGTTTTTATATTTTATATTTTTTCTTACCTAAATGAAAGTCAGGCCATCTATTAGAAAAATTTGCAACGATTGTAAAATTGTCAGAAGAGAGGGGCGGATTTATGTTATCTGCAAAAAGAATCCAAAACATAAACAAAGGCAAGGATAAAATTTATGCCAAGAATAGCAGGGGTAAATATACCCGAAAATAAAAGAATAGAAATAGCGTTGACCTATATTTACGGTATAGGCAGGCCTTTAAGTAAAAAAATTTTAAAAGAGGTGGCTATTGATATAAATAAAAAATCATCGGATTTGACCCAAAAAGAAGTCAATGATTTAAAAGATTTAATTGAAAAAAAATATAAAATTGAAGGAGACCTGAGAAGGCAGGTCATGATTAACGTCAAAAGGTTAAAGGATATCGGAGCATGGCGCGGGTTAAGGCACATTAAAGGGTTGCCGGTTAGAGGACAGAGAACTAAAACAAATAACCGAACAGTAAGGGGCAATGTGAGAAAAACAATGGGGTCGGGACGCAAACCGGCGGCAGCGCCAACATAATGAAATCCGAAACACGAAATCCGACTTAATTCCGCAGAATTACAGCGAGCAAAGTCGAGCGGTTCTAATCCGAAACAAATCCAAAAGTTTCGAATTTCGAAATTCGAATTTCGAGTTTCTTTTTACGAAGTAAAAAGCTATGGGGAAAAAACATATAATAGAAACAAATCAAGAGGATTTAATAAAGGAGAAAGAAAAAGTTGAAGCATCTTTAAGAAAAGAAACAAAAACAAAGCCGGCATCAGGCGGAGTTTTAGAAGGTAAAATATACGTTTCTTCTTCTTATAACAACACGATAATAACTCTTACTAATTCAAAGGGGCAAGTTTTGGCATGGAAATCGGCCGGTTCTGTTGGTTTTAAGGGAACAAAAAAAGCAACTTCTTTTGCGGCGTCAAGGGTTGCGGAAGCCATAGCTAACATCTGTAAAAAATTAGCAGTAGAAAAAGTGGAGGTTTTGATAAGAGGGATTGGCTCCGGAAGGGAATCCAGCATCAGAACGTTAGTTGCGCAAGGTTTAAATATAGTTTGCATAAAAGACATAACTCCGGTTCCGCACAACGGTTGCCGATTAAGAAAAGTGCGTAGAGTGTAAAATCATGATATACGACCAGTGTAAAACTTGCAGACGTTTAGGGCAAAAACTCTTTTTAAAGGGCGATCGTTGTCTTTCGCAAAAATGCGCTATGGTAAGACGAGCTTATGCTCCAGGTCCCCAGAAAAAAAGAAGAGGAGGAAGCCCGTCTGAATATAAAAAATCTTTGTATGAAAAGCAGACATTAAAAAAATGGTATGGTCTTTCCGAACGGCAGTTTAAGAAATATGTAAAAGAAACCCTGGCAAAAATGGGTAAGGTGGAAAATGTGTCAAATGAGCTTATAAAAAAATTAGAAAGCAGATTAGATAATGTTATTTTCCGCCTGGGTTTTGTAAATTCCAGAATACACGCCAGACAGCTTGTTTCGCACGGTTATTTTTTGGTAAACGGCAAGCCCGTGAACATCCCTTCCTTCAATGTAAAAAAAGGCGACATTATATCTATCAAGGAATCAAAAAAGAAAAAACCCATTTTTAAGGAATTACAAACGCAACTAAAAAGAAAAGAAGCTCCGTTGTGGCTAAATCTTGATAGGGGAAAATTTGAGGGCAAATCTGTCGGCGAACCCAATTTAGAGGAAGTTAAGCCGCCTGCAGAAATTCCACTAATATTCGAGTTTTATTCACGATAATAATCGCTCCGCTAAAAATAAAATTAAACATCAAAAACATGATACCTCTTCCGTTAGCTCCAAAAATAATTCAAAAGAAGAAAAACCAAGCGGTTTTTGAAGTTGAAGGCCTTTATCCGGGCTACGGAGTTACTATTGGAAATGCTTTAAGACGCGTTTTGCTGTCTTCGCTCGGCGGAGCCTCAATAACTCAAGTAAAAATTAAAGGAGCTTCACATGAATTTTCTACAATGCCGGGTGTTTTGGAAGACACTATAATGATACTTTTAAATTTGAAAAAGTTAAGATTTAAAATTTATGAGGGCGATGTTCAAAAAGTTATATTAAAAGTAAAAGGAGAAAAAGAAATAAAGGGTTCCGATTTTGAGACTTCCTCGCAAGTAAAACTCGTAAACCCGGATATTCATATTGCCACAATAACCGATAAAAAAACGGAATTGGAGATAGAGCTCCAAATTGAAAAGGGAATCGGATACGAACCAAAAGAGCAAAGAAAAAACGTAACAGCCGGCGCCAAAAAATCGGAGATAGGCGCAATAGCTACCGATGCTATTTTTACGCCGATTAGAAATGTCAACTTTCAGGTTGAAAATATGCGCGTGGGCGACAGGACAGATTTTGATAAACTAAGCCTGGAGATAGAAACCGACGGCACTATTACGTCAGAAGAAGCATTTTTTGAGGCATGTGAAATACTTATAAAGCATTTTAATATAATTTTTGAAGGCAAGTCCGGAAAGCAGGAAGAAGAAAAGGCGGCAAAAAAATCGGAAGCAAAAATTGAGGGCGATGCGACGCAAACCAGTGTGGAAAATTTAAATCTTACGGGCAGAACCCTTAATGCTTTGTTAAAAAACAATATAAAAACAATTGGAGGCATTTTGAAAAAATCTGAAAAAACGTTATCAGAATTAGAAGGAATGGGGGATAAAGCAATGTCTG
Source organism: Parcubacteria group bacterium GW2011_GWA2_37_10 (assembly GCA_000992015.1). GTDB lineage: Bacteria > Patescibacteriota > Minisyncoccia > Minisyncoccales > Staskawiczbacteraceae > GWA2-37-10. The sequence continues at coordinate 3,455 of LBSQ01000019.1, forward strand.
AAGTAAAAAGAAAAATTAAAAAATTAGGATTTGAGTTAAAATCAGGAGAATAATATGCGTAAGTTGAATAAAGGAAGAATGTTATCAAGGCCTAAAAGCCAGAGAAAGGCGCTATTGCGAACCTTAGCCACCAGTCTTTTTTTACACGAAAAAATTAAAACCACGGAGGCAAAAGCGAAAGAGTTAAGGTCGGTTGCGGAAAAGTTTATTACAAAGGCAAAAAAGAATAACCTTTTTTCCAGAAGAATACTATCAAGAGATTTGGCTATAATAACGGTTAAAAAGTTAGTAGATGAAATTGCGCCCAGATATCAGGAGAGGCATGGGGGATATACAAGAATTATAAAACTTGGACCTCGCCATTCGGACGGGGCAAAGATGGTGATAATAGAATTGGTAAAGTAAATCTCTAAGTTCATATGGAAACAATTAAACGAGAAACACATATAATAGACGCAGATGGGAAAAGTTTGGGCAGATTAGCTGTCGAGGTTTCTATTTTGTTGCGAGGAAAAAACAAGCCAAATTTTGAAGCATATAAAGAAATGGGAGATATTGTTATTATAAAAAACGTGGAAAAAATTAAATATACAGGCAATAAATTGGAAAATAAAAATTATTTCCACTTTACTGGATATTTGGGAAATATGAAACAAGCTACTTTGAAAGAATTTTTAGCTAGAAGAGGCCCCAAAGAAGTTTTGAGAAAAGCAATTATGGGTATGTTGCCAAAGAATAAACTAAGAGCGGTTCAGATTAAAAGATTAAAGTTTGAATGAAAATCAGCAATAATATGCCTGGAAAAAAAATCAAAAAAATAACAAAAAAATCAGAAGATAAATCAGCCATCGCCAATGCCGTGGTGAAAGAAGAGGATGAAAAAACTCTGGTTGTTGAAGTTCCCGAAGAAACAAAATTTACCCCTATTGTTGAACAGGACATTAGCGGCGGGGAAGATGTGGGAGACGAAGAGATTTCAAGAGAAATTGCAAAAAAAATAAAAGAAGATGCCGGAAAACCTGATCGTTATTTTGAAGCAATTGGAAGAAGAAAAACAGCGGTAGCCCGCGTGAGGCTTTTTACAAAAGGAGAAAAAGAATTTATTGTAAATAATAAACCATATCAGCAATATTTTATTTTACCAGAAGACCAGGAAACGGCTGTTTCCTCAATGAAAAAAATGAAATGTTTTGATAAATTCAGAGTAACGGTAAAGGTTGAGGGCGGAGGCCGACATGCTCAAGCAGAAGCAGTAAGGCACGGAACAGCAAGAGTTCTGGTTGATTTTAATCAAAATTTTAGAAAAAGATTGAGAAAAGCCGGATTTTTAACCCGCGACCCAAGAATGAGAGAAAGAAAAAAATTCGGACTTCTCAGAGCCCGCCGCGCTCCTCAGTGGGCAAAGAGATAAAAATTTTAAAAGTCGCCGCAGGGCGACTTTTGAGTTGCTCTGCTCTTGCTATTTTTTGGGAAATAAAATAAAATTATTTTATGCTAAAAGAACTTATAGACCAGTTTTATTTAGAGAATCAGAAAAATAAAGAGCAGACGCGGTTTTATATTACAGATGCCGGCAAGTGTTCTCGCGCTGTTTTTTTTAGGTTTAAAAATGCGCCGAGGGAACCGGTGCAGGCGAGGATTATGCGCATATTTGAGCACGGAGAAAACATACATAGAAATATCTTTAACATTTTATACCGTTTAAGGCTGGGAGTTACCACAGAAATTCCAATTCCTTCCCAGGAAATAATTTCGGGAAGAGCAGATGCAATTTTATGCATCAATAACGAAAATTATGTGCTTGATATTAAAAGCATGAATAGCATGATTTTCAGAAATCTTGCGCAACCAAAAGAAGAAAACGTTTATCAAATTCAACTTTACATGCATTATTTTGACATTAAAAAAGGCATTTTGCTTTACATTGACAAAGACCAACAGGAAATCAAAGAATTTTTTGTGGAATATGACGAACCATTAGTTAAATCTCTCTTAGATAAATTTTACGGATTAAAAGTAGAAATAGAGGCAAACAAAATTCCCGCGCGGCTTGCGGATTATCCCCGCAATTGGCAATGCAGTTATTGCGCATTTAAAGACATATGCAAGACAGCCAACGGAGACGAAATAAGCTGGGAAGATTTTAAGAAAAAAATAGAAGAATTTTCAAAAACATAAGTATAAAACAAAAATGGGGCAAGCGCCCCATTTTTGTTGGCAAAAGTTATCACTGAATCATTTGCTCTGAAAGCAATAAATTATCTGCAGTTAAGATGTAAAGTTTTTTGTCTGTCTGGCTAAAATATATTTTAGAGTTTTTAATATCAACAGTTTGTTCGTCTATTAAAATTTCATCCGGCAGTTCAACCATGTTAATTTCATTTTTGTTATCAATTTCGGAAATTTTTATTTTACCTGCTTGAGTGAATATAACATAGTCGCTGTTTAACCAAAGGCAATCGCCGATTTTTTCCGAAAATCTATTCAAAAATGTTTTTTCGGAATTTGGCGAGTTTAAATAGGCAAATAAAATTTCGTAGTCATTATAAAAAAGTATTTTTGTGTGGTCCGGGGAAATTTTAATGCTTTTAACGGGCGAGTAGAATGAATCCAAAATTTTGGTTTTTGTTTTTTCGGAAAAATCCGACGTATAAAGCAGGTTGTCTTTTCCAATCCAATATATATTATTTTGATATGTATCAAAAGCTATGACATTTTTTATTATTAAAACATTTTTTCCGGAGTTACTGTCATAAAGGTTGTTATTTTTTAAAATGAATCGTTCCTGTTTTGCAAAAGGGGATCGGGTTTTACCTGCCTGCGCAGGCAGGTCTGCCAAGGTTTCAAATTTAATATCTTTTTTAATCAAAAGGACGTGTTCTAATTTTGTAACTTCTTTTTCTTTTACCGGCAATGTTTTTTGGTAGTCAAAGTAACCGTTCTTTTTTATCAAAACTGTGTGGTTTTTGGGAAGCAAGTTTTGCATAAATGCAGAGTTTGTTATTATGTTGGTTTTCATAATCGGTTTTGAGTCAATATAAACCTCGGCTGGGCTAGGCCACACCCGTAAATAAATTCCTCCGGTTGCAACTATTTTTTTTTGATCAAAATCTATTCTGTAACCCAAAGAATGGCCGATAATAATCGGAGTTATAGAAAAAAACATGACCACGGAAACAATTAGTATAATGAAGCGAATTTGCTTTGACATTCTCTATATATAACATAAACTAACTCTTACCGCACTATTGACAATGTAAAATTTTTAGATTATTATACATGTGTATCTTGAACAGTACGGTCATGTCTTTTTTTGTGAAGGAGCAGTAAATTGACAACAGAAGAAATTTGGGAACTGTATTTACAGGGAAAGATTGAAGTCGCTGAAGCGGTGGCCACAAACGAGCTTTCCATGGTGGCCAGTTTGTCGATCAAGCAAGCATTGCACGCGATTCTTGCCTGGTGTGCCTATCGGCGCAAGGAGTACGACGAGGCGTTGATAGAAATCGCTGGCGCTGGAGACAACCAGCGTGCATGTGAATGCCACGCCTATGTGTTTGCTTATGCCAAAGGCTACGAGGATGACGTTAAGTTCCTTGCGCTGGTGCGTGAGCATTTAATCGGAAATATCAACGCCAGCAATGCACTCGTAATTCGCGCAAGAATGCCCGATAGTGTCGTTGAGCACGAGCAAGTCTGGAGGATGGCGGAAAGTTTTGCCGAAGGCGCCGACGTCAGCAAACACGACGTGTCGTTGGCAAACCTTCTGCACAACTGCGCGCGGTTTTTCCTCGACAAGGCGTGCAACCGACGCGACTTGACGTTTTCGCTCGGTCTGATTGAGGTTGCCTTAGCTCATTACGGAGAGGTGTCAAACTGGCACCATAGAGCCGCGGCAAACTTTTGGAAGTCGCACATCTTGGAGAAATTGACTGCGATTCCCGACGCATTCGCGGCGGCCGCATTGTCTCTCAGTTTATGGGAATGCCAATGTGCCATGGAAAAGAAAACCGCGCCATTCCTCGACAAACTGGAATCGGTGCGCGCTCGCGTGGTGGATTTGGCTGAAAAGCTAGTCGAGTTCGCCAAACGAGCCCATGCGTGATACATGGAATTAAGTTTCCGTAAAACGGTCTGCATCAGCAGACAGACGAGTGTCGGTACATCCGAACCTCGTCTTTTTTTTATTATAAAATTTTAGAGAGATATTTTTTAAATTCAATCTGGTCTTTGATACTATTTCTGACTTCAATGGCAATGCATTTTCCAAATAAAAATTTTGGCAGAGTTTTTAAATAATCAAAGTTATTCAAGTTCTCAATTGTGTGCATATCGCAATTTGTTTTAAGGTTCCAGCCGTTTAAGTGATTACAGTCAAAATATTTTTTTAAATTTTTCTTTTCAAAAACATATTCAAAATCTTTACTTAATTTTTCCATTCCAACTTTAAAATGCGCCAAATCCACGCAAAATCCTCCGATTTTTTCTATTTTAACTTTTTTTGAAACAAAATTGTCAAAATTCATTTCAAGATATAAATTTTTGTAGAGTCCCTTCCATTTTTTTATATCGTCTCTGACAAAATTTTCCTCATGAATGGTGAAATATTTTGTTTTAAATTTTTTTCTCAAAAATTCCAGTTCAGTTTTTTCCATATCGTGCCGTATATGAACCAACGGATTATTTTTAATTTTTGCTAATTTTTAACAGCAAATCGTCCGGTTTTTCGCCGGTTAGTCCAATCAATATTTTGTTCGATATTTTTTTTGCCATATTATAGAAATTATACACTAAAAAATGCGCACTTGCCAATAGTGAATTTTTGAGATAATATGAAACATACAAACAATTTAATGAATGAAAAATTTGTTATAAACGGTGGAAGAAGATTGCAGGGGACGATTGAGGTTATGGGCTCGAAAAATGCGGCCTTTCCGGTTTTGGTTGCAACAATGCTTACAAAAGAACCCTGCGTTATCGGAAATATCCCATTAGTGGAAGATGTTTTAAAAATGATCGGCATTTTGGAAAAAATGGGAGCAGATGTTGAATGGTTAGGCGCGAATAAAATAAAAATAACCTGCAAGAATATTGATCCCAAAAAATTTCCTCACGATATCATCGGCCATTTTAGAGGATCTGTTCTGTTGTGGGGAGTTTTACTGGCAAGGTTTGATAATTTTAAAACTGCAACTCCCGGCGGATGCATTATCGGAGCAAGGCCATTGGATACTCATTTCGACGTATTTTTACAAATGGGAGTTGGCATCAAACACAGTGGAAAATTTTATAATTTTGCTAAAATAGGAAAATCGGAAAAAACGCAGGAAATTATTCTGGATGAATTTTCAGTCACAGCAACAGAAAATGTTTTACTGTTTGCCGCCGGTTTAAATAAAAAAACAATTTTAAAAATTGCCGACCAGGATTATCAGGTCCAGGAAGTGGCAAAAGTTTTAAAAAAAATGGGAGCCAAAATAAAAATAGCAGGCCCGCATATTTTTGAAATTAAGGGATCGGAAAAATTAAAAGGTTTTACCCATCAAATTGTTTCTGACCCAATTGAGGCCGGCACGTTTATTCTTTTGGCTTTGGCAACAAAAGGAGAGGTTTTAGTAAAAAATGTTGAACTGGGTCATTTAACGCTTTTTTTTAAAAAATTAAAAAGTTTCGGCGCTAATTTTGAATTTGTTGATAATAATTCAGTAAGGGTTCTTTTGTCGCCAAAACTCATAATAACCAAAATTCAAAGCATGCCATATCCTGGAATACAGCCGGACTTGCAACCCATATTTGGGGTTTTGGCAACGCAGACAAAAGGCGGAACCTTAATTCACGATCCGCTTTATGAGGGCAGGTTGAAATATTTGGAAGAATTAAATAAAATGGGAGCAGATATAATTTTTTGCGATCCACACAGGGCAATTATCAATGGTCCGACGCATTTAAGGGGGATTGAAGTGCCAAGTTTGGATTTAAGGGCCGGGGCCGCGCTAATTATTGCCGGCTTGATAGCGCAGGGGACTACGACAATAAATAATGCGTATCAGGTGGACAGGGGATATGAAAAAATTGAAGAAAGATTGCAAAAAATTGGAGCAGATATAAGGCGTGTAAAATAAATTAAAATTAGTTATGTTTAACACTAAAATAGCAATTGATTTGGGAACCTGCAACTCACTGGTTCATGTGCGGGGCAAGGGCATTGTTTTGAATGAGCCGTCGGTTGTTGCTGTTTCGTTAATTGACAATAAAATTTTAGCAGTGGGGGAGCCGGCAAAAGAAATGATAGGCCGTACGCCGGCAGATATAAAAGTTTACAGGCCGTTAAAAGATGGAGTTATTGCTGACTATAGAGTAACGCAAGCAATGATGCGTTATTTTATTACAAGGTCAACTAAAAATTTCAGGTTGTTTAAGCCGGAATTGGTGGTGTCTGTGCCTGCGGGAATTACAAGCACGGAAAGAAGAGCAGTTATTGAGGCGGCTATGTCAGCTGGGGCGAAACAGGCTTTTGTGGCGAAAGAGCCCATTTTGGCGGCAATTGGAGCCGGAATACCCATTAATTCGTGTTCCGGACATATGATTATAAATATCGGAGGGGGAACCTCTGAAGTAGCAGTAATTTCTTTGGGAGGAATAGTAACGGTTCATTCTGTAAGAGTTGCCGGAGATAAAATAGATGTAGCTATCGCTGAGTATATAAAGAAAAAATATAATTTAGCCATAGGGTCACAGTCAGCTGAGGAAATAAAAATTAAAGTCGGCACGGCTCTTCCGCAAAGAGAATTAAAATTTTTAGAAATTCAAGGCAGAGATTTGATTTTAGGCTTGCCGAGAAATATCAAAATATCAAACAACGAAGTCTGCGAAGCGATTTCAGACGTGCTGACGGAAATTGTGCAAGCCGCCAAAATAGTTTTGTCTGAAACTCCTCCTGAACTTTCTGCTGATATAATGAACAAAGGAATTATAATGTCCGGAGGAGGCTCATTGTTGCCGAAAATAAACGAATTGGTAGCTCAAAGCACAGGAGTTCCTTGTTTCGTTGCCGAGGAGCCGTTGTTTTGCGTGATAAAAGGAACAGGATTGGTTCTTGAACATTTGCCTGAATATAAAAAAGTTGTAATGAGCAAAAAGTAATTTTAATTTATGCTAATTGGGCACCAAAAACAGTGGAATTTTTTGAAGAGAAAATATGAAACAGGGCAATTGTCTCATGCGTATTTATTTGTTGGAGCAAACGGAATCGGTAAAAAATTATTTGCAAAAGAATTTGCCGGATTTATCGGCTACAAGTTTCCGGATTTGATGGTTGTTGCCGCCTCGCCAGAAGGCGAGGCGAGCCTCGCCCCAAAGGGGCGGGAGACCGAAATACCAATCGCAAAAATCAGGGAAGTTCAAAATTTCTTGGCATACAAATCTTATAATGGCGGTTTCAAAATTGTGATTATTGATAATGCGCACTTGATGAACCATGAAGCGCAGAGCTGTTTTTTAAAAACGCTTGAAGAACCGAAAGGAGAAACGGTTTTATTTTTAATCTCCTCAAAGCCGGATATGCTTTTGCCGACGATTTTTTCACGATGCCAGACAGTTAAATTTTTTAAGCCCAAAAATTTGCCGGAAAATTCAGAAAAATCAGTAAAAGAGCAAGAGTTGTTAAAGGGTCTGCTTGCTGTGGTTGGAACTAATTTTGCGGATAAATTTAAATATGTAAAATTAATTGATTTTGAAAAGCAAGATGCCGGTGAAATTGTGGAAGTTTTGCAGAAATATTTAAGGCATTTATTAATGGTTAAAATCGGAGCAGAACAGTCAGACCCGAAAGATGTCGGTTTTTTGAAGTATTCTTTTACCGAAATTAAAAAAGCAATAAACGTGTCAGAAGATATAAGCAGTAAATTGCTTTTTACCAATGCCAACCAAAAATTGGCGATAGAAATATTATTAATGGAAATTTAATATGAGTTATAAAGAATTTATTGATAAAGCAAAACCGGAGTTTGAAAAAGCATTTAAGTTTTTTGACGGCGAAATTGCAAAAATTAGGACATCAAGGGCATCGCCGGCATTAGTTGAGGATATAACCGTAGATGCTTTTGGTTCAAAATTTGCCCTAAAACAATTGGGAGCCATCTCCACGGCTCAAACAAACCAGATTGTCATTCAGCCATGGGATATCTCGTATGTTGAGCCGATACAAAAAGCAATTTCACAATCAGGGCTCGGAATGTCTTCGGCCGTTGACAAAAATGTAATAAGGCTAAGTCTGCCCCTTTTGACAGAGGAATATAGGCAAGGTTTGGCTAAAATTCTTGGCGAAAAGGCGGAGCAATGCAAACAGACAATAAGGCGCCAAAGAGAGGACGTGTGGAACAAAATTCAGGATGCGCAAAAAGAAAAGAAGATTTCAGAAGACGACAAATTCAGAGGCAAGGACGAACTTCAAAAACTTATTGACGAATATAACGAAAAAATAAAAAATTTAGTGGAAAAAAAGAAAAACGAACTTATTTAATATGATATCTTCAATTTTAACCTTAGTAATAGCCTTTTTTAGTTTAATTGCCCTGATGGTTATTCATGAATTCGGGCATTTTATTGTCGCAAAAAAATTCGGCGTCAGGGTTGATGAATTCGGGATCGGATATCCGCCCAGAATTTTTGGCAAAAAAATCGGAGAAACAATTTATTCAATAAATTGGTTGCCATTGGGGGCGTTTGTCAGAATTTATGGAGAGGAAGGAGGGGTAGATGATTATAGAAGTTTTGTAGGATTAAAAATTTGGAAAAGAGTTCTTATTGTTATTGGAGGAGTTGTTGCATTCTGGATCGCTTCTATTATTTTATTTTCAATAGTTTTTGCTATGGGAGCGGATATTCCCATTGGAGATCAAGATATTCAGGGCGTGGCAGGCGCGCAAGTTAAAATTATTGCGGTTGAGTCTGACTCGCCGGCAGAAAGAGCGGGACTAAAGGCAGGCGACTCGTTGTTGGGATTTAAAAAAATAGCGGATTTCCAAGATTTTACAAAGCAGCATGCCGGCGAAAAAATTGATTTAAAAATTGGGAGAGAAAATAAAACTCTTGATATTTTTTTAACACCGCGGGTAAATCCCGAGGTAGGTCAAGGCGCAATTGGAATCGGGCTTGAGAGACTGGCAACGTTTATTAAAAAATATCCGTGGTACGAAGCTCCGATTCAGGGGGCGATTTACACGTGGCAAACCACGGCAAACGGTTTTACCAGTCTTTACGGCGTTTTTGCAAATATGTTTTCAGGAAAAGGTGTTCCCCAAGGAGCAGAACTCGCTGGGCCGTTGGGGATCACAGTATTTTTAGCGAGAGCAGTTGATTATGGGCCCGGATTTTTTCTGTATTTTATCGGAACCATTTCAGTTTTTGTAGCAATATTCAATCTGTTTCCTATCCCGGCTTTAGACGGGGGGAAATTGATATTTTTGGCAGTTGAAAAAATAATGAAAAAACCCGTTCCTGCAAAAATAGAACAAAACATAACTGTAGTATTTTTTATTTTGTTGATTTCCTTGTCTATTTTTGTAACAATAAGGTTTGATATTCCGAGGTTTTCTGACTTTTTAAAGTCTAGTTTGCAAAGGTAAATATTTATTATGTTTAAAAAACTTTTTTCATTTTTATCGGTTGATATGGCGATTGATTTAGGGACTGCAAATTCTTTGGTTTATGTAAAAGATCGGGGGATAATTATTAACGAGCCATCGGTTGTTGCGGTAAATAACAAGTCCGGGCAAATTTTAGCCATTGGAGAGGAGGCAAAAAAAATGGTTGGCAGAACGCCTTCTTATATCACAGCCACAAGACCCTTGGTCAATGGCGTCATTTCTGATTTTGAGGTTACCGAGCAGATGTTAAAATATTTTATTGAAAAAGCGGCCGCTTCTACCAAAAAAATATTCGGCATGGGATATCTGCCGAGAGTAATTATCGGAATTCCCTGCGGAGTTACAGAAGTTGAAAGAAAAGCAGTCAGAGATGCCGCTAAAAATGCCGGAGCCAGAACAGTTTTTTTAATTGAGGAGCCGTTGGCATCTGCTATCGGGGCGAAGCTTCCAATTCAGGAAGCGGGAGGAAATTTTGTTGTTGACATTGGCGGAGGAACCACAGAAGTTGCGATAATTTCGCTGGGAGGAATTGTTGTTTTCAAGTCCTTAAGAGTTGCCGGCGACAAGCTCAACGATGATATTATCCAATTTGCCCAAAAAGAATACAAGTTGTTAATCGGCGAGCGGACCGCAGAATCCATTAAAATAAATATCGGTTCAGCGCTTCCCCTAAAAGAAAAAAAAGAAATGCCAATGCGCGGTAGAAATTTGGTAACAGGATTGCCTGAGGAGGTTGTTATTTTTAATGACGACGTTCAGCGTGCGTTAGAAAGATCAGTAAAGCAAATAATTACAGCGGTAAAAACAACAATTGAGGAAACTCCGCCGGAATTATTGGCCGATGTAATGACTAACGGGATTTATTTAGCGGGCGGCGGGTCGTTGTTAAGAGGGCTTGATACGTTGATTGCGCGGGAAACAAAAATGCCCTGTAAAATCATTGACGACCCGTTAACATCCGTTGTGCGGGGAGCGGGCATCGCTTTAGAAAATATAGAAACCCTGTCTGAAGTAATGTTAAAAGATGAGGACGTTGAGTCGCCGTGGTAGCGCTATAATTTGTTATTATAATTAAATGATTTCAAAAGATGAAGTTAAGCGCATAGCGAAGTTGGCAAGATTGGAGTTAACCGATATTGAGATAACAAAAATGCAGAAAGATTTGTCCGCGATTTTGGATTATTTTAATTGGCTGAAGAAGGCGCCTAAAATAAAAACAGGCGGAGAACGGGTCTTCGCAGAAAATTCGGCGCTCAGAAGGGATGAAGCGATACCGCAGAGGAGGGAAGTGGTTGAAAAAATAATTGCATCAGTTCCCGATAAGAAAGATGATTATATAAAAGTTAAGACAATTTTGTAATGAACTTTACAGAACTAACAATTAAGCAAACCCACGAGGGATTAAAAAACAAAAAATTCTCAAGCAAAGAACTGACTTTAGCTTATTTGCAAAAAATTAAAAAAAGCGATTTGAATGCTTTTTTAATCATTACAGAGGGTCTGGCGTTAGCCGAGGCAGATGAGGCTGACAAAAAAATCGCCACCGGTAATTTTTCAGAATTAACCGGAGTTCCTTGCGCTATAAAAGATGCAATTTTGGTTGAGGGGGAAAAATGCACGGCGGGTTCAAAAATTTTAGAAAATTATGTTGCTCCGTACGACGCAACTGTTATAAAAAAACTAAAAGAGAAAGGCGCCGTTATTTTAGGAAAAACAAATACAGATGAATTTACCATGGGCGCGTCAACAGAAAATTCTGCCTTCGGCGTTACAAAAAATCCGCATGATAAAACAAGAGTTGCCGGAGGAAGTTCTGGAGGCTCGGCGGCGGCAGTTGCGGCAGATGAGGCGGTTTATTCCTTGGGTTCTGATACCGGGGGATCAATAAGGCAGCCTGCTTCATTTTGCGGAGTTGTTGGGTTATGTCCAACCTACGGCGCTGTTTCTAGATACGGCTTAATTGCTCACGCGTCTTCGTTTGACCAGATAGGGCCTTTTGGTAAAAATATTGATGACGTTAAAACAGTTTTTAATGCAATTTACGGAAAAGATAAGATGGACGCAACCAGCGCTAATTTAGAATTTAGAATTTCTAATTTAGAATTAAAGGGATGCCGTATTGGCGTGCCAAAGGAATATTTTATGAAAGGGATTGACAAAGATGTTGAAAAAATAATTAAAAATGCAGTTAAAAAAGCGGAGGACGGAGGAGCTGAAATTATAGAAATAAGTTTGCCGAGTTCAGAATACGCTTTGGCCTGTTATTATATACTTGGTCCCTCTGAAATATCAGCCAATTTGGCGCGCTTTGACGGGATAAAATACGGGTTGTCAGAGCCCGCGGAAAATTTATTAGACGTTTATTTAAAAAGCAGGGGAAGGGGACTAGGGGCAGAACCAAAAAGAAGAATTATGATTGGAACTTATTGTTTGTCATCTGGATATTATGATGCATATTACAAAAAGGCGCAGGAAGTTCGTGAATTAATTAAGCAAGATTTTAAAAAAGCATTTGAGAAAGTTGATTTGCTGTTTTGCCCGGTTTCTCCTTTTCCGGCATTTAAAATTGGTGAAAAAGCAGATGACCCGATTTCTATGTATTTGGCAGATATTTATACAGTAGCGGTTAAATTATCAGGATTGCCCGGTCTTTCTCTGCCCGCCGGGAAAATCGGAAATCCTTCGGCGGGCTCAGGACATGACGGTTTGCCGGTTGGTTTGCAGATAATTGGAAACTATTTTAAAGAAAACAAAATTTTGGCAATTGCCTCTCAATTAGAAAAAATGCTATAATCAAAGAAGATATAAGGAACTAATATGGACGAACTGCTTAATGGCATTAGGTACAATTTTATAATTTCGAGCGAGCCGATAAACAAAAAACAAGCCGTTTTTGATATAGAATCAATACACAAAGAAACAAAAAGAAAATCGTTTGTAACTAATGTAAATGCTTTATTATCTTTATTCAATGTAGATGGCGAAGACCCGAGGTTTTGGGAAAATGAGTGGATTTTAAAAAACAAAGAAATAAAAAAATTGATTTTCACCGCCAAAAAATATCTTTCTGATAAGAATTTCCTGTTCTATTTGGAAGATTACCTTGATTTAGACAGGAAAGAATCAGAATGGGGAGGTTATGAATAACTATAAAATAATACAAGGAGATTGCATCAAACTTCTTTCAAGCAAAAAAAAATTTCAAGAAGTTGATTTGACATTTTTAGACCCGCCCTTTAATCAAGATAAAGAATATAATTTATGGAATGATAAATTACCGGAAAATGAATACTGGCGACTAATGAAAGACGTTTGCAGAGGAGTTTTTGAGATTACTTCCAATGGCGGGGCTATTTATTTTATGCAGAGAGAAAAAAATGCTGAATTTGTCTTGCAATGCCTTCGTGAAACTGGTTGGTTGTTGCAGAACCTTATTATTTGGAAAAAAAAATCTTCGGCTGTGCCTTGTTCGAACAAATTTGGTAAGCATTACCAGATAATTGGTTTTGCAACGAAAGGGCAAAAGCCAAAAGTTTTCAACCGTTTGCGAATTTCTCCGCCATTACCGAAAAATTATAAATATGAACGAGAAAATGGAGTTTATTTAACAGACATCTGGGACGATATAAGAGAATTAACCTCTGGTTATTTTGCTGGGAATGAAGCTATTAGAAAAAAAAATGGAGAGAGATTTCACAAGCAGCAATCTCCAATAACGTTATTGTTAAGAATAATTCTTTCATCCACTGAAGTCGGCGACATTGTGTTCGATCCTTTCGCAGGAACGGGGACAACTTTAGTAGTCGCCGAGCAATTAAAAAGAAAATCTATTGGAATTGAAATAGATAAAAACAACGTAGAAGGTTTAAAAGATAGATTAGAAAGAATGAGTCAGTCTGATGATATAATGAAGTATTATAAAGAATATATTTATACAAAAAATTTAAAAGAAATATGGGGCGTCGATTCAGCTCCTTTCACTATAAAAAAAAGAGAAGAACTTAGTTTGTTCAAATTATGACGTATTCTATTTATCATTTTTTTCAATCGATAGTTCAACAAAAGCATTTTTTCAAAAAATGAATTACAAGGTTTCGAAATTTTTAAAATTAAGCATCACCTTAATGGATATTTTTTGGTCATGCAAATAAAATTGTAGTTATGACTTGGATTGACTTCTATAATTTTTTAGGAATTAGAGATTTTATTTATTATATTTCCTCTCCCCAAATTCAGGATATGCTTTTTCCGGTAAAGCTGGTTTTTGTCTGTTTCGCGATGTTTTTTTTGGCAGGTGTGATATATTTTACGGTAAACTCCAGCTGGTTGCAGTATAAATTTTTAGAAGATGTGACAGAATTTTTTTCATGGCAATCTTACGGTTTACGGACAATATCAAAACGTTGGAAAAAAATTAGGCAAAAATTAGATACAGGAATTGAAGCAGAATATAAACTGGCTGTAATTGAAGCCGACGACTTTTTGGGAGAAATGCTGGAAGAAAGGGGATTTCTGGAAAAAGGTTTTGAAGAGTCATTAAAAAAAGCCGGCAAGGGTATGTTGCCAAATTTGGATGAAATTTTATCATCTCACGAAGTGCGGAACTCTATAGTTTATAATCCAGACTACGAAATAAACGGGGAGACGGTAAAAAAAATCTTAGCTGTTTACGAGTCTGCGATAAATAATTTAGGAGCCGCATGATTTTGCCTGCATCAATTGCTAATATCAAACTATCTGGAAAACAGTAAACTTGTTCCGACCGAAAAAAGTATCGTGCTGATAGCCACCAGGCTGATTAAAATAATCCAGGTTATTTTAAAAATTGTTTTTGCTTTTATTCTCTTCATATATTTATTTAGTTAAATATTTACCGTAGCGATATATTCTTTTTAGTTTTCTTTATGGTATCAAATTTTGATAAAAAACAAAAGAGGGTGTTTTCTAAACGTAATTTTTATTTTATTACCGGAGGAATTTTGTTTTTAATTGTCTCCGCGCTGTTGATTTTTGCTGATATTAAAATATATAAAGAAAAGAAAAGACTTAATGCGCAGATTAGCGGTTATAAAAAACAAATTCAGGAAATTGAAAATAGGAACAAAACGTTAAAAGAGGGGATAGCAGGGGCAAACAATGATAATTATATAGAAAAAGCCGCCAGAGAGGAATTAGATTTGCAGAAACAAGGAGAAAAAGTTGTGACATTTATTATGCCTTCGCCCCAGCAACAGAACCAAGAAAAAAACCAGCAAAATTTTTTTGATATTAAAGCATGGGCAATCTGGCTATCGCAAAGCTGGAGCTGGATAAAAGACAAATTTTAGGGTAAGGTATTTTATAGTTTGCGGGTGTCGTATAACGGCTATTATGATTCCTTCCCAAGGAATAGACGGCGGTCCGACTCCGCTCACCCGCTTGACAAAGTATAATATAAAGTGTAAACTTTAACTGTGTTGCTCTTTGAGAGAAACGAGGTTCCAATCACCTTTTTGAGGAGTAAGTCCAATGCCGATTTTGATGCCGAGTTTTTTTGGTCCGATATCTGTAAGAACATTGGCCGATTTGATCGCCGCTACGGCAACGGCAGATGAAACTAGTCCCGATTCAAAAAACGGGTGGGAGACAGATACTGCTTACCGCCTAGTTGAACGGCTTGTCATAGGCAGATGCAGTGATCATGGAGCTTTTGCTGACATTGCCCAGCGAGTACTTATGATGGTATACAATCTTCCTGAGGCGAGGGTATTATCGCTCCTTGCCAAGTTTAACGGCGTCCGTCGTCTTCCAATGAACTCCGGCCTCGAGCAAGTTCTTGCGGCGATGGTAGGGGAATTGGAGCAAGCCATTGCTATGTTGCCAGACGGCACGAGAAAAATGCGTTGCCGGTCGTTTCTCAAATACCAAGAAGGTATTTTCTACGACGCGTGCGGCAGGTTTGACCTTGCGGCCGCAATGCACATTCAATCAGCATACGAGGCTAGTCGTATAAACGACGCGCCAGGAGCGACGATTGCTCAGTTTTGCGAAATGGCTTGCCGTTTCAAACATGCCTTGTGTCAAGACAAAATGGATGACGCGGACGTCTGGTTTCAGTGCATGGAAGGAAGCTTTGCACAAGTTGTTGAAGCAACGCGCAATTCACCCTTTCAGGTGTCGTGGGCAGAGGATAACTGTCCTGCGTGCATGTTGGCGGCGTGCATATGGGTTGATCAAGCCCCCAAGGAATGGAGGGCTTGGGTGGCGACCCTTGTTGCTACCGCCAAGCTCGCCAAAGTGTATGAGTACGATGGAAGGTTTGCCCAGGCGGTGGAAATGGCTTTTATGGGTAACCCTGAAGCTGATGCGGCATTGATCGCAATTTCAGGCGACAGCGTCAACCCTGAATTGCAGGCGACAGTCTTGTTGTTGCTCGCCCGCCGTGCTATGCGCGCGGGAAAGAGAGATGCGGCGACAGAATTTGTCAATCGCATGCCAAAAGAAGGCGCACAACACGTGTGCGCTGTTGCCCAGCGCTTGCTGGCAATTAATAAGTGATTTAGCGATATGATTATTTATTTTGTTCGTCATGGAGAAACAGAGTGGAATAAAAAAAAGATTGTTCAGGGTCATAAAGATTCGCCTTTAACTATAAAGGGAACAAGCAGCGCCGAAAGATTGGGAAAACTTTTGCGCGGGAAAAAGATTGAAATAATTTATTCCAGCGATTTGGGAAGGTGCGTTCAAACAGCTGAAATCATAAATAGATGTCTTAAAGTAAAAATAATCAAGACAAAAAAACTACGCGAGAGGAATTTTGGCGATCTTAATGGACGGCCGAACAAAGAAGTCAAAAAAATCCTTGATTTAAATAATCCTGATAAAAAAGCTCCGAATGGTGAAAGTTTTAACGAGCAAAAAGAAAGAGTAGTTTTATTTATAAAGAAACTATTTTCAGAAAAATTCAAAAAAATTTTATTAGTTATTCATGATGGAACCGCAAGAGCGATATTATCAGAGCATTATAACGCGAATTTTAATTCTAAAAAGTGCGGCACATACTCAAATAAAATTTATAAAATAATAAAATAAAAACATGGTAAATTTTTTAAGAGCTCCAAAAAAATCTATAATTTATGAAGACGATATTTTGTATGTTTGTCTGGCAAAAAAGCCGATTGCTGTCGGACATACTATTGTTGTTTTTAAACAAGATGTTTCTGATTTGAGCAAACTGCCGGACAGAGATTATGATTATTTAATGGATACGGTTTTTGCCACGCGAAACGGCTTGATGAAAACTTTGAAAGTTAAAAAAGTTTATCTGGTTTATATGGATGAAACAAAACACGTGCATTGGCATTTGATTCCAAGATACAAAGAAAAAGGATTTGATGTTTTCAAAAAAGCATCAGATATTTTACAGGATTTTTCTTTAGCCGATAAAATTAAAAAAAATTTGGTATTTATTAAAGACGAGCGGTTTTAATATATAACCGCTCATTACATTCTATGCACGAAATTATTTTAACAGCAATTTTGATATTAGTAATTTTATATGCGATTTATTTAAGTTTTCAAAAACGGGCGATTTGGGAGGATTTGCAGGTTGAAAAAATTAGGAGGGAATGGGATTTGGCTTATTTTTATTACCAAACGCATCAACAAGATTTTGCTATGCTTACAAAAGATTATTTTTTTGCCGATTATCCTCTTTTGAAAAAAGTTTTTGCGGAGTCTAAAATAGAGGAAATAAAAGATTATCTTAAAAAAGGCAGTTCTGATATTTTGCCATATTTTAATAATGTTGATAAATTTAAGAAAAGATTTTTAAGATAATAAAACTTTGCCGTTTTAGCTTAGTGGTAAAGCAACGGTTTCGTAAACCGTAGACGCAAGTTCGATTCTTGCAAGCGGCTCATGTAAATCTTTGCGGTTTGTGGTAGTATAAAATCACCGAACCATAGGGACAGATTGTAGAAGAGATAAGGGTGGACCCGCCGAGAAACGCATAACTCGGTCGCTGGCTCGACTCCAGATGCTCTTTTACAATCTGTCTGCGCAGGGCGAAATGACTAGAGACAAGAATGAAGACCCCCCGAGATCTACGCATCGGGCAATTTCATTCGCCTCCAGCCTTATGGCTGTTTGGGTTTGGGGACTATTTCCGCCCCCTATCAGACCTAAGAGAGGTTCGCTCTAAGTTGTTTTGCCAAGGGACGCGCTGTTGTGCTCGGTGGATGGCACCGGCGCGTCCCTCTTTTTTTATATTTTTTGATATGATAAAATAACCTAAACATAATATAATTTTTCATTTGATATAAATGGCGGAATTTGAAAATAAAATTGAAGAACTAAAAAACAGGCTCCATAAGTTGATGGAGCGTCTTTGACATAGAAAGCAAGGAAAAGGAAATAAAAAAGTTAGAGGTGGAAACAGAAAAACCGGATTTTTGGAGAGATAATGAAAATGCCGCCAAAACGAGCCAAAAAATTTCTGAATTAAAAGAGGAAATTGAGAGTATTGAAAAAATAAAAAAAGAGATAGATGATTTAGCGGAGTTGAACATTTTGGGAAAAGATGACGAAAAAATGGTTGAATCTCTTGAAAAAAAATATCAGGAAATTGAATCAAAATTGGCAAAAGAAGAAATTAAAATTTTTTTGTCTGGCAAATATGACAGGAATAACGCAATAGTAGAAATATTTTCTGGCGCCGGGGGCCAGGATTCGCAAGATTGGGCGGCGATGCTGTTGCGAATGTACGAAAGATATTGCGGCAAAAAAGGTTTTAATGCCACAGTTTTGCAACAGTCGTTTGGAGACGCCGGGGGACCCGAGGGAAGAATCGGAATAAAATCTGTAACAATAGAAGTCAAGGGAAACTATGCTTACGGATATTTGAAAAAAGAATCAGGTGTGCACAGATTGGTAAGAATTTCTCCGTTTAATGCCCAGAAGTTAAGGCACACTTCTTTTGCGCTCGTGGAGGTTTTGCCGGAAATTGGCGGTAAAGATGTTGAACTGGAAATAAAACCCGACGATTTAAGAATAGATACTTTCCGAGCCGGGGGTCCTGGCGGACAATATGTAAATAAAACAGAATCTGCAATAAGAATAACGCATATTTCAAGCGGAATTGTTGTGTCGTCGCAGTCAGAAAGATTGCAGGGAAAAAACAAGGAAAACGCGATGAAGGTTTTACGCGCAAAATTATATAAACTAAAAGAAGAGGGAAGAGAAAAAGAGTTAAAAAAAATTAAGGGCGATTCGGTTTCCGCGTCCTGGGGAAATCAAATAAGGTCTTATGTGTTGCATCCGTATAAATTGGTAAAAGATTTGCGCACGCAATATGAAACGTCTGATGCCGAAGCCGTGTTGGATGGAAATTTGGAAAAATTTATAGAAGCCGAATTAAAAATAAATTTTTAATAAAATTTTAAATTATTAAACTTCGAGATATGGCAAACGAAAGAATAACAGAAAACATTGTTCGTAAAAAATTAGAAGCAACTGGAATTACAGATATTAATGGTTTTTTGATTGAGGAACAAAAAAGCCAAAATCCAGTTATAGAAAAATTATTGAAAA
Source organism: Parcubacteria group bacterium GW2011_GWA2_37_10 (assembly GCA_000992015.1). Taxonomy (GTDB): domain Bacteria; phylum Patescibacteriota; class Minisyncoccia; order Minisyncoccales; family Staskawiczbacteraceae; genus GWA2-37-10. Next base: position 22,672 of record LBSQ01000019.1, read on the forward strand.
AGGCGAGTAAGTCTGGGAACGGAGCAGGGAAGCCAGAGTTTATAATTTCTCAAAATAATAATAGAGATTTCTTGTTAGTTATTGAATGTAAGGCCGACTTTAAAAAACATATTTCATCGACAAAGGATCAATATAAGGATTATGCTGTTGACGGCGTACTATTATATGCATCCCATTTAGCGCAAGAATACAATATAATCGCGATTGCAGTAAGCGGACAAACGAAAAATGAATTAAAAATTAGCACATTCATTTTTCCAAAGGGTTTTGGTGCATATTCAATTCTTACCGATACACGAAAAATTCTAATTGATGATATTATTTCTTGGCAAGATTATATTCGTTTTGCTACTTATGATGAAAGTTTGGCAAAGTCGCGAAAAAGTGACTTAAATAAATTTTCCCGCGATCTTCACGATTATATCCGCGACTATGGAAAGATTACTGAAGCTCAAAAACCTTTGCTTGTAAGCGGCATACTTTTGGCTTTGATGGAAAAAGGATTTAAGGTCGCATATCCGAAATACGAGGAAGCCGAACTCGCGAAAAAAACTTTTCAGGCGGTAAAAGATATTATTGGCATGGCGAAACTTGGCGTTAATCAAGAAAGAAAAAAGAATGCTATTATAAATGCTTTTCGTTTTATCGAAGACCACCCCGAGCTTCAAAAGATTGACAGAAAAAAAAATGAATCGCCACTTGCGCATATTGTAAGGGAGATTGACAATGAAGTTAGGCCGTTTACACAAGATCATTATGATTATGATATAATCGGAAATTTTTACGGAGAATTTATCCGTTATACCGGCGGAGATGCACAGGGTCTTGGCATTGTTCTCACCCCAAAGCATATCACAGAAATTTTTGCAGATTTGGCAAAACTTAATAAAAATTCGATAGTACTAGATACATGTTGCGGTACGGGTGGTTTCCTGATTTCTGCAATGAAAAAAATGACTGCCGGCGCAAGTGAAATTGAGAGATTAAAAATTTTGGAAAATTCTTTGATAGGGGTTGAGCAAGAGCCATCAATGTTTGCGTTGGCTGTTTCAAATATGATTTTGCGTGGAGACGGTAAAACTAATCTTTATCAGGGGTCATGTTTCGATGACGAGATTTTTAATCAAATTAAAAATAAGGCAACAGCCGGTTTTATCAATCCGCCATATTCGCAGAAAGGCGAAAATCTTCACGAATGGAATTTTGTTATTCAACTTTTAAATGCTTTACAAAAAAATGCGACGGGAATTATTATTGTGCCAATGTCGCTCGCAATTGCTCCGCATCCGCTCCGCGAACAAATTTTAAGAGAACATCGTCTTGAAGCGGTGATGAGCATGCCGAACGATTTATTTTATCCGGTCGGTATGGTTTCTTGCATTATGGTTTTTACCGCTCATGTTCCCCACGATAGTGACCCGCATCACGAAAGCTGGTTTGGTTATTGGAAAGATGATGGATTTAGAAAAGATAAAACGCAAGGAAGAATTTTAACAGAAAAGTGGTCGAAAGTTCGCAGGGAATGGATTGTTAATTTTACTAATAAAAAAATTACGCCGGGAGTCAGTATAAGAAAAAAAATAGGCATGAATAATGAATGGTGCGCAGAGGCATATCTTGAAACAGATTTTCATAATCTTAACGAAATTGATTTTATTAAAAATACGGTTAATTTAGCGTCTTTTTTATTCAAAAATGGAAAGAGTGAAATGGCAGAATTTTTGTTAAAAAATAAAAACTCAAACAAAAAAATGTCATTGGATATAAAAAAGTGGAAATGGTTTAATTTGGGCAATTTATTTACTTTCGAAAAGGGCGAGCGATTGACAAAATTAGATAGAATAAGTGGTGATATTCCGCTTATAACTGCTAGTGAAAACAATAATGGAATAGCGGGATTTATTTCTTTGGAAAATTTTGAAAATAAGAAAAAAATATTTGAAAATAAAATAACAATTGATATGTTTTTCAATGTTTTTTACCATGATTATAAATATTTTAGCGACGATAATATACACACTCTTATTCCGATTAAATTTGAATTAAATAAGTATAATGCTTTATTTTTAGTGACAGTATTAAGTAAATTAAAATATAAATATGCCTATGGCAGGCAGGTGAGATTGATGAGATTGCCTTTCGAAAAAATTAAACTTCCCGTTGATAAAAAAGGAAATCCCGATTGGCAATTTATGGAAAATTATATTAAATCGTTGCCTTATTCAGCTTCTTTATGATTAAATTTGAAAAAGTAACAAAAATTTATGAATAACTATGAAGAATTTTTAGAGAGGTTCAAGCTATTGGCAAGCAAAAACCAAAATATTGTGATAAATACTTTATCTAATATTTTTACTATGCGATTGATTGGGAATAAAACGCACGGCGATTTAGCAGAAATTGGCATTGCTGAGTTTATCAAACAATTTATGTATGATTATGACAGTATTCATGTTGGTAAGGATTTGTTTAGAGCGAAAGAACACGAAGAATATATTATGATTATTAATGAAATTACAAAAGAAAAATTTCCGATAAGTTTGAAGGCTTATGGAAATGGGCCTCTCCAATGCGAAGTAAGATACGGTGGGGCTCCAGCAAACGCCCTGCAAAGAGGTCTTTGGACACACACAAAAAATGCTGTTTCTTATTTTGATTCTTTAACCAATGGTTGGATAAAATATTCTCATAATAAAACATTGGTAAAATTGTTTAGTTTAGCATTAAACAGCACAGAGGATGGTCATAAATCAGCAAATGAAATTTTGCAAAAAGATATTGATAAATTAAAAAACAATTTCAATCAATGATTAACCAGCAAATAGGTCAACAATTAGATATTTATGGCAAGACATTTTTAGCAACCCCAAAAACAGAGGGGATAAAATATGCCGGCTCGAAACTTAAAATTTTACCATACATCGTAGAGATTCTAAATGAATTGTGCGAAGTAGAAAATGTATTAGACGGATTTAGCGGCTCTACGAGAGTTTCTCAGGCATTTGCAAAATTGGGATATAATACAACATCAAGCGATATTTCCGTTTGGTCTGAAGTTTTCGCTAATTGTTATTTGCTGTCAGGAAAACAGGATAAATTTTATCAAGAGATTATAAATAATTTGAACAACTTAAAAGGTTGCGCTGGTTGGTATACAGAAAATTACGGAGCAAAAGACGCGAAAAAGAAGAGACCGTTTCAAGAAAAAAATACTAAAAAGCTTGACGCAATTCGCGATGAAATTGAAAAATTAAATTTAGATTGGGTTGATAAATCTGTTATTTTAACAAGTTTAATTTACGCGCTAGATTCCGTTGATAGCACACTTGGGCATTATGTATCTTATTTATCAAAATGGTCACGTCGTTCTTATAAAGATTTATTTTTAAAATTGCCAAAACGTTTTGAGAACGGAGGAGAAAATAAGGTCATTCGCGGGGATATTTTTGGCACAATATCAAAAAATAAATTTGATTTTGTTTATTTAGATCCGCCCTATGGTTCAAACAACGAAAAAATGCCGCCAAGCAGAGTTCGCTATGCCTCATATTACCATATTTGGACAACAATTATAAAAAACGATAAACCTAAGATTTTTGGCGCCGCAAACCGCAGAGAAGATAGCAGGGATCTGGTTTCTGGTTCTATTTTTGAGGAATTTAGAAAAGATAAGGATGGGAATTTTATCGCCATGCAGGCGCTAAAAAAGTTAATTCAACAAACGAATTCAAAATACATTTTATTATCTTATAGTTCCGGAGGCAGAGTTACCAAACAGGAATTAAATAATATAATAAACGAATCTGGAAAACTGTTAAAATTAGTCGAAATTGATTACAAAAAAAATGTGATGGCGAATATGAGCTGGACAAACAAATGGATAAATGATAATGGAAACCACCGCGAATTCCTGTTTTTAATGGAAAAGAAAAATAATGATTAAGTTTGAAAAAGTAACAAAAATATATCCCGCCCATTTTTCAAATGGGTCCCCGACAGCTGTTTTGCAGGATGTTTCTTTTGAAATAAAAGAAGGCGAGTTTGTTTCTATTGTGGGAAAATCCGGAGCCGGCAAAACAACGTTAACCAGGATGATTTTGGGTTTGGAGGATCCGACCCACGGAGACGTTTTTTTTAAAAATAAAAATTTGCGCACCGCGGATTCATTTGAAATTCAAAATATAAGAAGAAGCATAGGTTGCATTTATCAGGATTATAAACTTCTGCCGGCAAAAACAGTTTATGAAAATGTTGCTTATATAATGGAAGTTGAGGGCAAGGGATACGGCAAAATTGAAAAAGAAGTTCCCAGAGTTTTAGAACTTATCGGACTGGAGGACAAAATGGAAAATTTTCCGAAAGAACTTTCCGGCGGAGAACAGCAAAGGCTGGCGATTGCCAGGGCATTGGTTAACAATCCAAAAGTTATAATAGCCGACGAGCCCACTGGCAACCTTGACCCGTATAATAGCTACGAAGTGATTTATATGCTGGAAAAAATTAACAAGGCGGGCGCTACTGTAATTTTATTGACGCATGACAGGGAAATAGTGAACAAATTAGGCAAAAGAGTAGTCACTTTAGTCGGAGGGAGAATTATCAGAGACGAGGCGGAAGGAAAATTTATGTTATAAAAAGTTTAAAATTATTTTTTAAGAATATGGTTACCAATTTTAGCAGAATTTTTAAATTTGCCGTAAATGATTTCAGCAGAAACAAAGGCATTTCCCTTGCCGCAATTTTTGTTTTGGTTGTTACTATTATGCTGGTTACCTGGCTTTTCTTTTTTCACGGAATTTCAAAATTTTTAATTTCACAGGTGCAGGACAGAATTGACATTACAGCCTATTTTAAGGACGATGCGCAAGAGCAGGATATTTTAGGTGTTAAAGAAGAAATTTTAAAATTATCTCCGGATATAAAAGCCGTTGAATATGTTTCAAAGGAACGGGCAATGTTGGCTTTTAATGAAAAGCATAAAGATAATGCGGTTCTCGCGAAAGCTTTAGAAGAAGTGGGCACTAATCCTTTTTTGCCATCTTTAAACATTACAACCAACGGAGACCCAGTCCAATTCGCAGAGGTTTCAAATGTTTTACAGACAGCCAATTTCAGCAAGTTCATAGATAAGGTTGACTTTTCGCAAAAAAAGGATACAATTGAAAAAGTTTTTTCCATAACATCAAATATCAATACTTTCGGCCTTATTTTGGGAATTATACTTGTTATCTTGGCGATATTAGTTGTTTTTAACACCATAAAACTTGCGGTTGATAGCTCAAAAGACGAAATCAGCACAATGCGAATTGTCGGAGCGACTGACTGGTTTATAAGAGGCCCGTTTATAATTCAGGGCGCCATTTACGGTTTTATAGCTTTTGTGATTTGTTTTTTAATTTCCGCTGTTTCTGCTTATTTTTTGTCTCCAAAAATCAGCGCCGTTTTACCGGGCTTTAACACTTTTGATTATTTTTTATCCAATATCTGGATTTTGGTTTTAATACAGTTGGCTTTTGGAGCGGGCGTAGGCATAATTTCAAGTTTTATCGTGGTGAGAAAATATTTGGACGTTTAGTTAATCCGGGATCTGCTAATGGTAGGCAACATCCCTCTGAAGGATGGAATCTTGGTTCGAATCCAAGTCCCGGAACACGCTTATGCTAAGTCAAGTTATAACATTAAGTCAACGTTAGAACTGTGGATAAATAATATGAATATGCTATAATGGGCTTGATGAGGGTTACAGGATATAATATTATAAAAAAATTAAAGTAAAAGAACAGAAAGGGTAATCCTTCGTCCCTCGCCTACGGGCTCGGGATGATTTATTCACTTCGTTCATAAATCATATGGCAACATGGGCAAATAAAAAAAGAATGGCAAGAAAGATTAAAAGAAAAAACCGGACTAAATTAAGTAAAAATAAAAGGTAATTATGAAAATAAAAAATAAGTAATCCTTCGTCCCTCGCCTACGGGCTCGGGATGATTTATTCACTGTGTTCATAAATCATATGGCAAACATAAATAAAAAAATTTTAATTGTGGAAGACGATAAAAATTTCCTTTGGATTCTAAAACAAAGCTTTATAAGCGAAGGGTTTGCTGTTGTTACTGCCGATGACGGTGAAAAAGGATTAGAGTCAGCTACAAGTGAAAAACCGGATTTAATTCTTTTGGATATTTTAATGCCAAAAATGGACGGAATAGCCGTGGCGAAGAGATTAAAAGAAATTGGTAATAAAGCGCAGATTATGTTTTTAACCAATCTTAAGGACGTACAGCACATCAGCGAGGCTGTGGATACTGTAAAGGAAACCGATTATATTATAAAATCTGATTTTCATATTGACGCGATTGTGGCAATGGTAAAAACCAGGCTGGGGATAAAATAACTAGTATTTTCTAATCAAGAGATGAGCCCGAAATGGAGGAAATGTAAGCGGTCGGAAATTGAAGTTTTTGATTGTTAAATTTTTTAAATAATTTTTGTTTACCTTTTTCAATTTATCGTAAGCCGTCATATATGTTTTGTAGACTTTTCTTAGCTTGCCTTTTTTCTTCTTATCTTCGACAATCGCAGCAAAGGCGCAAGGGCGATGGAAGTTCAAATAGTGACTGAAAAACGATCTGTAAAATTGATTTATCATCGGAGCGTATTCTGATTTTATGTAAGCATATCCAATGTGTTTGCGTATTACCCAGCCGTTTTTCCCCTCAACTAATCCGTTGTCGTTGGAATGCCGGGCTCTGGATTTTGTTTGAGAAACCAATAATTTGTTCAACAACTTAGATGTGATTTTGTTAATATATTCTGAACCGTTATCTGAATGAAAATTCAAAATCACAAACGGAAACTGCGATATTAAATTCTCTAACATCGGCTCAAGGTAAAACTCGGATATCTTTTCAACGCAACCGACTATTTCGAACTGCGTGACTTCGTCGACGATATTGATGTGGTAAGGTCCTTTTTCTGAATTAAAATCCCCTTGGTGAACCGAATCTATCCTTAGAAATCCCGGGCGGCCTTCCGGTTCTGGCCTTCTCCGCTCTCCGATTTTACAGCCAACAGGGTTTGTCTTTTTAAAAGTCAAAGAATGCGAAACATATTGCCTCGTTGTCCTTAAATTGTAAATGTGAGACGCAGAGATTTTACTGATGTTCCGGTAGATTTCTTTTTTAAAAACCTCGCATTCTCTTTTTAGAATTGTCTTGGTCGCGCATCCTGACATTCTTAAATGCAGATTATCTGTTTTAATCAAAAGAGCGATGTCTTCTGGTTTGTAAATCTTTTCAAACTTGTGACGACCCGAGTTGTTTGCGACAATCTTGCCGACTTTTTTTTTCTTGTTGACTAACCTTGTCAGCTGGGCGTCGGAAATCCCGGCCATCTGCATTATGTATTTTCTAACGATGGTCTTGTCTTTTTTTCTTAATCTAAAATATTTAAACCTCAGAAGTATTTCATTTATCCAATCGTATTTTTCTTTTCTTGATGTTGTTTTAAAATCAAACCCTTTGCTTATCTTTAAAAACTCTTTAATTTGTGCGATGCTAACTATGTGTGAGTCGTTCATTTTGATGGTCATACTTCAATTATGACGGCTCACATTCGTCGCGCAAGGGGTCCTAATTTCGGGCTCCTTTTGCGTTGGAAACAACTTTCATTTGGGGCTCATCTTGTATTGTACAATACTATTTAAAAAAATGGCAAAAAATGGAAAAAGAAAAATTTGAAATTGGCGAGGCGCTAAAAGCAATTATATCTGGCGAGATAGAACTAAAAGAAGGCAGGACAATATCTTCCAGGGAATTTTTAAAGAAATATGCCGAAAATAAATAAGGCTTATACTACATCAAATTTTAGAAAAAAATTTGATAATCTCTCAAAAGAAGTCCAAAAAATTACTGTAAGCAAAATAATTATTTTTGAAAATAATTTTCTTCATCCTGGGTTGAATGTTCATAATCTCAAAGGAAAGTTTTCCGCCTTTTGGGCTTTTTATGTCACAAAAAATTACAGAATTCTTTTTAGATTTTTAAAAGCAAACGAGGTTATTTATTACGATATTGATACTCACGATATTTACAAATAAATGGACATAAAGAGACTTATAATTGTAGATTCTAATGCTCTACTGCACAGGGCGTTTCATGCTTTGCCTCCGCTTACAAACAAAAAAGGTCAACCAACCGGCGCTGTTTACGGATATTTGCTAACCCTGTTTCGCGCAATTAAAGATTTAAAAACTGATTATGTTGTCGCATGTTTTGACACAAAAGCAAAAACTTTCAGGCACGAGGAGTATGAAGAATATAAGGCTCACAGAGCTGCCACGCCAAACGGAATAATTTTTCAAATACCCATGGCAAAAGAAATTCTTGAAGCTTTTAAAATTCCGGTATTTGCAAAAGACGGATTTGAGGCGGATGATTTAATTGCCACAATTGCGGTAAGCGCCGCTAAGAATGATAATCTTGAAGTTTTTATATTAAGCGGAGACCTTGATAATTTACAACTTGTTTCAGATAAAATAAAAGTTTATACTTTAGGTAAAGGAATAAGAGACACAATAATTTACGACAGGAGCAAAGTGATAGAACGTTTTGGCGTAACACCAGAACAAATGAATGATTTTAAAGCGTTAACCGGAGACCCATCGGATAACATTCCGGGGGTTCCGGGAATTGGTAAAAAGACAGCGGCAGAAATTATACAAAAATACGGCAGTATAAAAAATCTTTACGAAGAGCTTTCAACAGATACGGCTGTTTTAAAACCAAAAGTAAAGGAAGCGCTGAAAACAAATAAGGAAAGCGCATTTTTATCACGGCACTTAGTTGAAACAAAAAAAGACGTTGATATAGATTTCAATTTGGAAAGTTGCAGTTTTGGAAAGTTTAATTTTAATGAAGTTGAAAAAAAATTAATTGGTATGGAGTTTAATTCGCTAATAGACCGCCTGCCGTCGTTAAAAACGTAATAAAACCTATGGCGAATATTACATCTAAAATCGCTTTCCCTATAATTATAACAGGACTTTTTATAATAACTGTTTTTGTGGCGTTAGACTACAGTAGGCTGGACGCTAATTTTTATATAGTTTTTTCAATTGTTATTATATACGTATTTTTATTCGGTTTTGCCATCGGGCAAAATTTCGTTTCTCCGCTAAAAAAAATATTGCAGAGAGCCGGCGAATTGACAAAGGGAGATTTATCGTCCAGAGTTTATTTGGAGTCAAAAGACGAGCTTGGAGAATTGGCAAAAGTTTTTAATGAAATAGCCGACAAGCTTGAGGAAAACAAGTCCACTATTGAAGCGACGGAAAACGGGGTAAATATAAAAGTAAAAGCGAGAACAGAAGCGTTGGAGGAAACAATAACGGCCTTAGAGCAAAAAATTAAAAACAGAACATTGGAACTAGAAAAGATGATAAATGATTCACAAAGGCTTCAAGAAGAAGCAAAAAGGAAGGAAGCTGAAATATCGGAATTAAAAAAACAAATAGACAACTTAAAGCCAAGACCTGCATACCGGCAAGCAGGCAAAAAATAATACCCAAAAAATGCCTGAACTTCCTGAAGTGCAAACAACTGTAAACGGTTTGAACAAAAAGGTCATAAAAAGGGCCTTTATTGATGTGTGGTCGGATTGGAAAAAAATAATAAAAAAACCAAAAGATTTTGAACAATTCAAAAAAGAATTAAAAAATAAGAAAATAAAAAAAATTTGGCGTAGAGCAAAAAATGTTGTTTTTGATTTATCGGACGGGCGTTCCTTATTGGTGCACCAAAAAATGACTGGTCATTTATTGGTTGGAAAATGGGAATTAAAAAATGAAAAATGGAATCCGATAAAAGAAGGTCCGTTAAATGACCCTTATAACAGATTTTTGCACCTGATATTTTTTTTTGATAATGGTTTAATGATGGCGCTCTCTGATGCCAGAAAATTCGCAAAAGTTGAATTGTGGAAGACAGAAGATTTACTGAACTCGGAAAATTTTAAAAGTTTGGGGCCCGAGCCGCTAGATAAAAATTTTACCTTCGGAAAATTCAAAGGGATTTTTAAAAATAAAAAAGGCAGGGTAAAACAAGTGATAATAGATCCAAATGTTATTGCGGGTATCGGAAATATTTATGCCAATGAAGCCTTGTGGCTGGCAAAAATACATCCCGAAAAAAGTATTGCAAAATTAAACAATAAAGAATTAAAATTGCTTTATCAAGCGATAAAAAAAGTTTTGGAATTAGGAGTAAAATTGGGAGGAGAAAGTTTTTCAGATTACAGAAAGCCAGACGGAACTAAGGGCGATTTTGACGCGGAAAGAAAGGTTTACAAAAGAGAAAATCAAAAATGTCACCGTTGCGGCCAAAAAATTAAACGTATAAAAATTAGCCAGCGGTCGGCGTTCTTCTGCCCCACCTGCCAAAAATTATAAGAATCGTGCGACTCCCGATGTCGCACAGTTTCTAATTATGCCGCAAAGAAAAGAAAAATTTATAACTGGTGAAATTTATCACCTTACTTTAAGGGTGCTTGACGATAATTTGATTTTTAAAGACGTAAACGACTATTATCGGGGCATTTTTTCAATTTACGAATTTAACAATGCCAGCCCAGTGAGTATATTTATTAGAAGGCGAGATCGTATTGTCGAAAAGAGGAGAGAAAAAGTGTGCGACATCGGGAGTCGCACAATCTTGATAGAAGATGAGAGAGATAAATATGTTGAGATACTGGCGTTTAGTTTTATGCCAAATCATATACATCTTTTAGTGAGGCAACTTAAAGACAATGGAATTTCCAAATTTATGCAGAAGACGGGCATTGGTTTAGCGAAGTATTTTAATAAAAAATATGGGCGGAAAGGGTATGTTTTTCAGGATACGTTCAAATCTGTCCGTATAAAAGATGATAATCGATGAAAATTGTCATTTGAAATGCAACTTCTGTAAAATGAAGTTGTATGAAAAAAGAAAACGAGAAAAAACGTAAAAAGAAGCGGAGTTTCCGCCACTTAA
>LBSQ01000020.1 GCA_000992015.1 Parcubacteria group bacterium GW2011_GWA2_37_10
AAAACGGCTACTATTTTTTTATTAAACTTTATACTTTTTATTAATAATCCCAATATACCAACCCACTCGATAACCATAGCAAACAAGGGATAAATAGGATTGTCGGTAAGAAATTGTTTGCTAATGAATAAATAAATTGGAGGTCTAATATTTATTCCCGAAAAATTGTTAATGACAGATGAAATGGACAATGGCGTTATAAAAAATAAAATTTCGGGAACAGCGAACATTGCTATAAAAATCCAGAGCCAAACTTTTTGCATTTTTGTCATCATAATAAAATTAAATAATATTCAATAATTATACCAAAAAATCGCTCTTGTGGCAATTTTTATTACTTATGTTAGACCTTCTTAGTATTCTTGGCCGTTTGGAAGTTTTAGAAATACTGGGTAAATTTTTTGCACCCGCCCAACTTGGCCGTCTTGAAGCCCACCTTAACTCCGCGGCGATGCTGGCTATCAGAAGTTAAAATATCCTTTACCTTTCCGCGAGTTAATTTGCCAGTTGGCTGGTCGGCTTTTAAAACAACATCAACTTCTCCACTAATTTTTATATTTGCTCTATTTGTCCCGTCCATTTTATTATACTTGACATTTATTTTATTTTAGGATAAGATACAAACAATAACAATTCAACCCCTAAAGGAGGTCAACAATGTTGAACGATTGCAAAGTTACCGTTCTTGAAAAACCCGAGGGAAAAGAGTGGTCCATACAAGAAGTAAACACTCTTGCGACAGTCGGCAGGCGTTGAGGTTGAAATGCTTCCACGCAGACCCAATCGCATCGTGGTTATGAACAAGCCGCTCAAGGGCGGCACATTCCGGGACATTCTCAACGGTTCCAGCTTCACCGAGCACGAAGTGAACTACCGGGATCGCTGGGTTTGATTCCCAAGGCTGTTAAGGCATCAATCATGCCGTCTAAGCAGATTTACAAATCTCTGCTTAGACGGACTTTTTTTGCAATTTTAAAATCCAATGCCCGCGCTCATCATTTTTCCGGCCAAAGTTTTTTGAATTTTTTCGCGGGCTGGGTTTAAGCACTGTTTCAAAACTTCCTGCTGTTCTTCTATGCCAAGTTCCGAGGACAATTTTATTTTTATTCATGTTTTTAAAATTTTAATTATTTTTTATTTATTAATTCTGAATTGCTGCTTGTTTGCCTCCTGAAGAATTTTAACCGTTGCGCCTACAGAAAGATTGTCACTAGGCAAAAGTATTAATTTATCGCCTAATTGGTTGAGCAACGGAGTTAAAAATTCATCAGCCCACGACGGCGAAAAAGTCAGCACGCCAGAAAAATCTATTTCAAGCTCTTCTCCGGGATTGAGCTCGCGTAGAGTTGGTTGAAACGCCTTAAAGGCCTCGCTTCCCAGTTCCCTGGATATTAATGTTTTACCAAATTTTTCTAATTGCAATTTCATATTTTTTTATTTTTATTTTTTTTAAAATTCTATTTTCGCCAGACACCCTCTAACAATATCCTGACCTCGCGTAACTTTAAATGTTTTTTGGGGACCTCTCATCCGCACCTCCGCATCGCCGCTGGCATAAAACAAATCAATTGGATTACTCAAAATAACTTCACGGACAAGCTTTAGGCCGTTTCCTCTTTTTTCAGGCGCCCGGCCAGAAATGAATTGCGTAAATGCAACTTCTACGGCCTGGATGTGGTTTGCCAGCTCGGGACGAACTTGGCGCAGAGTTTCTAAAATTCCCAAACCCCTGTCAGCTAATACAATTTCTCTTTTATCCAAATTATAACCAAAAAAAGTCCCGGGCTTGTCCGGCCATTTCCCTATATTGTGGGCAAAAGAATTATCGCCAATTTCTCCGGCAACAAGAACAATCAAAGAATATAATTTTTCAAAACCGGATTTTTGCATAAGTAAATGTTCCATTTTTGTAAGTCGCGCATTAAAAACAGAACTTGTAGGGCAATAAAAGCCATCGGGAAACTCAGCGCCACTTTGAATCCATTCGGAGGCAAGATTAAAAAAATCGCTAGAGAAAACCTCCAAATCTTTCTCCCGATAGCATCTATGCGTTCCCCCCTCCTTTCTTATTGCAACCAATTTCCCGCTTTTATCCCATCGGCGCAGGGTATCGAGGGAAACTCCTAAAATTTCAGCGGCTTCTCTTATATTTAATAATTTTTCCTTTGTGTTTTCCATATAGTGTTAGATTAGCATATATCATTAAACTATGCAACAATACTCCAAAACTATGCAAAATAGCCATAAAATATGTCATTTTAGACAAAACTACACAATTTCCCTACAACTCTCCCGGAAGCACATTCGAGAAATTATTTATCTATTTTTTATTTCTCAATTAAGTTTTCTACTTTTGTTTTTGCTTCTTCTAATAATTCTTTTGCTTTTTTACGCGCACTATACGATTTTTTAACTAAATTCACAATTTTTTGTTGAATATTTTTTAAAAAAACTATATATCTATTTTGTAATATTCATATATTCCCTTTATGTCTAACTTTAAACCAACTAGTTGTAGTCTGTTTTTCCTTTCTTCATAAAGGGCATTTATTAGATGCTTTCTTTCTCTATCTACAGCTATATGTATTTGTCTATGACAACGAGGACACAAAGTAATATAATTTGCTAGAACCTCCGCGGAATAAGAAAAATCATTTCTAAATTCTCTTGGTATAAAATGATGTACTTCTAGATAGTTTTTATTATTTACTTTTGCTGTAAAATATATTGGCCGACAATTATTTATTTTTTCAAGAGCACAGATATAATTACTTTGTATTTTCGCCTGCCTTTTTATAATATTATAAATTGTTTTAATTTGTTGTTTGCCTATTTCGCTTGTTTCGTCTATATAATCCTCTGGTTTATCTATTTCGAGCATTTTAGCCGTCTCCACTGGCACGATATCTGATGGAGTCGCTACATCATCTAATTCTAAAATTTCTTCAAAAATCGGGGCAAAAACGTTTTTATTATTATTCAAATAATTAAATACTATTTTTTCATTCAACGTCTGAATATTTTGACTAAAATTTTTGATAAATATTTGATAAATATTGTTTAGATTTGCGTCTTTCGATCGGACAAACAATAGGGTTAATAGAAATACTTTTGTTTCGTCAATCAACATATTTTTATTAAAATTTCCTACCGGCTTATATTTTTTTGATATACAGCACCTAAAATTTCCTGCATCAATATTTCCCTCAATATATTTTACCAGTTCTTCTTTTTCCGCATCAGACGCTCTAATGTAGCTAATTAAAAAATCTGAATCATTGTAAAATGAATGGATATAAAAAAATTTGCTTCTCATTATTTCGGAAAGAGAATTTTCACTTAATTTAAGTAATTTTTTTGCTTCCTCAATTAACAAATTGTCAGTAATACTGTCCACGCTTAATAAATACCCCAATAAATCTTCTTTGACTCTATTTATGATATAATTTTTCCTGTTTAGGTAATACCCATTCAAAAGAAATAAATAGTTAATAAGCCATTTTTTTTGTTCTCCAATATCCAATTTTATAAAATTATTATAGAAAAATCCTTTTACCGTTCTGTTGTACAAATCATTAGTGTCTTTTTTAAAAAACTTAGACTGAAGCATATTAACAACATACTGCTTGTGGATTTCTTGACCATGATCTTTTTGTTTCGGCCAAGTCTCTCTTGGTTTATTCTCTATTTCTAAAAATTTAGAGAATTGATGTATAAAAGATTCTGTGCTTCTAGAATTAGCGCCAATGTATTCAAATATATTTCCATTTTCACCCTCGCCCAAACTGGAATGGTTGTTAAACCAATTTAAACGCCCCAGACAGTGTCTGGGGCGTTCCTGATTCTTTTATTTTGATAGTAATTCTTTTACAATTTTTGAAACTTCTCCGCCGTCTGCCCTTCCCCTTATTTTTGGATTCAAATCTGCCATTACTTTTCCCATAACTTGCCCTGAGCGCTTGCCCTGAGCCGTGCCGAAGGGCGCCGAAGGGACTTTTATGCCAACTTTTGCAATTGACTCTTCAATCATTTTTTTCAATTCTTCTTCAGATAATTGCTCTGGCAGATATTTTTTCAAAATTTCGCTTTCTTTTTTTTCCTTATTCGCAAGCTCTGGCCTATTTCCTTTTTCATACAGAACTATCGCGTCTTTCCTTTTTTTTATTTCAGAAGATACGGTTTCAATTATTTCTTCATCTGTTAATTCTGATTCTTTTTGCAACTGTTCTTCTTTCAAATCTGGCTTTACTTTTGAAATTTTGTATCTTTTCTCTTTTTCTCTAATAAAAATAGAAGCGAGCAACATGCGAAGCGTAGACAAAACCAAACTATCTCCGGATTTCAGAGATGTTGTTGCGTCAGATTGTATCTGCTGCTTTAACATTTATTTAGGTTTTGCCATTTTTTCGGCGATTGCCCTTTCTTTGCGCAACACAACCCTTCTTAGAGCTGATCTCTTTTTTGCCAAATCAGATTTAGTCCTTTTATGGAACTGTTTGCCTCTTACCTGAAGCAAAACACCTGATTGGCGGACCACCCTTGTAAAACGGTGCACTAAATTTTGAGGGCTCTCTCTTTCTTTTTTTCTTACTTGTAGCATATTATTTTTTATTCAAAAAATATTATTTTTTAATTTTAGCTTGCATTTCTTTTACGACCTTGTCTAATTTTATTTCTTTTTGCGCGCCGGTTTCCATATCCTTTAAGGTTACGAAATTTTCCAGCGCTTCTTTTTGTCCAAAAATTAAAACGTATTTTATCCCCAGTTTATCGGCGGCCCTTAGCTGCGACTTTAACGAATCTTTTGAAAAAGATTCCGCAACAGGAATTTTTGCCTCCCTAAATTCTTCAAAAAGCTTAAAGCTTTTCCTTTTTGCCATTTGTCCCAATTGAGCTAAAAATATTTTTGCCCCATCGGGTTTTTTTGTTAATTTTGTGTCCCTTGCTTTCATCAGGGCGATCATTCTTTCAATTCCTCCCGCTGACCCGCAGCTCGGAGTGTCTCTTCCGCCCAATAATTTCGCGAGATTATCATATCTTCCTCCTCCTATCAATGTGCCGACAGTTGCGCCGTCTTCACCTGCCTGCGCAGGCAGGCCTTTTTCCACAATTTCAAAAACAGTTTTTGTATAATAGTCTAATCCTCTGACCAAATAAGGGTTCAGGGTATAGGGCAGTTCCAATTCATCTAAAAATTCTAAAACTTGCTTAAAATGAGCGTGGCAATCTTTGCAAAGGTGGTCAATTATTTGGGGAGCTGAAGCTTTTACGGTTTGGCATTTTTCTTCTTTACAATCCAATATCCTCAAAGGATTTTCTTTTAGCCTTCTTTGGCAATCAGAACATAATGAAGAGCGCCTTGACTTGAAATAGCCTGCTAATATCTTTTTAAAATATGGCCTGCACTCTGAATCTCCGATTGAATTAACCTCAATTGTTAAATTTTTAAATCCCAATTCTTTCAAAACATCATAACTCATTTGAATAATTTGGCCGTCAATAGAAGGATTTTTTTCTCCCAAAGCTTCAAACCCAAATTGGTGAAACTGGCGAAACCGTCCTGCCTGCGGCCTTTCATAACGGAAAAATGGGCCTATATACCAAAATTTTACAGGTTGAGGAAGATTGTGCATACCATGTTCAATATAACTTCTCATTATGGATGCTGTTCCTTCAGGTCTTAAAGAAACCAAATCTCCGCCCTTTGTTCTGAAGGTGTACATTTCTTTTCCGACGATATCTGTAGAAGTCCCTACAGCTTTAGAAAAAACTTCGGCCTGTTCCAAAATAGGAGTCTCTATTTTTTGAAAGCTGTAGTAGTTGGCGATATTTTCAACAGATTTTTGGACCTTTTGAAAATAAACCTGGTCTTCTGGCAAAATATCGTGCATCCCTGTTAAATTTTGAAATTTAATTTTCATAATTTAAAATTTTTAATCAATTTTTCAATGATTAAATAAATCGCTCTCTACCATTTTGGCATATTTATTTATGTAAAATCTATCCGGCTCATGTTTAATAGCCGTGACTAATCTTTCAAATTCCGGCAAATTTGGGTCTTTACTATCAAATGATACTAATCCTATCCCAAAAACTTTGCACAACGCTTCAATTCTTCCAATTTCTTCTTGCGAAGAACATTTTGGAATAACCAAGTATGATTTATTGCTAAAAAGTTTGTAAGCACAGGCTTGTCCAAATGCAGTTACTAAATTATTTGTGTCTGTTTTAATTTCCGCAGAAATTACTTCTTCGGGCAATTTAATGATATCGCTCGCTTGAGACCTATATACTCCAATTACATCTGGCGTCCCCCATTTATCTTTAAATTTGTTGCCCCCCAATGGAATTGCTTTTGTACATTCCTCTAGGTCGTTCATCAAATAATTTGCGAACGGTTGATAAAAATTTTCTTCGACTATCTGTTGCTTTTTGATTTCGGCTTTTGTTTTTTCTATAAATTCATTTTTTATTTCTCCAATCGCATTTTTTTTGAGATATTCTTTAAGGATATAAAGTCCTCTTTCTGGTCTTACGACATTATTAATTTCTCCATTTTCAATCATTTGCTTAAATCTAAAAATCGCCCCGTCAATCGCATGTCTGTTTGTCCCCTCTTGAGCTAAAAGATTAGCCAGACTAGAGTACCTTATACCTTGAGGAAAATCTTTTAAAATTTCTATTATTTTTAAGAATATTTTTTGTTCTTGCGTTACCATGTTTTTTAATAGTTTGTCCATTCCAATGTTCTTGAGAACTTTGGAATAATGTTGTTCTATTTTATTTTTTCTAAAACAAAATCTTTAACTTTTTTTGCTGACTCATACGCTTTTTCTGCCATTTTCCAAGTGAACAACTCAAAAGGGATATCTGCAGGATAGCGAGTTTTTATGTAATATGGATCAAGCGATGTAATTTCACTCTTTAATTTTCCGGATATATCTGGAATATAGGGGCTTATAAGTGAAGACAATTTTGCAAGATTATGAATTTTAGGACAATCGTTTGTATAAAACAATAAAAGTGCCTTAAAATATTTTTCTGAAATTTGATGAGAAAGATAGCAAACCAATGACGGTGTTCCATCCTTGTGCTTTAGGGTTGATAAAACATTCAGTTCATCATCTTCTGCTTTTTTTACCCATTCAAAAATCAATGTTTTTTTAGCTTCCTGCATATAAAATCTTACCGTTATTGATTATATTTAAAACAAACGGGTCTCCTATTTTTTTTCTTTTTTCCAATTGTTCCGGGGTGTAAGCCACAACATCTACCGCTTCGCCTTTGTCAAAAATAATTTCGTAAATATCTCTCATCATTTCAAGAGTTGACTTGTTGCTTTTTTTTACTACAAGCAAATCAATATCGCTGTCCTTAGTAGGATTTCCCCATGCGAAAGAGCCAAAAAGTATAATTTTTTCTGGTTTATATTCTGCAACAATTTTATCAGAGATACTTTTAATTTTTTGCTCCGTTTCTTGTTTGGTCATATTTTTTTAATAGTTTGGCGCGCTAAATTCTGATAAAGCCGCCAAAGGGAGAATTCTTAAAAGGGCTTTTCCGATAATATCTTCCCTTGGAACGTTTCCCCATCTTCTTGAATCGTAAGAAAATTCTCTGTTATCTCCAAGAACAAAAAATTCGTCGCTTCCTAAAACAGTATTTACTTCTCCATAGGTCTTTAAATCAAAAGGGAGATATTTTTCGTCTAATATAAAACTTTTTCCGTCCTTTGAAATTGTTATGCTCCCATTTTTTATATTCACTGTTTCGCCGGGAAGCCCGATAACTCTTTTAATAAACCTCTGCGTAGTATCTTTTGGATATTTAAAAACAATTACCTCCCCTCTCTGCGGATCTGAAAATCTGTAAGATAATTCGTCAACTATAAGATAATCTCCGGAAAGGAAATTCGGCGACATAGAGTCTCCTTTCACAATAAACGGCTGAAATAAAAAATAACGTATTGGTAAAACTATTACCGAAGCTATAATAAATATTTTTAGAACTTCCCAAACAAAAGGTATATACTTTTGGGTAATCTCTGTTTTTAAACTTGGCTTATTTTGATTTGTTTCTTCCATATTTTTTATTTTATCATATTTTTTTTAAAAAAACAAGGGCTATGACAGAAGTCTGCCATAGCCCCACAAAGGGTGATGCTGGTAAAACTGGCTAGCGTGCCTGTTGAGGAACAAATCCCCTTCGGCAAACCAGCGCCGGCTTCTTAGCGGCGCAATTGCGGCTGCCATTGCCGCTGGACGTTGCCCCGTTTTCTTCACTGTCTTGCAGGGGCATTCCGGTAAGCTCCCGCAAAATGAGGCGCACCATCCTGGGACAGATGTGAGTTCCCCTGTATCTTGCCTTGCAAGCGCGCGAAATCTGGCTGAGCTTTTTGCCATTTCTCAGAAGCGCCTGCAGTTCGCCGAGGTCGCTCGGCACATGGGAAAGAATAAACTCAATCGGCCCTGCGATGGGTACGCTCATTACCATTCCCATAAACTAATCCTTCTTCATGAAGAAAACCACCGGATCAGGAAACGAACAGAGAATGCCTCTTCTCTGCCCGTACCTGACCAGAATATGGGATTTACCTCCTTTCTTTGTTCTTTATTATTTCAAGGTGCAGCATCTCCGCTACCTCCTTTCTGTTAAGTTAAGAATTCGCGAATTATTATTTAAATTATAGTCCAACAAAGCCATATTGTCAATTCAATATCCAAAAAAAAAGCCCCGCGAGGCTTTTTTTTGGTAAAATTTCAGAAATTTTTATTGTCCTGCAGATAAAAGTTGCTGTATCTGTTGCGCAATTTTTGCAATAGCGGCGGATATAGATGCTACTAAATCCTGACTAGAATTTCCCTCGCTCGGAACAAGCGCCACGGTTTTATTGCAAGCGCCATTACTGCAACCATTTGGACAAACGCGCCATTCGCCCTGAGAATATCCTAAACTTGCGTCGCAGTAATACTCAAATATCTGTTTTAAACCGGCATAACACAAATCTGTGTAAAGCCCGTCGGCGGTATAAGGATTAGGATATTTTGTATCTTTTACTGCGCCTCTCACAGAATAATCTTTTCCTCCGTCTGTGTCAGTGCATGTTGCAACAACCGCAGTGGAACAAAGTTGCGACTCGCTGGGTTTTCCAGTAGTAACTCCGCAATTATTTAAATCTGTAACCGTTCTTGTTTGCTGGCTGTTGGCGCAAGCGCTCCAAGCCGTATATGTCCAGCTCGGGACGCACGATGCAGGAACAGGTGTCCCGGCCACGGAAATGCTAAAATAATTGTCGCTGGTGTCGCTGAAACTTCCCAGCGAAGCGCCCTCATTAGAAAAAGCATACCAATAAGCCCTAATCTTATATTTACTGCCCGGACTATATTTGTATTGGTCATTTGGAATTGTCCATGAATAAACTCCATTGCTTAGAGAAATATCATATATTGCATATCCATATCCATTCTCTATAGGAATTGTTTTATACTGATTTGAAGGGTCAGATATAGAGTCATTTATTAAATATAAATAAACCTTGCCTCGGTTGGCGCCAGAATAAGTAAACGCGATGCTGTGGTTCTGCCCGTTCTGCCAAGTTTCCCCGCCATTTGGAGAAGTTAATTTAATAGTTGGCGAAGATGTTGCAGTGGTATTAGAAAAAACAGAAAGGGAATCAACCGAGGAATCCGCCGCAGAAATGCTGAAAAAGTTGTCGCTATAATCTTCTGCATTGTTGCCAATAAGAGCCAAATAAACAACTCTTATTTTAAATTTATTTCCGCCAGTAATGTTCCCCTGTGATGTTTCAACGGGGACTACCCAAGAATAAGATCTCTGACTAGGTAAAAGGGTTGCTATAGAATATTCTATTGCGCCCCCAGAAAAATCTACTGCAGAAACAATGATGCGATCGTAATCACCGTTTGGCAACCCAGACGCTGTCCATGTTATATTCTTTGTTTCTCCGATTTTCCATGTTTCCCCGCCATTTGGCGAAGTAACGGTGATAGAGGGTTTAACCTCTTTGCATCCGTAAAGCGCGTTCATTTTTTCTCTTGTGGTTGGGCCAAAACGACCATTATTCGGGCTTATACCGTTTTTCTTTTGAAAATCCTGCACAGCTTTTTTAACATTAGTATCAAATACTCCATCTATATCTCCGCCATATAATTCTTCTGCCCTCAAAACCGTTTGCAAGGCTCTTACTTGTTTTGGCTTTGGAACTCCGCTGTATAAATCTTCAGAAAAAGTGTAGCACCACGACGGCGAAGCAATTTTTACATAAACTTTGCTGATATTTTTCCAATCTTTCTCTGCGCCAGAAGTTGGAATATTCTGGTCAATGTAAATAACATATTTTCCTGCTGGAAAATCAGAAGGTATGTTCCACGAATATGAGCCGGCTGTAGCTAAAATATTTTTACGCGCTAAATAGGTTATTGAGCCAGCTGGTTTTCCGTTAGCAACAACCCGATAAACAATAGAAACATTTTTATTTTCCAAACCCGCGCTTGTCCAAGTTATGTTTTGCGTTTGGCCTGCTGTCCATAAGTCATTGTTATTTGGCGAAGTGATTGTGATATAGGGTAAATAAGTGTGAATCAGTGTCCCATTGTAATACACCTTAGAGCCGGGCCTGTCAAGGCTATGGGTATCCC
>LBSQ01000021.1 GCA_000992015.1 Parcubacteria group bacterium GW2011_GWA2_37_10
AAAAGATAAAAAATAACCCGAGTTTTGAAACATTGAATTCTTATTTAGGATTGATAAAACACGGGAATTGCGATAAAATTATCACAAAATTAAGCATAGATTTATAATAATTGATATGTTATAGTAAAATAAAAAATATGTATAAAAAAACTACGCTAAAAAACGGATTAAGGGTGATTACGATTCCAATAAAAAATACCAAGAGCGTTACTGTTTCAATATTGGTCGGAACCGGTTCAAAATACGAAAAAAAAGACATAAGCGGAATTTCCCATTTTTTAGAGCATATGTTTTTTAAAGGAACAAAAAAGAGGCCGAACACTTTGAAAATTTCAGAAACTTTAGACCGAATCGGCGGGGAATATAACGCGTTTACTTCAAAAGAGATTACCGGATTCTGGGCAAAAGTTGATAAAAAAAATACAGATATTGCTCTAGATTGGATTTCTGACATGTTTTTAAATTCTAAATTTGAGGAAGAAGAAATACAAAGGGAAAAAGGCGTAATAGTTGAAGAATTAAATATGTATTTGGATACGCCGACAGCCTATGTTTCGGAGCTTTTTGAGGATCTGCTCTATAAAGACCAGCCCGCAGGTTGGAGAATTGTGGGCGAGAAAGAAAATATTTTGAGCTTTAACAGGGAGAAAATTTTAGATTATTTTAAAAATCACTATTCAACCAAAAACACAGTTGTCTGCATTGCGGGAGACGTTAATGTAAAGCAAATTCAGGGAAAAATAAATAAATATTTTGGAAAAGTAAAAACAAGCCATCTGCCGGAAAAAGTTCCAACAAAAGAAGAGCAGTCAAATCCGGAAGTTTTGGTTCATTATAAAAAAACGGATCAGACGCATTTTTGTTTGGGGGTCAGGACTTATAATATGTTTGATTCTCGCAGATATGCTTTAGGTTTAATGGCAATAATTTTAGGCGGGAATATGAGCTCAAGGCTTTTTATTTCTGTGAGAGAAAGGAACGGACTTGCGTATTATGTCCACACCTCTGTCGACGCCACAACTGATACTGGGTATTTAGTTACACAGGCTGGAATAAAAAATGACAGTTTGGAAAAAGCGGTTGAATTAGTTTTGTCAGAATATAAAGATTTGAGAGATAAAAAAATTACAGCCAAAGAACTAAAAAAAGCAAAAGACTATTTAAGGGGAACTATGGCTTTATCACTTGACGCGACGGACGCGCAGGCATCTTTCTTTGCAATGCAAGAGGTTACGGAACAGAATATTCTAACTCCCGAAGAAAAGTTAAAAATTATTGATAAGGTCACGGTAAGCGACATAAATAAAATAGCAAAAGATATATTTTCGCCGGAGAAATTAAATTTAGCAGTCATTGGCCCAATAGAAGAAAAAGAATCAGACAAATTAAAGCAGATATTAAAACTCTAAAAAATGGAAAAAGGGCAAGTTTTAGACATATCTTGGGAAACTATAATAAAAGTATTTATAGCCATTTTTATTCTATATGTTGTTTATTTGGCAAGAGAAATCGCCCTCTGGTTCTTTTTCGGTTTGTCTATTTCTATATTGTTGGAGCCGTCAATAAATTTTTTCAAAAAAATATATATCCCCAAAATTATTGCAATATTCATTGTTTACTTGTCTATCTTCGGAATTTTAGGAGTTTTGATTTTTCTGACGGCCCCTATTTTTATTTTTGAGTTAAAACAGCTTTCGCAATCTCTGCCGGGTTATTTTGAGCAGATAAGCCCTGCGTTAAAACAAGTAGGATTTGATATGTCTCAAAGTTTTGATGACATTACAGCCATTCTTACCGGTAGCCTGGTCCAAAGCTCAAAAAGTGTTATTAAAGCCTTGATGACCTTTTTGGGAGGCGTTTCTTCAGCGGTTTTTATACTCACTATTTCTTTTTTCCTTTCGTTAGAGGAAAAAGGCGCCGAAAAATTTTTAATTCTTATATCACCCAAAAAATATGAAGAAAATATTTTGTCTCTTTTTGAACGCGCCCAGAGCAGAGTTGCCGGTTGGTTTGGCGCCAGAATTTTATCTTGTGTTTTTGTAGCCGTCGCTTCCTTTATTGTTTTTTATATATTTGGAGTAAAATACGCTTTTCTTTTAGCTTTAATATCCGGAATTTTAAATTTTGTTCCCTATATAGGGCCATGGATAACGAGTATTCTTTTAGTTGTTTTTATTGCGGTTTCCGCAGGATCTTGGCTAACAATGCTCTATGTTTTAATTGCAATAATTTTAGTCCAGGAAGTCGATAATAAACTTTTAACCCCGCTGTTGATGAAAAAAATGATCGCCCTGCCCCCGGTTTTAGTGTTGGTGTCTTTACTTCTTGGAGCCAAAATTTTTGGTTTTTTAGGGACAATTTTTGCGGTTCCTATTTTTGGAATTATTTACGAATTTGTAAAGGAGTTTTTAGAAAAGAGGCGAGAGGGCAGAGAACAGTATGATTAAATTTTTAACAAAAAAATAGAAATAATAATAATTAAAACTTGATTTGTAATTCTCCAGAAATTGGAGATTTTTATTTGCCCTGAGTCCTTGTCCTGAGCCGT
This sequence comes from Parcubacteria group bacterium GW2011_GWA2_37_10, assembly GCA_000992015.1. Lineage (GTDB taxonomy): Bacteria > Patescibacteriota > Minisyncoccia > Minisyncoccales > Staskawiczbacteraceae > GWA2-37-10. Next base: position 2,549 of record LBSQ01000021.1, read on the forward strand.
GCCGAAGGATGCCGAAGGGTTGTCTCTTAAAAAATGTATTTTTTTCTGGTGAAATTTTTTGTGCAGTTCCAAAAATTTGTTTTGAAAAAAATAGCTCAGAACAGTCAAACCGTCAGGCAGTATAGCAAAAAAAACAACGATAAAAATTATAAGTTGCCAGCCTAAAAATAAAAAAATAAACAGAACGCCTATTAAAAAATCAGAGGCTACTTTTAAAATATCCAGCAGAGATTTATCCCATTGCGCCTTTTTGATATTTTCTATATTATATTCTATATGTGGTATCAAATCCAAAACATAATGACTGAAAAAAGCCAAAATAACCGCTAAAAACGGGTTTTTTATATATGAAGAAACAGCCGCGCCAAATAGCATATGCACGAGTAAAATCATTGATTTTAGGACAAAATTTGTTAGTATTATATAATACTACACTATGCTCACAAAAAGTAAAAAATTTTATATAACCACAACCCTGCCTTATGTTAATGCTGACCCGCATATCGGTTTTGCGCTAGAAATTATACAGGCAGATGTCGTGGCTCGTTTTTACCGCAATTTAGGATATGAAGTTTTTTTTAATACAGGAACTGACGAGCACGGGCTTAAAATTTTTCAAGGAGCGCAAAAAGAAGAAATTGATATCCAGAAATACTGCGATATTTATGCAGAAAAAAACAAAAAACTAAAAGGAGCCTTAAATTTAAGTTATGACAATTTTGTAAGAACTACAGACAAGCATCATATAAAAGCGGCGCAAGATTTTTGGAAAAAATGTTATAAAAACGGAGATATTTACAAAAAAATTTACAAAATAAAATATTGCGTTGGCTGTGAATTGGAAAAAACAGAGTCAGAGTTAGTTAATGGAAAATGCGCTTTGCATCCAAACAGGGAATTAGAAATTATTGACGAAGAAAATTATTTTTTTAGATATTCAAAATACCAGAAAAAGTTGTCGGCCTTTTATAAAAAAAACAAAAATTTTGTTGTTCCAGAATCAAGGTATAACGAGATAAAAGAATTTACAAAACGGGGGCTTGAAGATTTTAGCACATCAAGGTTAAAGGAAAAAATGCCGTGGGGGGCGCCGGTGCCAGATGACGATAAACATGTTATGTATGTTTGGTTTGATGCGCTTGTAAATTATATTTCTGCTTTAGGGTGGCCTGAAAATTATAAAAAGTTTAAAGATTTTTGGCCAGGGCTTCAGGTGGCAGGAAAGGATAATCTTCGCCAGCAGTCATCTATATGGCAGGCGATGTTGTTATCTGCGGGCTTGCCAAACTCAAAACAGATTTTTATTCATGGGTTTATAACTTCTGGCGGTCAAAAGATGTCAAAGTCAACGGGAAATGTTATTAGCCCGTTCGAACTTGTAGAAAAATATGGCGCAGACGCCGTCAGATATTATTTGTTGAGAGAAATTTCCTCAACAGAGGACGGCGATTTCACTTATAAAAAATTTGAGCAGAGATATAACTCAGATTTAGCCGGCGGAATCGGTAATTTAGTTTCTCGCGTTTTAGCTATGGCCGCCAAATTAAATTCCAAATCCCAAACCCCATTGAGCCCGAAGGCTCTCCCCGTAGCGTCTAATCCCAAACAAATCATAAATCCAAAACTGAAAAAAGAAATTGAGAAAACAAAAAAAAAATGTAAAAAATATTTAGAGAGATTTAAATTCAACGAAGATTTAAAATCTATCTGGGACTTGATTGGTTGGTGCGACAGATATATAAACGAAAAAAAGCCATGGGAATGGGAAAATAAAGAAAATTCTGCCCAGGTAATTTTTGATTTGCTCTTTGCCCTGCAGAATATAGCAGAGTTATTGTCGCCGTTTTTACCCGAAACATCAGAAAAAATTAAAGAAGCATCAAGTGAAATAAAGCCCGTGGCATTATTCCCGCGGATTATAAAATAATGTTTAAGTTACGAAACAGTTCCTAAACTTTCAAAGATTGGAGACAGTTTCGCGGTTTTAACAAACAGCACATTCTACAGTCCATATGGAGAGGAGAACACTATGCCAGGCCTTTTGACAGCTTTGGGTATGATTGTAATCGTGTATTGTCTTTTCGGTGATATGTTTTGGCCGAAAGACAGGAAAGTTTTTTTACAAAGGGAAGAGGCAAAAAGGTCGTCAGAGTCAAGGTCTTAAGTTGGCTGGCAAGGCAGACTTGACAGTTTGATGTTTTTCGTATAGAATGCAAATAGCTCTTACAATCGGGTCATGGTAGGCCCGAGGGGCGACCCAGCATCCTGAAGGAGGATTTTTGCCATGCTCGTGTTATCCCGCAAAAAAAACGAGAGTATTGTCATCAACGATGACATTATTATCGTCGTGGTGGAAATTCGTGGCGATAAGGTCCGATTAGGGATTGAGGCTCCCAGCGAGATACCCGTACACCGGCGTGAGGTTTATGACGCCATTCGTCGTAAAGCCTCGGCTGACAATGATAACCCCATTGTATAGTCCCCATTTTCAAGGTCGGGCGAATGCTCGACAGGTCGTAATTTAGCAGGAAGCTATGAGGCAACCTGCTCTTTTTTTGTTTAAAATTTTGAGATAATATAAAGTTATGATTATAGATACGCATTCGCATTTAAGTTTTAAGGCATATGATAATGACAGAAACGAAGTTATAAAAAGTCTTAAACAAGAAGGCTTCGTTTGTATTGATGTTGGCACAGACTATAACTCAAGCAAGAATGCAGTTGAGCTGTCAAAAAAATATGATAATATTTACGCGTCTATTGGTTTGCACCCCGAAGTTATTGGCGAAGAATTTGATAAAAATAAATATTTAGAACTTGCAAAATCAAAAAAAGTCGTTGCTGTCGGAGAAATTGGTTTAGATTATTATAAGCCAAAAACGAAAATAAGATTAGAACAGTTTAAAGAAAAACAAAAACAGATTTTTTTACAGCAGTTGGATTTGGCGAGAGAATTAGACCTGCCGATAATAGTCCATTGCAGAATGGCGCATAAAGACACAATAGAAATTTTGAAAATGCAAAATGTAAAAGGATCGATACATTGTTTTACGGGCAGTTGGGAGGAAGCTCAAAAATATTTGGAGTTTGGTTTTTACTTGGGAATAAACGGAATTATAGATAAGCTAGATTTGACAGAAGTTATAAAAAATTGTCCGTTGGATAAGATTTTGGTTGAAACCGATTGTCCATATTTGACGCCACTGACGGAAGGCAAAAACAAACGTAACGAGCCGATTTTTATAAAACACGTCATTCAAAAGATTTCGGATATAAAAGGAATCAGTTTTCAGGAAGTTGCAGGCGCGACAACACAAAACGCAAAAATATTATTCAAAATTTTAAACCAGCCAGAGATAAATATCTGAATGCCAAAATCATCACCGAGCACCCGCAGAAAAGTAAAAAAACAGACTGGATAATTCCAGCGAAGAAACGCGATTACACGCCCGCCGCAAACCACCCATGGAAAAGCAGATTTATTCTTAATTCTAAATCCTTGAAAGTATGACATTTTTATTTCCCGTTGACAGTACAATACTAAGCCTTGACAAATAGGTTTGTTTTTTATATGCTTGAAATTGTCACCATCCTCGTTTTGATTTGCTCTTTGTAAAGCTTCCGTGCGAGGAAGAAAGTGTCTCGGAAAATATCGACCGCTATTAACAGCAGGGCGGTCGGGTGATTTGCCTCACGCCATTTTCCGAGCCTTTCTTCCTCGCTTTCTTCATACCTTGGTTTTCAAGGAAAAGTCCTTTCTGGACCGGCCCCGATAAGAGACCATACTTTTTTCAATCGTATTATACCGGATAACTAATATCCGGAACTTCGTCATTCTGTGCTGTGAGACTCTCTTCGGGGTCTTTTTTTTGTGCAAAAATAATACCAAAAAAGAAAATCACCAATACAAATACGCCTTAAAATAGCGATCGCTACGCTGTGGCGTATTTATTTACTATGTGATATCATAAAATTATGAGCAAATATAAATATTATTTTAAAAAACCAAAATCAGAAATAGCAAAAGATATCTTGGCGATGTTAATTATCTGCGGTATAATAACTATTGTTGCCACGTCTCCATTTTTTATTCAAAATTTATTGCGCGGGTTTAAAAAACTCAAAAAATATCCAAATAAAAAAGTTTATGATGCTTTTTATAAACTTAAACAGCAAGGGTTTATAAATTTTTGTGAAAAAAACAATCAAATTTATATTTCTCTTACTGGGAAGGGTAAAAACAAGGCAGGGTGGATGCAAATAGATGATTTAAAAATAAAAAGACCTAAAAAATGGGACAGAAAATGGAGGATATTGCTGTTTGATATAGCAGAAATGAGAAGAACGCACAGAGAGGCTTTGAGGGGAAAGTTGAAAGAGTTAGGTTTTCAGCTATTTCAAAAAAGCGCGTGGATTATTCCTTATGAGTGTAAAGATGAAATAGATTTGTTAAAATCATTTTTTGGCTTGTCTGGCCAAGAGATCAAGCTAGTAGTTGCTCAAAATATAGATGGAGAAGAAAAATTTAAAGAGATGTTTAAGCTAATCTGATACGCCACAGCGTAGCGATCGCTTAGATAAGGCGTATTTAATTTTTAAATAAATTAAATATAAATTAGAAATAGAAAAAGAAAAAAATCAATTTAAAAATTAAAAAAAATCCGTCGAGGCTTCGGCCTCGGCGGCATATGTTTTGGTGCGGGGCGTTTTGTCGTAGCTGATGCCATGGTCAAACTCGCCGAGTATTGCGATTCCTCGCTCGTAGTCTGCGAAGAAGAAGCAATACTCTTTGCCCATTTGAAAGTTGGTTTGATCAGTGGCCCCCTGGAGCCGAGCGAACGAAACCATCATTTGGCAGAGTTGGTCGTCCTGGCGCTGCTGTGCCCTGATTTGCTGGCCGTGAAAAATGAAGATCATTGGCGAAGTAATCACACTAGTTATAACGCAGACTAAGAGCACGAAAAGAACATACAATAACACGGTCTTCATCTCACACCTCCGTTGGGTTGGGGTTTCTAAGTTTGTGTACTGGGTGAATAATAGCACATTATAAGAGATAGTCAAGGTTTACTGGTAGTAAGAATTTTGGTATTATTAAAAAATATTATGGCAAAGTATAATCCGAAAAAAATTGAGGCAAAATGGCAGGAGAAATGGTACGACTCCAATGTTTTTAAGGCGCAGAACAGGTCTAAAAAGAAGAAATTTTACCTTTTGGTTGAATTTCCCTATCCGTCCGGCGACGGACTGCATGTCGGCCACTGCCGAAGTTATACGGCGATAGATGTTATAGCCAGAAAAAAAAGAATGGAAGGTTTCAATGTTTTGTTTCCCATAGGCTGGGATGCTTTTGGCTTGCCCACTGAGAATTATGCCATTAAAAAAGGAGCGCATCCGTCGGTGGTTACAAAAAATAATACGGATAACTTCAGGCGACAAATGAAGGAGCTGGGGTTTTCGTTTGATTGGTCTCGTGAAATTAACACCACAGACCCAAAATATTATAAATGGACTCAGTGGATATTTTTACAGTTATTTAAAAATGGATTGGCTTACAAAGATAAAATTGCAATTAATTGGTGCCCGACTTGCAAAATCGGATTGGCAAACGAAGAAGTTATAAGCGGCAAATGTGAAAGATGCGGAACAAAAGTTGAAAAAAAAGAAAAAGAGCAGTGGATGATAAAAATTACAAAATACGCGGACAGATTGATAAAAGATTTAGACAACGTAAATTTTTTAGAGAAAATAAAAATACAGCAAAAGGATTGGATAGGAGAATCTCGCGGGGCTTTGATTAAGTTTTCTATAGGAGGCATAGATGATAATATCGAAGTTTTTACAACAAGAATAGACACAATATTTTCCGGCACATTTTTAATTTTATCGCCCGGACATTCATTTATTGATAAGTATGGAAGTAAAATTGAGAATATAGACGAGGTTTTAAAATATAGGGAAGATTCCAAAATTGCCACAGATATAAATAGAACAAACATAGACAAAGATGTGACCGGAGTGCAGTTAAAAAGAATTACCGCCAGAAATCCTGCGACAAACGAAGAAATGCCGGTGTGGATTGCCGATTTTGTTTTAGAACAATATGGGACCGGAGCTATTTTTGCCGATGCGCACGATAAAAGGGATTTTAAAATGGCAAAAAAATATAGCATACCCTTACGCACATCAATTAAGCCAGATGATGAACTATTAGTCCAAAAGACGAAAAATTTAGAGGAATGTTTTGACGGCGAGGGAATTTTATATAATTCAATGCAATTTGACGGTATGAAGTCAGCGGTAGCCAGGCCGTTAATTGTCGCATGGCTGGCGTCTAAAAGTTCAGCTCAGCAAAAAATCAGTTACAAATTGCGCGATTGGGTTTTTTCAAGGCAACATTATTGGGGAGAGCCAATTCCATTAATTTTTTGCGCGCAATGTGGCTGGCAGCCAGTGCCGGAAAAGGATTTGCCATTGGAATTGCCAAAAGTTAAAAAATATAAGCCAACCGAAACCGGCGAGTCGCCTTTGTCTGCGATTAAAAAATGGGTAAACGTTAAATGCCCAAAGTGCAAAAGTCCGGCGAAAAGGGAAACAGACACAATGCCAAATTGGGCCGGCTCTAATTGGTATTATTTAAGGTACTGCGACCCGAAAAATAATAGAAAATTAGCCGATGCAAAATTACTGAAATACTGGATGCCAGTTGACTGGTATAACGGCGGAATGGAGCATACAACTCTGCACTTGTTATACTCGAGATTTATTTTTAAATTTTTGTGGGATATTGGAGCAGTGCCAAAATCAATTGGGTCAGAGCCCTACAAAAAAAGAACTTCGCATGGAATGGTTTTAGGAGAAAAGGGAATTAAAATGTCAAAATCAAAAGGGAATGTGATAAACCCGGATACAATTGTAAAGCAATATGGAGCTGACACTTTGCGCATTTACGAAATGTTTATGGGCCCGTTTGACCAGATGATACCATGGGACACGAAAGGAGTTGTGGGGGCGAGAAGATTTTTGGAAAAAATATGGAAACTCTGTTCTTCGTCATTGCGAGGAGCCACAGCGACGAAGCAATCTAATTTAGAAATTTCAATCAACAAAACTATTAAAAAAGTTGGAGAAGATATTGAGGAAATGAAATTTAACACAGCAGTTTCTTCTTTAATGATTTTGACAAATGAATTTATAAAAAATAAAGATTTTTTAACAAAAGACGATGTAAAAATATTGCTGTTAATTTTGTCTCCTTTTGCTCCGCATTTGGCTGAAGAATTATGGAGATTGGCTGGTTTTAAAGGTTTGTGCTGCGAGCAAAAATGGCCAAAGTATAATGTAAAATTAATTGAGGAAGAAAAAGTTTTGTTGATTGTGCAGGTAAATGGTAAAGTAAGAGATAAAATAGAAGTTGACTTTGGGATTGACCAAAAACAGACCGAAAACTTGGCCCTAAGCTCTAACAAAATAAAAAATTGGATAGCTGACGCTGAAGAAGTGGAAAAAGTGGTTTTTGTTCAAAATAAGTTGATAAACCTCGTAACTATTGACAAGACCAAGTAAATATGATATGATTAAAAATATATCGCTACGCTAATTGCGATTATAGCACTTTATAATAAAATACTTGCGAAAAGCAGTCACAGCCAAAAGATCGCAACACTTTGTCATTGCGAGGAGCCCCCGCAAGCGACGCGGCAATCTATACTCTGGATTGCTTCGTTGCTCGCTCCGCTCGCGCCTCGCAATGACGGTTAATCAGATTGTTGTTTTTTGGCTATGACTGTTATCGTGGCAGTTGTGTTTAAACCTCTTTTAAGAAGGAAGGTGACGCCATGGTTAAAACCATAAACCCATCTGAATTGCAGGTGATGACCAGTGGACAAATCGGCAGGATCGGTGAAATAATCTGGCGGGAGGTGGAGGTTAACCGCGACGAGTCCCCGGAGGAGGCGATAGATGCCACCGGCTGTGTGCAGTACACCAACCCCGAGGTTGTGAAAACCATGCCTCGCGGTAAGGGTAAAAAAGTTCGCGTGGGTTTCTTCAAACTTGACCTCTCCAAGCGAGGCGGCTACATTTCGGACGATGATCTCCAGAAGGAGTACGACCTTCGGAATATGGAATCCGATCCGTACGCCCAAATGGCTGTCAATAAAGCCGATCCGGCTTTTACTGACACCAACCCCAACGGGTCTCACTGGAAATGCCCTGATGGCAAATGGTGCTATGTCCTCTTCGACCGGTGGCGCGGCGGCGAGCGCCGCGTGATCGTGGACCGCAGCGGGCGCGGCTGGCGTGACGGCTGGTCGTTCGCCGGCGTGAGCAAGTAGCTAAGTTCTTTGGACTTGAATTCTTTAGTCTTCTGACCTTGGAATTTAGTCCTTTGAACTCGTCGCACAAAAACTCCGCTTTGCATGGATTGCACTGCGGAGTGTTTTTTTATACAATAAAATCGGTAATAGGCGAATCTTGCCTGAGATTATGGTTTTGGGCGGATTCCCAACTTGATTGAGAATGACAGATAAAAAAAACATAATAGATTTATTAAAAGAGATAATCTTTAGTTTTAAGCCGAACGGTCTTCCGCTCGGAAACCTTACAAGCCAATTATTTGCAAATGTTTATCTAAACGAGTTTGACCAGTTTGTAAAACATAAACTAAAAGTAAAATACTATATCAGATATGCGGATGACTTCGTGTTTTTCTCTCGAGACAAAAATATGCTAAAAGACTTAATTCCACAAATTCAGAATTTTTTACAGAATGATTTAAAACTTACTTTGCACCCAGACAAAATTTTTATCAAAACCTTGTATTCCGGCGTTGACTTTCTCGGCTGGATAAATTTTCCAGATCACAGGATTTTGAGAACAAAAATCAAAAATAGGATGTTTAGAATAATCAAAGATAATCCAAAAATAGAAACACTCAACTCTTATTTGGGATTGTTAAAACACGGCAACACCCACAAAATAAAAGCCAAAATAAGTTCGTGGAGGACGGGCCTCCACAGATTCTTAATTTTTTGATATAATTGGCTAATATGCCATATAGAAAAGATAAATTTGCTAACGACGAAATTTATCACATCATTTTACGCGGGATTGATAATAATTTAATTTTTAAAGATATAAACGATTATTATCGCGGAATTTTTTCTATATATGAGTTTAATGATAGTGCGTCTGCAACAATACAAAGGAAAAGAGAGGCGAGAAGCCGCTTTAAAAAAGAAAATAAGGATTCCCTTATTATGCCCGATGAAAGGGATAAACTTGTTGAAATATTATCTTTTTGCTTTATGCCAAACCACATTCATCTATTAATAAAACAAATTAAAGATAATGGCATTACTAAATTTATGGGAAAAGTTGGAACTGGTTACGCAGGATATTTTAATAGAAAATACAAGCGTAAAGGATATGTTTTTCAAAACAGATTTAAAGATATTTATGTTAAGGATGATAACCAATTGAGGACAGTTTTTACATATATACATACAAATCCTATATCTTTGATAGAGCCGAAATGGAAAGAATCTGGAATTAAAAACCCAAAAAAAGTAATAAAATTTTTAGAGGATTATAAGTGGCATAGCTACCCGGATTTTATTGGAATAAAAAATTTTCCATCAGTGACTGAAAGGGAGTTTCTATCTGAGCTAATCGGAGGTATAAATGGTTGCAAAGAATCAATAAAAAACAGAGTAAGTTCTGTGGAGGACGTTTCTGTGGAGGACGGGCCTCCACGGGCTCTTTAAATTATTTAGTAAATAAGTTAAACTATAGAATATGAAAAAAGAAATTTTATTAGGAAACGAGGCGATAGTTCAGGGCGCGCTGGAGGCAGGCGTTAGTTTTGTTTCGGGTTATCCCGGGTGCCCATCTGCTGAAATCGGGCAGGGGTTTTTGGATGTTGCGAAGGAAAAAGGAATTTATGCAGAATGGTCTGTAAATGAAAAGGTGGCTTTGGAAACCGCAATTGGCGCAAGTTTTTCCGGATTAAAATCGTTGGTGAATATGAAAAGTTTTGGAATAAATGTCTGCTCCGACAGTTTATTTCCCTTAGCTTATACGGGCACAAAAGCTGGAATGGTAATTGTTGTGGCTGACGACCCGTCTTGCTGGAGTTCGGCGCAATCAGAACAAGACTCAAGGGGATATGCTTATTTGTCCCGTATTCCTATGGTTGAACCCGCAGACCCGCAGGAAGCGTACGAATTTACAAAATTAGCTTACGAAATTTCAGAAAAATTTAACACACCTGTAATTTTGAGAATTACAACAAGAGTGGCTCATCAAAGAATGCCGGTTCAGTTTGAGGGCGTAAAAATAGAAAACGAATTTTTAAAAAAAGGGGAATTCGTTAAGGACTATAAAAGATTTTCCACAATGCCTCCGCGGGTTTTGGAAATGAAAAAAGAATTGCTGGAAAAAATTGAAAAAATAAAACAATTTGCAGAAAAATCAAAACTAAATAAAATTGTGGGATGTCGGACATACCACAATTTAGGGATTATCTCTTCGGGAGTTGCATATCTGCATGTAAAAGAGGCATTAGAAGAAATGAACTTGGATTTGCCTGTTTTTAAATTAGGTCTTTTTTATCCGCTTCCTGAGAAAAAAATAAACGGCTTTTTAAAACCTCTTAAAAAGGTCTTAGTTGCCGAAGAAGTTGACCCTTATATTGAAAAGGAAGTGATGGCGACAGTTCAAAAATCAAATTTAAAACTTGAAATTTTCGGAAGGGAGTTGGTATCTGAAATAGGAGAATTAAACCAAGAAAAAATAAAGTTTGCTTTGTCAAAAATTTTAAGAATAAAATACAAAAAACCGATAATTATTAACTCTGATTTGCCGAGGCGCCATCCTCAGCTTTGTTCAGGATGCCCTTATTGGCCCGCATTTTCAGCTATTAAAAAATTCTCACCCGAGGGAACAATTTTCGGAGGAGATATTGGTTGCAATATGTTATCTGGAGTTTCGCCTCATAATATACAGGACTATCTTTTTTCTATGGGATCTTCCGTCAGTATAGGACATGGCATCATAAAGTCCACCAGCCAGAAAGTTGTTGCTATTATGGGAGACGGAACATTTTTTCATGCGGGAATTCCTGCGTTGATCAATTCTGTCTATAATAAGAGCAACATTTTACTTTTTATTTTAGATAACAGAATTACGGCAATGACGGGGCATCAGGAAAATCCGGGAATGGGTAAAAACGGAATGAAGGAGGATTCTCCAATGCTAAAAATTGAAGAAATAGTAGCCGCCTGCGGAGTAAAAAATATAAAAGTTATAAGTCCTGATAATTTAAAAGAATTAGACGAAACAATTAAAGATTTTCTGAATAAAGAAGAAACATCTGTAATTATATCCAGAAAAATCTGCGCGTTGCTAGAGAAAAGACAATTAAAACAACAAAATGAAAACATTTAACATTATAATAGCTGGAGTGGGGGGCCAGGGGCTTATAACTTTAAATAATATTATTGCAAAAGCCGCTTTAAACGGCGGGTATGACGTAAAAACTTCAGAACTACATGGCCTGTCTCAAAGAGCTGGAAGCGTGGAAACCCATTTAAGGTTTGGGAAAAAAGTATATTCTCCGCTTGTTGTGGCGGGGAAAGCTGACTTGGTTTTGGGATTAGAAATTACAGAAGGAATGAGAGCCGTTAGGTTTTCAAATCCTAAAACTATTTTTGTCGTGAACGATAATTATATTTCATTTTTAGAAAATATTTCTAAAAAAGAGATAGAAAAAAAAATAAAGTCCTCGGTTGGAAAAAATTTACGGCTTGTTCTTGCCTCGGAAATTTGTGAAAAGGAATTGGGAGAAGAGGTTGTAAGTTCAGTTTATCTTTTAGGCTACTGCGTTTTTAAAAAATTAATTCCTTTAAAGCCGGATTCAGTTTTAAAAGCGATAAAAGAAATAATTTCCAAAAAATATCTGGAGTTAAACAAGAAAGCTTTCAATCTCGCGAATTCCCATGATTAAAAAAGTTGTGGTGGCTGCAGCCGGTCAGGGCACCAGAATGCTCCAGCTTTCAAAAAATAAATCAAAACATTTAATCTGTGTTCTTCGGAAGCCGTTTTTGGCGTATTTGCTAGATAATATATTGAAAGCAGGATATAAAGAAATAATTTTAGTTGTTGGATTCAGGGAAGATATGGTTAGAGAGTTTTTAAAAAATTATATCGCTACGCTAAAAAATTATAAGTTTGACGATTTAGATTTTGATATTAAAGTTGTAAACCAGTTTGAAATTTTGGGTCCGAAAGAAAAAGAATATGGAACAGCCTGTCCCATAAAATGCGTTAAAAATTTAATAAAAAATGAGAATTTTATTTCTTTGTGCGGCGATAATTTTTATACGGTTGAAGATTTAAAATTAATGAATATAGATGACAACTATAACTATGTTGCTGGCATTTTTAACGAGCGCCCCGAAAAATTCGGGGTTTTAATTGAGGATGGAGATGATTTTTTAGAAGGAATTATTGAAAAACCCAAAGAGTTCGTAGGCAATTTAATCAATACCAGTTTGTATAAATTTACTCCGGAAATTTTTGAAAAAGTTTTTCAAATTGATAAATCGCAAAGAGGAGAATATGAAATTACAGATGCCGTTTCTTTGTTGGCTAAAGAAAAAAAAGTAAGAGTAAAAAAATTAAATGATTTTTGGATGGATTTTGGAAGACCAGAAGATGTAGAAAAATTATCTAAATTTTTATATGAAAAATGTAAAACTGCAAAAGAAGTCAATAAGTGAAGTTGTAGAAATTTTGAATAACGGCGGAGTGGCAGTTTGTCCTACAGATACTGTTTTCGGGTTTTTAGCAGATGCCACGAATAAAAAAGCAGTTGAAAAGATTTTTAAAATAAAAAAAAGGCCGAGGTCAAAGCCTCTGGCTGTTTTTGTAAAAGACATAAAAATGGCAAAAGAATTGGCAAAGATAGATGAACGTCAGGAGAAAATTTTGAGGGAATATTGGCCGGGAAAACACACATTTATATTGAAATCCAAATGTCAAAATCTAAATTTCAAATCAGATCCAAAAGTCAAAATTAAAAATAAAATATCTAAATTAGTAATCGGGAAAGGTAATACAATCGGAATAAGAATTCCAAAATATAAATTTTTAAATAATTTATTAAAAAAAATAAACAAGCCGTTGGCCCAAACTTCGGTAAATATTTCCGGCCAGCCAGTTTTAACAAAAATAAGCGCTATCATAAAGATTATTGCACGGTCGGAGCGTGCAATGCTAATAATTGACGAGGGCGATTTGCCAAAAAATGCTCCGTCGACTATTATTGATTTAACAGGTAATAACATAAAAATAATAAGAAAATAACATGGCAAAATTAAAAAAACAAGATTCGCAAATTGCGAAATTAATTGATTTGGAAACTGAAAGGCAAAAAACTTCGCTTGAAATGATTCCATCGGAAAATCATTCTTCGCCGGCTGTTCGCGAAGCGTTGGGCTCTATTTTAACCGATAAATATGCCGAAGGTTATCCGGGTAAAAGATATTATGCCGGTTTAAAATATTACGATGTTTTAGAGGATTTGTGCCGAGATAGGGCAAAAAAATTGTTTAAAGTTCCACATGCCAATGTTCAGCCGTACTCCGGTTCTCCGGCTAATGCCGCCGTTTATATGGCGGTTTGCGAACCGGGCGACACTATTATGGGTTTGGCTTTGCCAATGGGCGGACATTTAACCCACGGCTGGAAAGTGAATTTTTCTGCCAAATTTTTTAAATCGGTTCAATATGGAGTAGATGAAAAAACTCATTTACTAAATTATAGCGAAATAGAAAAATTGGCAAAAGAAAACAAACCAAAATTGATATTTGTGGGAGCCACAGCTTATCCGCGAATCTTTGACTGGAAGAAATTGGGAGAAATTGCCGATTCTGTTGGCGCTTATTTGGCGGCTGATATTGCTCATATTGCTGGATTAGTGGCAGGGGGAGCGCATCCTTCTCCTGTTCCGTTTGTTCACATAGTTACAACCACAACCCACAAAACTTTAAGAGGCCCGAGGGGCGGAATGATTATGGTTACAGAAAAAGGGCTTAAAAAAGACCCGGATTTAGCTAAAAAAATTGATAAAGCGATTTTCCCTGGATTTCAAGGCGGGCCTCATATGCATCAGGTGGCGGCAATTGCAGTGTGCTTGAAAGAGGCTGGAACATCGGCTTTTAAAAAATACGCAAACCAGATTGTAAAAAACGCCAAAGCTCTGGCTGGCGAATTAAAAAAATATGAATTTAATTTGATTTCGGGCGGAACAGAAAACCACTTGCTTTTAGTAGATTTAAGAAATAAATATATCGGAGGTCCCGAAGCGCAAGATTTATTAGAGGAAGCCGGTATAACGATAAATAAAAATACTATTCCTTTTGACCCTGCTCCGCCGTTTAAACCATCTGGCATTAGAATGGGGACTCCGGCAATTACCACGAGAGGAATGAAAGAAAAAGAAATGAAAATAATTGCAGGCTGGATAAACGAAGTAATAAGCAGCCCAAAGAACGTAAGGAAGGTTCGTGAGGAAATTAAGAAGTTTTGCAAAAAATTTCCGCTTCCAGAATAAATGAAGATAGATTTATATTTTTTTAATTTGATAAATGGATTTGCCGGTAGGTGGACATGGCTGGATTATTTTGGAATTTTTTGCGCAGAATATTTGGGATATGTTTTGTTGTTTGTTTTAGCTTTGTTTCTGCTGGCAAACTGGAAAAAGAGTTGGAAAACGGTATTTTTTGCTTTGGCTGCCGGCGTTGTTTCAAGGTTTATTATTGGATTTTTAATAAGATTTTTATGGTTTCGCCCAAGGCCGTTTGTGGTTGAAAATTTTATTCCGCTTATATACCAGAATCCAGCCGAAGCATCTTTCCCTTCGGGCCACGCGCTGTTTTATTTTGCGATTTCCGCAATTGTTTATCTTTGTAATAAAAAAGCCGGAATATTGTTTTATATTGCCAGCTTTTTGATTGTTATTTCCCGGGTTTTTGCGGGTATACACTGGCCGTCAGATATTTTAGCAGGAGCTATTTTAGGAATTTTAACAGGATATATTTTAAACTGGCTATTCCGCGCCCATGCCCACAAAATAATTAAAGGATACAACGATTAAAATGAAAATAATATTTTTAGGAGTGGGAGAGGCGTTTGATGAAAATATTCCAAATAATTCTCATTTGGTTATTACGGAAAGAACAAAACTGCTTTTAGATTGCGGAATGACTGCGGCTCCGCAAGTATGGAAATTTAATCCGGACCC
>LBSQ01000022.1:0-21345 GCA_000992015.1 Parcubacteria group bacterium GW2011_GWA2_37_10
ACGGTGTCATAAATATCTTCAAGTATTTCTTGGTTGCTGTCTAAATGCCATGCTTTGCTGATAAATATGATTTCAAATATCTGGTCAGACAAGTGCGGGACAGTCCACTCAACATAATCTAGTTTTCCATTGTTGTTGAGGTCGTATGCGTGAAACTCCATTTCCTGATTTCCATTATTCTGCCACTTTACCTTGATTTTGTTTTCTTGTCCTACCTTGTAAATTTCTGGGATAGTGGTGTGGGCTAAAACATTGATAACCTGCGGCTGCTGGGCCAAACAGTCCTGGTAGGCTTTCTCCTTTTCTGTCATTGCGAGCGAGTCCGCAGACGAGCGTGGCAATCCAGAGTCCGCGCCTTCACCCTGGATTGCTTCGTCGTCCCTCGCTTCGCTCGGGACTCCTCGCAATGACAAATCTTGAGTTTGAGCGATTTCAACAACTGGTTCAGCAACAGTTTGCATAACAGTTTGTGGGGTGTCGGACACCCCACTTTCTTCCTCGCCCACAGCAGTTTTAGCGGAGGCGGGTTGTTTTTCCTCTTTTTCCTGTTTTTCCTCTTTTTCCTCTTTAACTATTTCTTCTTTTGTTTCTAATTTATCTTGTTTGTCTTTTGTCTCGTCTTCCGTTGTGGCTACGATCGTAGGCACAGAGGAAGATGGGGTTTCTTGCGTAACACCGGGTATTATACTATCAATAATTTCCGTGACTGCCTGCTCAAGGTCTGCTGTAAACCCCACTCCGCCAAGACTTCGCGGGGCAAAGAAACTTGTGATTGACGCAAATATATTTTTAAATCCGTTGAGCAATCCTGCTGCGCTGGATTTAAAAAGATACGGCAGTCCTGTGGTTCGGACTACAGGACTGGGATTCAATGTTTCGCAGTCTATTTTTTCTGTGTTGTTAGACGACACGGTGACTGTTTTGCCTGTGGTTGTTTCTTGCTCTGTGATGGTTGGGGACGGTGTTTCATAATCCACCTGCGCGTAGTCCTCTGCTGGCGGTGTTTCGGGTTCAGCCGTTTCAACAACAGGGGCCGGGGTTTGTTCGGCTGGTTGTGTAATTTCAGATATTGGCGGTGTTTCGGGCGCTGGGGCGGGCGCGGCTGACGGTGCTTGCCCCTCGCTCAGGGCCGGCTCGGCTGGCGTCTCGACAGCTGGCTCAGTAGTTGTTTTAGCAACTGGTTCAGTTGGCACGACTTCGGGAGTCGCGCTATTCTGCGTTTCCGAGTCAGCAGACTCGCCCCGAGCGCTTGCCCTGAGCTGTGCCGAAGGGTGCCGAAGGGTTTCTTCTGTTTTCTGCTTTTCTTCTTTAGTTTGCGCGACATCGGAAGTCACGCTAACTTCTGCTGACAGATCTACCACCACTGCCTCGGGGGTCTCGGTTGTCGGCGGCGTCATTTCGTTTTGGGCATTGGGATTTTGGGCTTGGTTGGGATTTGGGATTTGTAAATTGGAAATTACATCACTGGCTGCCTGCTCTAGGTCGGCAAACAGATATTTGGTGATTAGAGAAAGTTTGCTGAACAAAACATTGGGTTCAGACAAAGCTGATAGCCACGGGGTTGACTGGTAAGATAAAACTCTGCGGTCTGCCATGGTGAGCTGGGCGGTTGGAGTGGTTTGGGCTAAAATGTTTTTTGCGTGGTTTGCGGTAAGGGTTTGTACCTTGATGTTGGTGGCGTTCTTGGGAAGCAGGAGTTTGTAGGTGTTGTTGGTGATGTCTACTCTCTTCATAATGGCTGTCCATTGGATGGGCTGGCTTTGCCCGCCGTATCCTTTGGTAAAGGAGGGTCTCGCTATCACCTCTGACATCTGTTTTACTGTGATTAATCTTGAATTAATGAGTCTGGCTGGCTGTAGCGCGGGTTCAGGAAAGAACATTGTTGTTGCTGTGACTGCGACAAACAAAAGCGCTCCAAAAACCAGCGCGCCCTGTAAGACGAGGGCGGGCTTGAAGGTAAGAGGAAGCCTTGTGTTTTTAAACAATGTAACATCTTTGTTTGCTCTGCTGGCGAAAGATGTTTTTAATTGATAAATTTGCCGGTTGAGTTGTTGTTTTGTTTTTTCGGGTTGCGTGGCAAGGTATGTGGCAACTGCGTTTTTAGATTGCCTAATTTTCAGGTTGAGGTTGTTGTATAGGTCTTTAAAATACTGGTCTGTGGCTAAAGATAGTTTTGATAGGTTCTCTATGCTCCATTTATTCTGAATCTTTGCTGCTTTGCGCTTGAAGATGAAAAAAACACTCCTGAAGTATTTTATAACTGCCTTCCTGAAAAGAAAAATCTGATATCTGGCAGAGTTTGGCAGACGCAAAAAACCGCCTTGAGCAGACGCAAAAAATCTCTGTGTTGTTTTAACAAAAAAATTCTTTCCATTTTTTCTTTTTTTAGGAAGTTTTTTCGGCACGTAAACACTTATTTATTAATATTTTTTCATTATAACACAAAAAAACATTACATACGCAATGTTTTTTTGTGGTGCGGTTGTGGATAACTTTTTTATTTTTTATTGTTGTAAAAATAAATTTATTTGATATAATAATTATTGTAACAGTGCTTTGCGCGGTTACTGGTGAAGAGGGGGTAATGCTAAGGCATTTCCGCCAGGGCCGTCTTGCAGACCCTCCTCTTCACCTCTTTGCTCTTTTAAATCTCGCCATTAAGCGAGATAAAACAATACACGGTAGCAGAAAGACGTACGGAGGAAAAATTTTCTCCTACCTATAACCAAAGAAAGGACTCTAAAAATAGAGGGCGGGTTTATTGTGAAACAGAGAGCTTGTGCTCTCAACCGCATGTCTTTTCTGCTACCCTGAAAAACCCGTGTTCAAAACTCCTCGCCGGCAGTATAACGCCCCGATCGTGGCCCCTGGAGTCTTTGAACACGGGCTCTTTTTTTATAATTTTAATAGTAGTCCATTACTCTTTTGAGGTCTTTGTGCCTGCGTAATTTTTCTAAAGCCTTTGCCTGAATTTGACGAATTCTTTCTCTTGTCACCCCAAATTCTTCTCCGGTTTCTTCTAAAGTATGCATAACTCCGTCGTCTAAACCAAACCTCATTCCTAAAATTTTTAATTCTCTCGGAGTCAACTCATTGGAAATTTCCTTTAATCTGTCTTTCAAAAGCTTTCTGGCGGCTTCGGTATTGGGAGCTATAGATTTGTCGTCTTTTATAAACTCCGCCAAAACGCTGTCTTGTTTGTCTTTATCTTCTCCCACAGGAGTTTCCAGCGACACGGCTTTTTGGGCAATTTTTCTTATATGATGAACTTTTTCAACGTCTAAACCCATTTCTGCCGCAACTTCTTCTGCCAGCGGTTCTCTGCCCAATTCCTGCAATAAATTTTTTCTTACTTTTGTGTATTTTGAAATTGTTTCAATCATGTGCACAGGAATTCTGATTGTTCTTGCCTGGTCTGCCAGCGCCCTTGTAATAGATTGCCTGATCCACCATGTCGCATAAGTTGAAAATTTATATCCTTTTCTCCAGTCGAACTTTTTAACCGCTTTAAATAGCCCCAAATTCCCCTCCTGTATCAAGTCCAATAAAGTTAAGTTTGGAGACCTGCCAACGTATTTTTTTGCGATAGAAACAACTAACCTCAAGTTAGCCAAGGCTAATTTATTTTTTGCTTCTTCGTCGTCTAACTCAATTTTTTTTGCCAATTCTTTTTCTTCTCTTGCCGACAAAAAACTTGCTTTTCCTATTTCTTTCAAATACATTTGAATCGGATCAATTTTACCCAAAATAATTTTTTTACCCTTTTTCTCTTTTTTGGTTTTTACTTCTAAAAATTCCTGCACCTCCTTTACCTGAACTCCCTTTTCTTTGAAAGAATCGTATATTTTTTCCAGCCCCTCAATGTCTCTTTCTATGTTGGGAAGAGCATACAAAATTTCAGAAGTTGTAACAAAACCCCTCTCTTCCCCCTTTTTCAAAAGAATTTCTATTTGTTTTGGGTCTATAGCATATCTTTTTGTCTTAACCGATTTTTTACTCACTCTCTCTATTTTATGCAACACTTTTTTCTTTGCAGATTTTTTCGCTTTTTTCGCTTTTTTTATTTTCTTTTTCATATCAATTTTATAAATTCCTCAATAGATATTTGAGCATCTCTCAATAATTTTCTTATCAAACCCTTTCCCAAAATTTTATGATTTGGAATTGTCAACGGCTTTCTTGTTTTGTGATGCAACCTAATATGGCTACCCCTTTGCCTTATAATTTGGTAGCCAATTTTCATAAACGCCCTTACAGCCGTTTGCCCGGAAATTATTGGTAACTTTGGCACAAATTAAAAAGTAATATTATAAAGCCCTACTTCCTCTGGATTGTATGATTCAAGAATTTCTTGATTTTCCGACTCCTTTAAACATAATTCAATGACTTCTCTAATATTTTTTAATGCCGCATCTATTGTTTTTCCCTGAGTATAACAACCCCTAAAAACAGGACATTCAACAACATAAAAACCGCTTTCGTCTTTTTCAACGATTATGGGAAATTTTTTATTCTTAATTTTAGCCAATAATGCTTTTGTCATATATTATAATACATTTTTATCTTACCAAAAAACCCCTCAAAAATCAATTAGTTTTTCTACTTTTTCAAAATCTTTTTCCTACTCGGCTGTTTTTATTTATTATCCGGTTTATTCCAATGTTCTCAAAAACTTAAGAATAATCTAATTTTGGAATAAACTCTTGACATACTCCTTACCCATTTGATATATATAAAACGTAGATGAAAATCTACTAATTACGCGGTCCCGCCAAAAGCGGGCTTTTTTGTCTTTTTATTTTTTATCATAAAAATTACAGCTCCTTAGTTAATTTATTAAAATTTCCCATTAATTCGCTTACTTTTTTATTATCTCCGGTTTCTTCGGCTTTTTTAATTTCATTTGAAATTCTACTCAACTTTTCCCTTGTGTTTATATCTTTCAGCCGTAAAAGACAAAGCTGGATTTCCTGACATCCGTCTTCCGCAAACTCTATCTCGGCGCGCAAAGAAAGAGTCGCTAAAAAATTTTTGAAATCATCTTTATAATTTTTAGGGATTGCATCTAATCCGTTCGTATCTGTCAAAACGACTTCTGCCTCCGGCTGGTTTTTAGCAAGATTTTTTAAATTCTCTAAAAAACTTTTAGTTTTTTCTCCAAAGAGAGGAAAATATGATTCTTCTATTAAATTTAAATTTTCCGGGTCCTTTGCAATTAATGAAATAATTTTTTCCTCAATAAGTTTTTTTCTTGTTGACGCGTCATTGCGAGTTCCGCCAAGGCGGGACGAAGCAATCTCGCCGTTGTCATTCCCGCGAAAGCGGGAATCTAGATTGCCACGTCGACTGTCGTCTCCTCGCAATGACGATAACTCTTGCAAGACCGCATCTTCTTTTACTCCTAATTTTTCAGATAATTTTTGAATCCAATGCGATTGCTCAATTCTATTTTGGATTCTTTTTATGGCTGGTAAAATCATTCTGCCTATTTGTTTTTTTCCTTCCGGAATATTTTCATCAAATTTTTCAAAAGCAGAATCAAAATAATAATCCATTATTGTTCTTGCTTTTTCAATTAAATCTGACCAATTTTTCGGATTTTCCAAAATAATTTCCGCAGGATCTTTCGCCCCGGAGTAAGAATCTACAATTTTGATGTTAAAACCTTGCGCTTCCGCCAAATTAATTCCTCTTTTTGTCGCGGTATCGCCGGCTAAATCCATATCAAACGCCAAAATTAAATTTTCGGCATACCTTTTCAAAATTTCAAGATGTTGAGAGGTTAAAGCGGTGCCCGATGCCGCAACAGTGTTTATGAAACCGGCTTGATGAGCCATAATCGCGTCAGTATATCCTTCTGTTATAACGCAATTATTTTCTTTCTTGACCGGCAGTTTAGCGAAATTTAATCCGTAAAGTATAGCGCTTTTATTATAGACAAACGTTTGGGGCGTGTTAATGTATTTTGCTGTTTCTTTTTCGTTTGCGGTTTTAAAAACTCTGGCTCCAAACCCCACAACCTGAGAATTGAGGTCAAAAATCGGAAAAGAAATCCTGCCACGAAATCGGTCATATGAATCTGACCGATTGCCCTCTTTTTCTATTGCCAAACCCGCCTTTATAATTTCCTGCCTTTGATATCCCTTGCCCACCAAAAAATCTGACAAACTCTGCCATGTGTCGGGCGAATATCCCAGCCGCCATTTTTTAATACTCTCTTCACTAATACCTCTTTTTAAAAGATATTCTTTTGCTTCCTTGCCCACAACGCTCGCATCCAATTGTTTTTCAAAAAAACTGCAGGCTAAATCGCAAATCTCATAAAGCCTTTGCCTTTCTGTTCTTAGTTTTGGATTTTCTCTTTTTAGTTCTACACCGGCCTTCGCGGCCAGAATTCTTAGCGCGTCGCCAAATTCCACGCCTTCAATTTCTTTTACAAATTCGTATATGTCTCCAACCTTGCCGCATCCGAAACATTTCCACATCTGCCGGTTAGGCGACACAAAAAAAGATGGCTTCTTTTCTGAATGAAAAGGACAAGGCCCTCTGTAATTAATACCGGTTTTTGTGAGTTTTATATACGAACCAACAACATCAACAACGTTGAGCTTATTTTTTATCTCCTCAATTTGAGAGTCTTGCATAACGTTTTTTATCTTACCACTAATCATTCAAAAATCAATTCTCCTTTTCTTTAATCTTTTCCGCTAATTTTTTGAGATCTTCTATTTTTAATTGTGGACCCAATTGAGTGGTTATATACCCGGGATAATTATTAAAAAATACCTTTTCTTTTGCCCACATTTCTTCAAACTCTTTATTCAAACCATACATCGGATAAAGTTTTATGTGAGCATGATTTACTCCCATCCCTTCCATTACTATCGCCACTCTTTTAACTTCCAATGCCTCTTCTAATATTTTTGCAACTTTTTTTGAAGCCAACATAAATTTCTGATAAATATCATCGGGCATAGAAAACGTATACGAATCAAAATGGTTTTTACTCAAAACTAAAGTCATCCCTTTTGTATTTGGATTTAAGTCCAAAATAGCCAAAAACTCATCGTCTTCCCAAATTTTGGCGGAATCAAATTCTCCGCTTACAATTTTACAGAAAATACAATCCATAGTGCGAATTTTCAATTTACAATTTCCAATTTACAATAAATGAATCAATGAAACATTGAAGCATCTAATGAAAATTGAGAATTGATAATTGTTAATTACCTGACCTGGTAGGTCAAATTAATTGTGATGTTTACTTCCTGCTGGCCTGGTTGAATTGTCGGAACTGGGGCTGACTCTGCAACCCCGTCGCCTAATCTTATCGCTTTGCTGTTATACATCATAGGATATGAATTGTAGTTTTCATAAACATTAATCAATTTCCCTAATTTTATTCCAGATGACTTGGCTAAATTTTGAGCATTTGCTTTTGCCTGCTCAATTGCCTTTGCCCTTGCTTCGTCTTTAAATTGCTCCGGGTTATCAATTGTAAATTGCAAATCATTCGCCAAATTAGCTCCTTTTGCTGTTGCCATAGATAAGATATCTCCTATTTTTGTAAAATCCCTTATTTTCACCTCAATATTTTGATCTAATGTATAGCCTTCAAACACCCTGCCAACCGCCTCTGTATAATTATAGAGAGGAGACAAATTATAAGTAGTGCTGGTTATGTCTTTTTCATCAACGTCGGAATCTTTTATCTCCTAAATCACTGCATTCATTTTATCTGTGTTAATTTTTATTACATCGGCCGTGGTGTTTCCCTGAGTTGTTACGCCTAAATCAACAACAGCAACATCGGGTTTTGCATAAACCTTGCCTTCGCCGGAAACCGATATTTGGTTCATAATTTGGTTATCAAGAACCTTAAATTGGTATATCATCTGCCCGACAAAATAAACCAGAACGGCTAAAACTAAAACCACCGCCAGCGTAAAAATTTTATTCAAAAATTTTATTGTTTGTTCTTCCATAGTTTTGGCCCGTTGTCATTGCGAGCGAAGCGAGCGTGGCAATCCAGCAGTTTTATACACGAACTCTAGATTGCTTCGTCGTCTGCTTACTCCTCGCAATGACAGAGCGATAAATTTAATTATTCTGTTGTTGTTCCGTCAAACTCCGGCCCG
The DNA here is from genome assembly GCA_000992015.1 of Parcubacteria group bacterium GW2011_GWA2_37_10. Taxonomy (GTDB): domain Bacteria; phylum Patescibacteriota; class Minisyncoccia; order Minisyncoccales; family Staskawiczbacteraceae; genus GWA2-37-10. Next base: position 8,139 of record LBSQ01000022.1, read on the forward strand.
TCGGCTTCTGCCTCTTCTTTTGTTTTATATCATATTCGTTTCCGTCAATAATACATTTTCCCTTGCCCTTTTCAATCCTGAAAAATTGGTCGTTTTCGTTGTGCGCCTCCATTCCAATTTCTTCTTTTGGCTTCAAAGACATCAGCACTAATTGGCTATGTTTTGAAGTATAAACCACTTTGCGAAAATTTTCATTTTCCAAAGTATCTTTTTCTATATTTGAAACAAACCCTTTCATCTTTAATCCAAGCGAATTTGTAGTTTTTTGAAACCTTAACTCGCAGGTATTTAATAATATTTAATATTTAATTTATAAATTGCCTGCCCCGCCAAAAAGTTGCGATATAAATAATGGGCAAGAGAACAGCGCTTAAATACCATGCCAGCCGGCCAAATTTTGGGCTGCAAAATTCGGCTAAGCGCGCAAAAACCACAAAAACCATAAACCAAGCAACAAGAAGGCCTGCACCGGGCCACTCGGGATGCGCAAGATCTTTGCCTCCCTCAATTTTATACCATTTTATCCACCCGCCCCATTTCATAATAAAAACATGAAGAAAAATAAGGGCAAAAACAATGCGCATACCCCAAAACTGCAACCGCCACCATTTTTCCATGCCGATGGCATTTGCAGCCCGATCGTTTGAAATGAAAAAAATTGCAACGAGCGCCACAGTGGCCACAAGCCCAAAAATAAACGGATACCAACCTGCCCCTAAAAACTGCTGTATTGAAAATTTGGACGGCAAAAAGAAAAATGAAACGATACCGTGGGCTAAAGCAAGAAAAAAAGCGACAATGCCAAGCTCTTTTCGGTATTGCGCATAACGGTCAGGAAAAGAAAATAACCGGCTTCCCGGACCAATAAGAAGAACAATTCCAAAAAGCACAGCGGCTATATTGGCAAAAACTTTATTAATTATGTAAAGATCATAATATCCGCGACGGTAAAAAAGATAGACTGATAAGGCGACAAACAGAATTGTAGCAACCACAAATGTCGTGCCGTACTGTTGGAATTGATACTTCCAGTTTATCTTCTGCTTTTGAGAGTTGAGAGATGTTACTGATTCACGAGGAATAATTTTCATAAATTCTCCTAAATTATCCAAACACTAAAACTTTGTCCGAACTCTCGACCATTTTAAGTAAGTCGGACATCGTGGAAACCGGACAGGTCTTGCTTTCACTCTTGCCACGCAATTCTAGACAAGTACCGCAAACGTAAATTTCGCCTTTCAATTTTTTGAACTCCACTACCTTTGAAGAGATGTCAAAATGTTCGCTGTCGGGAATAGTATCAAGCTCCGACCCCTCGTTCATTAAAAAGATTTCCACTTGATGACCCGCTTTAAGTGCAATAATTCCCAGACGGAATGTATTCCACGCGTGTTCCTGTTTGTTAGATTGTAAAATAATGCCCAATTTCATTTTTTAATTTTAATTTTAATTTTTTCGCATTCTAAAGCAAGGTTTGCCAATTCTTCTTTATCAAACGCATCTTGGGCGCAAGGATATAAGATATTATCTTCTTTATAAATATGGTCTTTTAGAAGAGAAATCATAGATTGAGTGTTTCCCTTGAGGTCGCTTTCATTATTATTTCTCAACGCTTCTCTCATTTTAGTAAGATAATCCCTTTTAGCCGTATGCTCCATAAGCATCATACCGATAGGCCCGCCCTCGTTTGGTATCCCTTTCTTTTCTAAAGCCGGAAACAAAACTTGTTCTTCTTTTTGGTGATGCGGTTCGGCAAATGTTTCTGTAAAGTGTAAAAATTCTTTTATTTTTCCATGGTCGATCGGCGATTGATTTATTACTTTTTCCAACTCAACGAGATGCGCCATAATATTTTGATGATCTGATTTTAACTCTTCTATGCAATTGTGATGATGGCAATGATTAGACATAAATATATAATTCTTTTAAAATTTTATACATTGCGGAGGAGGTGGGACTCGAACCCACGAGACCCGTTAAGGTCACAGCTTTCCAAGCTGTTGCAATGGCCACTATGCGACTCCTCCAAAATTATTTCCCTGCTCTTGCGGCGTAATTAAACGGATAAAAATAATTATTCCATTTTTCATCAGTTGAGCCGTAAATATTATCAAAACAAAAATAATCAGCCAAGGTTTCCCGCAACCGGCAAAGTTCTTTTAGTTTTTTTCTATTTTTTTTATCTTCAATAGTAGAATCCAATAGTTCAATCCCCCTGTAGAAAGCGGCGTCACTTAACTCCTTATCTTTTTTTTGCCAATTCATAGTCCTGCCGATTTCAGCGCCTATGTTTGCCATTTGCTCAAAAAACGGCAACTTCTGCCACTTTTCTTTTGTGAGCTCTTTATGAAAAAACATTTTAGGTCAGTTTTTTAACTATTTCAATTATTTTTTTCTTTATTTCTTCGCTTTCAACTCCTCTTGTTTTATTTCCCAAATCCGGCTTTAAATTCATTATTGAGTCGAACTCAATAAAATCGTTTCCAGACTTTTCGGAATAGATATTTATTCCCCATAAATTCTTGGGCTCAGAATTTTCTTTTTCAATTAAAAATTCCAACAAATCAGCGTGCATCGGCGCATCAACCGCCATAATCTCTTTTTCAATATCAACCATCGCTTTTATCAAACCTCCGAACATCTTTTTAGACATTTCCTTCAATTCCGCAATTCCAATTTTATCTTTAACAATTTTCATAAAAATTATTTTGATTCAATAATTTTAAACGCATTTACCAGAATTGCGCCTTTCGCGGGCAACTCTTTATTTTCCTGCATTTGTTCAACAAATTCTTTCCATTTTCCATTTGTAAAATATTCTGCCTCGCCAACTAATTTTATTCCTTTCAAATTTTTGTCCCAAACTGCCAGGCAAACATTTTTATTGTTTTCAATATCTTTTATGGTTTGATTCATATAATTATCTGTAATCAAAACTTGATTTTCGGAAACAACTTTTACAGAGGCAACACCAATCACGTTCGGCTTGTTTTCTAAAGTTATTGTCGCCAGCGCAACCGGATTATTCTCAACTAAATTTTTAATTTCCAATAAATTCATTAAAACTTTTTATAAATTGAATGTCCGCCTATTGCATGAAATATAATAACTTTTTCGCTTTGAAATTCAAAAATAATTCTACAATCATAATCTACGGAAAAAGACCACAAATCATCAAGCCGTCCGCTTAATTTATGGGTTTTTAAAACAGCATTAGAAGGATTTTCTTTGAAAATTTCTTCTTTTTCTTCCGCTTTTTGTTTAATCTTATTATCTAAACGTCTATAATCTCTTATAAATTGCGTGGAATAAATAATTTTCATGCAAAATTATCTCAAATCTTTTAAGGACCTAAGCACTCTTCCCTTCCCTTGCGCAATTTCTTTTTGACTAATCCCGACCCTTCTAACTAAATCGTCCTCCTCAATTTTCTCACGGATAAGAACTCTCAAAAATTCACTCTTACTTGAGTATTTTCCTCTTTTTACTGCTTTTTCCAGTTCACGAGCTAGCTCTTTTGATAACGAAATATTTATTATTGAACGCATGTTTGTTTTGTTAATTGTATTACATTGTGTTACAGCTTAATCTTAACACTTTATAGTCCCCCGTCAATACTAAACCTGCATATCTCTTAATGCTTTTATCCTCTCTTTAATTGGCGGGTGGGTCATAAATAATTTTACAAACCAATTGGTTTTTTGTTTACCCTTGTATGGCGAATCTATAAATAAAGAACATGTGGCAGAGTTTGTTACCCGCATTGGAGTCTGGTCTGAAGAAATTTTTTCCAAGGCAGAGGCCAATCCTTCAGGATATCTTGTTAACAACGCGCCGTCGGCGTCTGCTAAAAATTCCCTTTTTCTGGAAATTGCGAGTTGAACCAAAGTCGCCGCGATCGGAGCCAAAATTGCGGCCGCAATCCCCAAAAGCATTAAAACAGCTCCCGCCTTGTTGTCTCTGTCATCTCTTCTGCCGCCGCCCCAAAAACTGACTCTCAAAAACATATTTGCCAGCATTGCAATAATTCCGGCTAAAATAGCCACAACTGTTGCCAAGAGCATATCTTTATTTCCAATGTGCGACATTTCGTGCGCCAAAACTCCCTGTAATTCCGTTTTGTTTAATCTCTGTAAAATTCCCTGTGTTACCGCAACAACCGCGTGTCTTGCATTTCTGCCGGTTGCAAAAGCGTTGGGCTGTATTTCCGGAATAATATAAATCTTTGGAACAGGAAGCCCTGCAGTTATGCAGAGATTTTCTACAATTCTATAAAGCTCTGGGTTATCTTTTTTTTCTATCGGCTGCGCCCGATACATTGATAAAACAATTTTATCTGAATACCAATAACTTCCAAAACTCATGGCTACGCTCAAAAATACGGCAAAGTATAAAATTGCGCTGCTGTCTAACAAATAAGAAAAAATCCAGCCGAGTAAAACTATAAACACAAAAAACCCAGCCATCAAAAGCCATGTTTTTCTAACATTAGAATCTGCTTGGGCATAAATTGAAGCCATAAAATTTAAAACTTCACGGCGACGGGTTCTCTTTCGGCTTCGCTTGCTGTCTGAAATAAATCCATTTGTTTAAATCCAAAAGACGAAGCAATAAAGTTGTCAGGAAAACTTTCTATTTTGATGTTAAGGTCTCTTACATTAGTGTTATAAAATCTGCGCGCCGCTTGAATTTTGTCTTCTGTGTCGGTCAAATCTCTTTGAAGCTCCAAAAAGTTTACCGATGCTTTCAGGTCAGGATAATTTTCCGACACTGCAAACAAACTTTTTAAAGTGCCGCTAAGCTGGTTTTCAGCTTCGGCTTTTTCTTTTGCTCCCTGAGCTCCTATTGCTGACGCCCTTGCCTTGGTTACTTTTTCAAATAGTTCTCTTTCGTGAGTTGCATAACCTTTCACTGTTTCAACTAAATTAGGTATCAAATCGTACCTTCTTTTTAGCTGGACATCAATATCCGCCCATGCTTCTTTTGCCCTGTTTTTTAAGGTTACAAAACCGTTAAACGCCGTTGCTATCCATAAAAGGACAATAACGACAACTGCCAATATAATCCACGATAAAATTGCCATAATTTTTAAAATTAATAATATTTTAGTTTACTATTTTTGAGAGTTTTCAATTAAATAGTTTAAAAATGGATGCTGGACAATAAATTTATAATTAAAAAGTTTTAAAAGCATAAAAAAATCGGCTAACTCGTCCCTAAACTTTTCGGGACCGGAAAAAACCTCCCACAGTTCTTTTGTAAGATTTATTGTGTAGCGGTGCAAAATTTCATAATCGGCTTTTCTCTTCATATAATTCATAATTTGCTTGAATTCTCCCCTGTCCAGCCAAATTCCCTGGCAATGTTTGCAAAAATCAATTTTAACTTTTGAATCATCGTACTTTACTTCCACTAACATAACACGGCAAACCGGACACAATCTTTGAGTTCTTAAAAAATCGAACCTGCTTGTGTCCCGCCAAATATCAAAGTCCAGCCAATTTAATTGCTTGTCTTTGTCATCTTTTGCCAGCCTCAACTCATCTTTATCAAACCAAATACCCAAACACTCGGGGCAATAATCAGCCTCTATATTATGAAACAAAACCTTTTCTAATTTTTCATTATCTCTTGGGCACTCCATATACTATTACTATAACTAAAATTTTCTATTTATACAAGCAGTATAAGCAACAAAAAAGCCCTTTGGCGCACAAGGCGCCGCAGAGCCGAAGTAGCCCGATGGCTACAACTTCATTAACACAAAGACAGCAACAAATGCCAATGCGCCCAAGAACAGAAGGGCATAAGCGATTATCAACATTCGCGTTGCCTTTTGTTGGTCTTGATAAAACAAGTCAGAAATGTTTGGGCTTCTGCTCAACGCTTCTCTTATGACGAGTAAAATCGAACACCCGCCACAGAAAATAAGTATAGAAAAACCCACTAAAGCAACCCCAAGAACAAAAAGCGTCGTCAAAAATTCGCTCATCGCGATTCTCCTTTCAGTTGAGCCCCGCAGGCACTGCAAAACTTATCCTCTGGAAAAACAACCCGCGCCTTGCACTCCGGACATGGCGTGTTTACTGTCACAAATCCCAGTGGAACTTGCTCCAATGCTGTGCCGCACTCCGTGCAAAATCCCGCGCACAAATGCGCCTTTTTGTTTCCGTTGCATTCCTTTTTCGGGCAAGTCCAAACCATGCGTCGCGGAACTTCGTAGTTGTCTGCTGGATACCATTCTTCCTTTTCTTGTCCAGCAAACAGAAGAAAGCCGCCGGCTTCTGAATTTCCAATCTGGACATCAATAGCCACAACTGGGAAAATCCCGCCGCTCGTTTTTTTTCTCACCATAACTGGTGGGCGCGCAATGTAAACACCCTCTCTAGAGCCATAACCTCCAGTCGCCTCAGCCGTACTCAAAACATCCTGCACAGTAGCCATCGCTATTCTCCTTTCAATGAGCGTTTTTACCGAAACCACGATAATAAAACATTACAACACATTCACATTTTTTGCAACTTGGCAATTCAAAACTTCAAAACTCTGACCTTGTCAATACGATCGTATCCACAGTGTCAGAGTTTAAAATACCTCCTCAAAGCATCGTCATTGTATATTTTATCGGACGTTATCATATTTACAAAAGAATTTACTCCAAAAATTTCACATAAAAGCCGCATTTCTTTTTCACATGGATAAGGAAAAACCCAAACGCTTTTTTGCATTTGATAAAATCCTATTTTTTTCAATTTTTGCCTCATTGCATCTCTCATGTGCCTTCTTTTATTTTCGGGTATATCAAAAATAACAATTCGCCATTTACCGTCCCAAATTTTTGGTTTGTCAATTTTTAAATTATCAAACTGTATTTCTTTAACAATCTTTTTTCCTTTCTCTGTCAACTTCACGGTAAACTTGCCTTTTTCTTCTTTAAGTATTACAATTTTATTTTTATTTAAACCAGCCATTGACCTTGCCAAAGCCATATCGCTTGCTTTGCAATTCTTATGTCTAAATTTTTTATCCTTTAATGCTAATCGAGCTAAATTTATCAAAAAATAAGGCGATGTGGAAGCGATCGCAAGCATGCCAGCCACAGCAAGTAATAACAAGAAATCTTTGGTAAATTCACCGTATCTTATTTTCATAATATCGTTTTGATTAATTATTTAATTTTATCAAGCCATCTGACCTTGTCAATACGATCGTAGTCACAAAGTCAGAGATTTAAAACAAATAAAAAAGCCCCGCGACGCAATGCATCGCAGGGCCCGTAATCATAAAAACTATGACTCATTTGTTCAAAACGGTTTTCCCAAGCTGCAAATTGGGCAAACCCAAATGAATCGCAGTTTGCGCCAAGACCATTTTCTTTTCCATCCACTGTTAAGCAGGTTTTTTTTTTTCCCATCATAGAGATAGTGCCTTGTGCACCTACCGCAATGTACTTGTTGATTTGAACCCACGCATTCACCGTGTCTAGAACCCATCGCTATGCACCTTTCAATGAGCGTTTTTGTTTTGCGCAACTACACTACTAAAACATTACCACGCAACCAAAAAATCCGCAACACTGCGGACTTTTTGCAATTTATTTTAGTAGTCTCCGCCCATCATCGGGTTTGGCATATGGCTGTGCGGTTCGTCTTTTTTGGGCAATTCTGAAATTACAACTTCGGTTGTTAAAAGCATACTCGCGGCAGACACCGCGTTTTCCAAAGCAGTTCTTGTAACTTTTGTCGGATCAACAACTCCTGCTTTTATCAAATCCTCATAGACCATTGTTTGCGCATTAAAACCAAAATCACCTTGACCTTCTTTTACTTTTTGAACAACTACAGCCCCGTCAACTCCGGCGTTTTCAGCAATCTGTCTGACCGGTTCTTCAATTACTCTTTTCAATATGTTTACACCGGTTTTCTCGTCTCCCTCTGCTAAAACCTCTTCTAAAGCGGACAAAGTTCTTAACAAAGCAACTCCGCCCCCAGGAACTATTCCCTCTTCAACCGCGGCTCTTGTTGCATGCAAAGCATCTTCCAATTTATGCTGTTTTGCTTTTTGCTCAATTTCAGTGGCGGCTCCAACTTTTATAACCCCCACACCACCCGATAGTTTTGCCAGTCTTTCCTGCATTTTCTCTTTATCAAAATCTGAAGTTGCAGAACTTATCTCTTTTTTAATTGCGTTAATTCTTGCTTCAATGCTTGATTTTTTTCCTTTTCCTTCAACAATGATTGTATTCTCTTTTGTTGAAATAACACGCCTTGCCTGCCCCAGCATTTCCAGTTCAACATTTTCCAACTTCATTCCTTTTTCTTCTGAAATTACATCTGCGCCTGTAACCACGGCAATGTCTTCCAACATTTCTTTTTTCCTGTCGCCAAATCCCGGAGCCTTCACTGCTAAGGCTGAAAAAATTCCCCTGATTTTATTTACAATCAAAGTTGTTAAAGCGTCTCCATCAACATCATCGGCAATAATTACCAATTCTTTTTTACCGGCTTTTACCAATTTTTCAAGCAACGGTAAAATTTCCTGCAACGAACTAATTTTTTTATCTGTAATTAAAATATACGGTTCTTCTAAGGACGCTTCCATTTTTTCTGTATTGGAAACCATGTATCCTGAAACATATCCTCTGTCAAACTGCAAACCTTTTACAATTTCTTTTGAAAGCCCGAAGGTTTTTGATTCTTCGGTTGTGATTACGCCGTCTTTTCCAACCTCTTCCATAACCTCGGCAATCAAATTTCCCATTTCTTTGTCTTGAGCAGCAATTATTGCAACTTGCGCTTTTTCTTCTTTTGTAGAAATTGGTTTTGACATTTCCTTCAATGCCAAAACAACCGCGTCTTTTGCTTTTATAATTCCTTTTCTTAGCGCCAAAGGATTGGCTCCGGCCGCAACATTTTTTAATCCTTCCGTTGCAATTACCTGACACAGCAAAACCGCTGAGGTTGTGCCGTCGCCTGCAATATCGTTTGTTTTACTGGCTACCTCTTTTATAATTTCAGCTCCGATATTTTCAACATTGTCTTCCAACTCAATTTCCTTGGCAATTGTTACGCCGTCGTTTGTAATTGTCGGCGAACCAAAACCGGAACCTAAAACAACATTTCTACCCTTAGGGCCCAATGTTACTTTAACGGCATTGGCTACTTTATCCAATCCGTTTTTTAAAGCTTTGCGAGCATCCTCGCTGTATTTAATTTGTTTTGACATATGTGTGAATTTTCAATTATCAATTCTCAATTTTCATTGAATTTTCAATGTTTCATTGGATTATTCATTGAAAATTATAAATTGGAAATTGTAAATTTCGTGATTATTCTATTATTGCTAATATGTCTTCCTCTTTTGCAATTAGATATTCTTTGCCATCAACCTTTATTTCATTTGGACCGTATTTTGTAAACAAAACAATGTCCCCGGCTTTTACTGAAAGCGGAATTATTTTTCCGTCATTTGTTTTTTTTCCGGAGCCCACTGCAATTATCTTGCCTTGTTCTGATTTTTCTTTTTCCGCGGTTTCGGGCAAAAAAATGCCTCCCTTTGTTTTTTCTTCTTCTTTTACCGGTTCTATTAAAATATGGTCTGATAATGGTTTGATTGTCATAAATTTTGATTAATAATTTTAATGCTAATTTTGCTTATATTGCAGTCTATCCGAATAAAATTCTTTTGTCAAGAAAAAGCGGCTGTTGTCATCCAGCCGCCATGCGCGTAAAAGAACTACAACCCATAAACCAGCTCAATGCATCCATCTAAGTCTTGCATCAACTGGTCTCGATACTTCGCGTACACTATCGGCAAAAATTCAAGGCACCTTCTATGAAGCCAAATGCCGGATTCCTCGCCAAGTTCGCGAACCGCCGCGTCCAGCGGCGTCTCGCCTTTTTGGCCGCCTCCAGCTGGCATACCGTATTTGCCAGGTTCAATGTTTTTTGGATGGGGATCTGGCCTCAAAAGAAGCAAAAATCTTTCCCCAACTTCCAAAAACACGCCGGACACGAAAAATTTAGGCTTAAATCCATGCGGTTTTGCCAAATAAATCATGACGGGGGCATCCTTCTAAAAGAACTGACTTTAGCCGAAAAAGCAAAATATTTCAGCGCTGAAATATTTTGCTTTTTCGGCTAATCTACGATTTTAAATACTTTCCGGTGTATGATTTTTTGTTTTTTGAGATATCTTCAGGTGTTCCTTCCGCCACAATTTCTCCGCCTGCCTCGCCGCCTTCGGGGCCCAAATCTAAAATCCAATCGGCGCACTTTATAAAGTCTATATTATGCTCAATTATCAAAACAGTATTTTTTTTATCAACCAAACCCCTCAAAACCGCTATTAATTTTTTGATGTCGTCAAAATGCAAACCGGTCGTTGGTTCGTCTAAAATATATAATGTTCTGCCCGTACCCTTTTTTGAAAGTTCTGTCGCCAATTTTACTCTTTGAGCTTCTCCGCCAGAAAGCGAGGTAGCCGCCTGCCCAAGCTCCACATAAGAAAGTCCAACCTCTTTTAAAGTTCTCATTTTTTCATAAAGTCCTGGGATATTTTTGAAAAATTCCATTGATTCTTCCACTGTCATTGATAAAATATCTGCAATGTTTTTTCCCTTGTAATCAATTTCCAAAACTTCTTTGCTGTATCTTTTTCCCCTGCATTCTTCGCATTCAACATAAATATCAGGCAAAAAATACATTTCAACTTTTTTTTGCCCCTGTCCTTCGCAAGCCTCGCATCTTCCGCCCTTTACATTAAAACTGAATCTGCCGGCTGAATATCCTCGTATGCGCGCTTCTTTTGTTTTTGTAAAAATGTCTCTTATATATGAAAATGCTCCCGTGTAAGTTGCCGGGTTAGACCTTGGAGTTCTTCCAATTGGCGACTGGTCAACCAAAACAACTTTATTTAAATTTTCAATTCCCAAAATTTCTTTATGTCTGCCCGGCTCGTCTTTTGCCCTATAAAATTTCTTCAGCAAAAATTTAGCCAAAATATCGTTTACCAAAGAAGACTTTCCCGAGCCCGAAACTCCTGTTACGCAAACAAATTTTTCCAAAGGAATTTTTGCATCAATATTTTTTAAATTATGCTCACTTGCCCCAATTATTTCCAAAAATCTTGCGCTTTTACTCTGAATTGCCGCGCTCGTCTGCGGGCTCGCTCGCAATGACAACGACGCGTCATTGCGAGGAGCGGAGCGACGAAGCAATCCAGAGTCCGTGACTTTTTTTCTTCCGGATAAATAATCTCCTGTAAGAGTATGCGATTTTAATAATTCTTTTGCCGTTCCTTCAAATACAATTTCTCCGCCGTGTTTTCCAGCCCCAGGTCCAATATCTACAATCCAGTCGCTGGACATCATCGTTTGCGGGTCGTGTTCTACAACCACAACAGTATTTCCAAGCTCCTTCAACCTAACCAAAGTGTCTATAAGTCTATACTGGTCTCTTGCATGTAAACCAACCGAAGGCTCGTCTAATATATACAAAACTCCAGATAATTTTGAACCGATTTGAGTTGCCAATCTTATTCTTTGTTCTTCTCCGCCGGCCAAAGTTCCCGCTTTTCTGCTCAATGTTAAATATCCCAAACCCACATCATTTAAAAATTGCAACCTGTCAGAAATTTCTTTTGTAATTGGCAGAGAAATTTTTGTTTCGCCAGAGCTTAATTTATTTTGTAAATTTTTAAAGAATTCTTTTGTTTTATCAACCGACATTTCAGAAATTTTATCAATTGATTGACCTCCCACCGTGACAGCCAAAACTTCGGGCTTTAATCTTTTGCTTTTGCATTTTGGACATTGCTTAATTACCATATACTGCTCAATTTCCTGACGGGTCCAATCGGAATCAGTTTCGTGGTATCTTCTTTGTAAATTTTGCGCAACCCCCTCCCAGCCTTTTTCTCCGCACAAAATAATATCAATAATTTTTTTGGGCAGATTTTTTACTTCCTCGTCCACGGAAAAATTATGCTTTTGAGCCAATTCAAAAATCTTTGAGGCAAAATACCCCTGTCTGCCAACTTTATGGGAAGCTCTGCTCCACGGCCAAATTGCGCCTTCTGCTAAAGTTAAATTTTTATTTGGCATAATTAATTCCGGATCAACTTCTAGTTTTTCGCCAAGCCCGGCGCATTCAGGGCAAGCTCCATAAGGGTTATTAAATGAGAAAATTCTGGGCTCCAATTCCGGCAAAGAGATTCCACAATCTTCGCAGGCAAAATGTTCAGAAAAAATAAAATCATTCTGATTTTGTTTTTTCTGCCCTGAGCCGCGCCGAAGGGCTTCTTTTATATTTGCGGTCACAATTACAATTCCTTTACCAAGCCGCAAAGCAATTTCCAAAGAATCCACCAATCTTGACCTGTCTAAATCTTTATCTAAAACTAACCTGTCAACAACAACTTCAATGTTGTGCTTTTTCTGTCTGTCTAAATTTCTGTTTAAAGATTCCTCAACCGGATAAATATCACCGTCAATTCTGACTCTTACAAATCCGCCCCTCTGAATTTCTTCTAAAACAGCTTTATGCTCGCCTTTATTTGAACGGATAACCGGCCCCATAACCGTTATTTCTGAATTTTTTGATAACTTCATAATTTGTTCAACAATTTGGTCAACTGTTTGACGTGAAATTAATTTTCCGCAATTCGGGCAATGGGGCTTTCCAATTCTTGCGTACAAAAGCCGGAGATAATCGTAAATCTCTGTTATTGTTCCAACAGTGGAACGAGGGTTATGCATTGCCTTTCTTTGGTCAATTGAAATTGCCGGAGAAATTCCTTCAATTTTATCAACATCGGGCTTGTCCATAACTCCCAAAAACTGCCTGGCGTAAGCCGATAAGCTTTCAACGTATCTTCTTTGGCCTTCTGCATAAAGAGTGTCAAAAGCCAACGAACTTTTTCCAGAGCCCGACAAACCGGTAATTACCACCAGTTTATTTTTTGGAATATCCAAATCAATATTTTTCAGGTTGTGCACTCTCGCCCCCCTGATTTTAATAAAATTATCCGCCATAACTTAAATTTGAAATTTACAATTTAAAATTAGTCCGTTATTATACAACTTTATTTTTAATAATTCAAGTGTCGGTAATTCGGTGTTAAGATAAAACGCAGGACTTGATTAAACTATCTGAATTTTGTAATCTAAAAATAGACTGGGAGGAAATGAAATCCCATCGGCCGCGCT
>LBSQ01000022.1:21381-31764 GCA_000992015.1 Parcubacteria group bacterium GW2011_GWA2_37_10
CAGTGTTTTCAGCTCAAACAAGGAGAACAGTTATGAAACTTAGGCAGTTACCGCGCGACACGATGTTTGTGGTATCGCATCCCGAGGAATCATCGCCTATTTACCATATGGGCATTGACGGCGAGGTCAGAAAAGTATTGGGCAGTTGGTGTGGCCATCGCACAGCTAATTTGACCAAAAAAGAGAACGATGCCTTCACTGCCGACATGGAAGTCCAGCCCGTGTTCATCACTGCCTCACATTTTCCGGACTGAATCTTTTTAGCTGAAAAACAAGACGCCCGGTTGGAATATACCGGGCCTTTTTTATACCAATTTTAAAAAGTATGGACAGGTTCAAAATTATAGAAAAAAAAGAGTTAGAAAAACTGCCAAAAACGACTGGGGTCTATTGCTTTATAGAAGAAACAGCGGAGTCCCGTTCTCCGCTCATCTACATTGGCAAGGCGATAAATATACAAAGCCGGGTAAAAAATCACTTTCAGCAACCAAGTTATAGAGATAACCTGTTTATAGATAAAGTTGATAAAATTGGATATCTTGAAACAAATAATTCTGAAATTGAAGCGTTAATTCTAGAAGCCAATTTAATCAAAAAATACCAGCCAAAATATAATGTAATGTGGCGCGACGATAAAAGCTACTTCTGGGTTGCTATTTTTAAAAATAAAAACGGAGCCCCTTATATTCTAATTACTCATCAGCCACAAAAACTCCAAACTCCAAACTCCAAACTCCAAACAAATCTCAAAACCCAAAATTTAAAATTCAAAACGGAATATATTGGTCCGTTTGTGGAGGGAACGGCTTTGAAAAAAACTTTGCGCTTTTTGCGCCGAGTGTTTCCTTATTATACTTCTGCTAAACATTCAAAAAACAAGTGCGCATACTGTCACTTAGATTTATGCCCCGGCCCGTACGAAAATTTGGCAGCCCTTCGCAACGAGCTCAGGGCGTCAAGCGCGCTTGACGAATATAGAAAAAATATAGAAAAAATAATTTTGATTCTTAAAGGAAAACGAAATACTGTTCTGAATTCTCTTAAGGAAGAAATGAGGCAATTATCAAAAAAAAATAAATTTGAAGAAGCCGGAAATGTCCGTGACAAAATTTACGCCTTGCAACAGGTAATGTCGCACACCCATGTTATCAACACAAGCAATGTTGGCAAGGCTCAAATACGCCACAGCTTAGCGATCGCTGAATTAAGGCGTATTTTAAATTTAGAAAATATTTCCAGAATTGAGTGCTATGACATTTCAAATATCCAAGGCAAACAAGCAACTGGTTCTATGGTAGTTTTTGTGAATGGAAAACCAGATAAAAATTTATACAGAAAATTTAAAATAAAAACTATAGATACGCCGAATGATATTGCAATGATAAAAGAAGTTTTAGAAAGACGGTTTGCGCATCCAGAATGGAAATATCCGGAAATGATTTTAATTGACGGGGGGAAGGCGCAATTAAACATTGCAATAAAAACAAAAAATGAAGTTAAAAAAGAATCTCTGACTTTGTCGCTACGATCGTATTCACAAAGTCAGAATTTTAAAAACATAAAAAATATAAAAATAATTTCCATTGCAAAGGGAAAACAAGAATTATTTATTGAAGGTCAAAAAAAACCGATACCCTTGAAACAACTCCCGCAGAAGGTTTATAATTTAATAAAACAGCTGGATGACGAAGCCCATCGCTTTGCCATTGCCTACCATAAAAAGTTAAGGGAGAAATACTTGCTGAATTGATATTTAGACAAAAGTTTGGTATAATAAGATAATCATGAAAAAGCTTCTTTCGCAGATTGTTGCCGCCTCATTTGGACTATGGTTGGCAACATTATTTATATCGGGGGTTAAGGTGAGATTACTGCCTGACTCAAACTTTTTTGGAGTTAACATTACACAGCAATGGCAGATTTTTTTAACTTTAGGAATTATTTTAGGGCTCTTGAACTTTTTCGTAAAACCTGTTTTAAAGGTATTAGCATTGCCTTTGGAAATAATAACTCTTGGACTTTTCAGCATAGTTATAAGCATGGCAATGATTTGGATAGTAACTGTAATATTCAAAGAATTGACTATCCCGTTATTTCTGCCCCTGTTTTTAACAAGTTTGATTATATGGGCGCTGAACCTTCTTATTCAAAAATTAATTATTAAAGGGAATGATTAAAAATTATAACCTATGAACACTATATTATTTTATTCACAAATTGCGGTATCTTTAATTTTAATAATACTGATAATTTTACAGCAAAGAGGAGCCGCATTGGGTTCTGCTTTTGGCGGAGGCGGAGAATTTTACTCTGCAAGACGAGGCGCGCAAAAAAAAATTTATTACGGCACAATGGCGGTTTCGGCTCTCTTTATTATTTTAGGAATTCTGAACCTCTTTATCCAGTAAAAACTCAATAATATAGCGGCTACATAAATGAGAAAATCAAAATTTCCCAGTTTGTCGCAGTGGAAACAAATTTTTAAAGTGCTAAGAAAGGGTGAAAAAATAACACTTCTGGGATTGGCTGTTTTAGCTGTGGGTTCTCTGTTTTTTTTAGCAACTAATTTTTATATCAACAATACAAAAGTAGTTCCGGCTTTTGGCGGAACATATGTGGAGGGGGTTGTCGGACAGCCCAGATTTATTAATCCGATTTACGGAGAAACGAATGATGTGGACAGAACTTTAATTGACCTTATTTATTCGGGGCTTATGACTTATGATAAGGACGGTAAAATTGTGAATGACTTGGCAAGCAGCTATACGGTTTCTGACGATGGAAAAACCTACGACTTCCAACTTAAAGACAATGTCTTCTGGCAAGATGGAAAACCTTTGACATCAGATGATATAATTTTTACAATAGAAACAATACAAAATTCTGATTATAAAAGCCCGTTGAGAGCCAATTGGCTTGGCGTAGAAGCGGAAAAAACTTCGGACAAATCTTTAAGTTTTGTTTTAAAAACCCCGTACAATTCTTTTTTGGAAAATTGCGCGTTGAAAATAATACCTCAGCATATTTGGGAAAATGTTTTAGTGGAGAATTTTGCTCTATCTTCTTATAACTTACAGCCTATCGGCTCGGGCCAGTATTCGTTTTCCAGTTTGCAGCAGGCAGACACCGGTTTTATAAAAAGCATTAACCTTGAATCAAACCATAAATATTATAATAAGCCGCCCTATATATCTAACATTTTTTTCCAGTTTTTCACAAACAAAGGCGACCTTGAAAAAGCGGCTAACGCAAAAACCATTGATGGTTTTTCGCTGGCGGCTTTAGACAACAGTGAATCATTAGCGGAGAAAGAAATAAAGCAAGGGTGGTCTTCAAGCGAAAAATTTTCAGTTTATTCCCTATCCCTTCCCAGATATTTTGCGGTGTTTTTCAACACAAATAAAACAAAAATACTTTCAGATATCAGTATAAGAAAGGCGTTAAATTATTCCGTTGACAGGCAAGAACTTATAAAACAAATAAGTTCTTCTACAAAAAGCAAGGTATCTTTAGTCGACTCGCCAGTCTTGCCGGATTTTTTCGGATTGCAGTCTCCTTCAAGCCCCTACCAATTTGATATTGAACAAGCAAAAAAACTTTTGGACAGAAGCGGCTACAAGGATGCCGGCTCCAATCAAAGGGCAAAACCGAATATCAAAAAGCCGGCATTCCAGTTTAAAGTTTATTTATCTTCAGGTTCAAAATTAAAAGACGTAACTGAACTTCAAGGATGTTTGGCGCGACTTGATGACAATTTCAAGAATATGATGAAAGATGAAACAAACGGAACTTACGGCAAAGGAACAGAAAACGCAGTGACTGAATTTCAAAAAAAATATCTGCAGGAAACAGCTCCTACGGGCGAAGTGGGAAAAGCGACGAGGCAAAAGTTAAACGAACTTTGCATAACTCCTCAAGACAACGCGTTGCTTTTAAGATTTACTTTAGTCACCATAAACCAGCCACAATTAGCGCAAACAGCAAATTTTCTGAAAGATTCTTGGCAAAAAGCAGGTGTTACAATTGACATAAAAGCAGTAGAAATATCAGAATTAAAGTCTATAATTAAAACAAGAGATTACGACGCCCTTCTTTATGGCGAAGTGCTAGGATTAGAACCAGACCCTTATCCATTTTGGCATTCTTCTCAGGTGAATGACCCGGGATTAAACTTGTCTGCGTATCAAAATAAAAGCGCAGACCAACTGTTAAAAGAGGCAAGGGAAACTCTGGATATTACCGTAAAACAGGAGGATTATGAAAAATTGCAAAACATTATCATTGATGACGCCCCTGCCCTATTTTTGTATAATCCTGATTATATTTATTGGGTCTCTCAAAAAATAAACGGCGTGAACACGACAAAAATTGTTGACCCGGCAAAAAGATTTTCAAATATATCTGAATGGTTTATAAAAACCAAAAGAGTGTTTAAATAATGGACGTTGATCTCACAAAACTAATTCCGGATATAAGAAAACTTAGCGACATGCGCGAAGTTATTTTTGACAGAGGATGGCTGAAAAATGCTTTTGATGTTGATTTGTATTATATGTACAGGGGCGTAGAAAGTAAAAACGAATTAAGATACGACATAACCGTAATTCCTCCGGCATTTTTGGGTTCTGAATTTGTAAAAACAAAAGGGCATTACCATCTGGAAAATTGGCAAGAAACTTACACTGTGTTAAAAGGGACCGCAATTTTTTTGATGCAGAAACTCGGTGAGGACGGAAATATCTTTGATGCTTATGCTGTAAAAACAGAAAGAGGAGAATCAATAATCATTCCACCAAAATACGGGCACGTAACGATAAACCCCTCTGAAACTGAAGAATTAAAAATGGCAAACTGGGTTTCGCCTGACTGCAAGGTTGATTATTCGCCTTATGAAAAAAAACAAGGAGCCTGCTACTGTTACACAAAACAGGGGTGGCTTAGAAATGAAAATTACAAAAATGTCCCAGACTTACGTTTTGAAAAACCATTAAAATCTCTCCCAGAAAATTTAGACTTTCTCAAACAGGGCTAATTCTTTTTGCCCGGGTGATGAAATTGGCAAACATGTACGCTTCAGGAGCGTATGCCGCAAGGCTTGTGGGTTCAAGTCCCACCTCGGGCACATTTAAAACTCTCAATATAATTAAAATTTTTTTATGATAAATACAAGACAAAACAGAATTAATGTTCCGCCACGACGGGCGGAAAACGCGCTAAAAATTATTCCTCTCGGAGGATGCGAAGAAGTTGGAAGAAACATGACCGTTTTTGAGTATGGACAGGATATTGTTATTTTAGATATGGGTTTGCAATTTCCCGAAGAAGATATGCCGGGAATTGATTATGTAATTCCAAACCCCGATTATTTAAAGGGCAAAGAAAAAAATATCAGAGCTGTTATATTTTCTCACGGACACTTAGACCATATCGGAGCCGCTCCGATATTATTACAAAAACTCGGCAATCCGCAAATAATCGGCAGGCCGCTCACGGTTGAAATGGTAAAACACAGAGTTGAAGACGTTTACCACGGCGCTTCAAAAAAATTAAAAACAATCTATGTGCAAGATCTAAATCAAAAAATAAATCTTGGGGCTTTTACATTAAGCTTTTTTGCGATTGACCACAGCGTTATGGATGCCGTTGGAATAATTTTAGAAACACCGGTTGCAACGGTTTTACACCCGGGCGATTGGACAATTGAAAAAAATCCAATTGGAAAAAAAGCCATAGACTACTCTCGCTTGGCAAAATTGAAAAGACCAACTATTTTGATGTTAGAATCGCTGGGGTCTACAACTTCCAAAGAACAAGTTACAGAAGAAGAAATGTTGAGAAATCTTCATATGTTGATAGCAAGAGCCCCCGGAAGGACGATAATCGCTACCTTCTCTTCTCAAATAGAAAGAATAAGACAGATATTAGAGTTTGCGACGCAAACAAACAGAAAGGTTGCCTTAGACGGTTTTTCAATGAAATTAAACATTGAGCTTGCCACAAAACTGGGCTACGTTAAAATTCCAAAGGGGGTTATAATCACAACAGACAAGGCTCATAATTATCCTGACAATAAAGTTATAATAGTTTGCACCGGCGGGCAGGGCGAAGAGATGGCGGCTTTATCAAGAATTGTTGCCGGCAACCATAAATATTTAAAAATTAAAAAAGAGGACACGGTTATTTTTTCTTCTTCTGTTATTCCGGGAAATGAAAGAACCGTCCAAAGGTTGAAGGACAATCTTTACCGCCAGTCTGATAATGTTTACCATTCAGATATAATTGATATCCATATTTCCGGTCATGGCAACATTGAGGGGATAAAACAGATGATAAGAGAAATAAAGCCTAATTATTTTATTCCAGTTTACGGAAACCACTATATGTTAAAAGAAGGAGCAAAAATTGCCTATGAAATGGGGTTTTTGAAAGACAAAGTTTTTGTGCCAGATAATGGGTCTATAATAAAATTCACCCATTCGGCGGGCTCAGGGCAGGCAAATGCGGAAGTGTTAAAAGAAAAGGCTTCGACAAATTATGTTTTTGTTGACGGGCTTGGAGTAGGAGATGTCGGAGAAATAGTTTTAAGGGACAGGCAAGAATTGGCAAAAGACGGGATGTTTGTTATTGTTGCAATAATAGACAGGCGAACTGGAAGAGTTAAAGGTTCGCCCGATATTATTTCCCGCGGATTTGTTTATTTGAGAGAATCTAAAGACCTGCTTACTCAAACCAGAAAAAAAGTAATTGAGATTGTAGATAAGTCAGCCGGGCACGGAGGCGCGGTCAATTGGGCTTATGTCAAAGATGAGATAAGAAATAAAATCGGCGACTTTCTGCACACCAAAACCGAACGCAGGCCAATGATTCTGCCAGTTGTCATAGAAGTCTAATTTATTTAAGCAAAAAAGCACAAAAAACGAATAAAAAAATAGAGATTTTTCTCTGTTTTTTTACTGAAAAATATACGCCTTTTTCACTCGAGTGAAAAAGGCGTATCTACCCAATTTCAGCTAGTTTGTTAATTTAGCTTAAATAATTTTATAAGACCATCTTGACCATCAATAAAATCTAATAAAGCAAAGCTGACATATTTTTCTAGTTTAAATAGCGCCGCCAAATCTCTTATCTCTCTTTCACAGTTATAAGGGTGTATAAACATGCTTTCCTGTAATTTATAAAATCCGCCTGAGCGCAAACGATATCTTACAGCATCCCTTCCCTTTCTATGGATATTTGGGATATCAAAAGCTACCATACGCCATTTTTTATCCCAGTGCTCTTTTCTATCGTTTAATCGCCTAAGGCAGATATTTAATACCCTTAATTTCCCTTTTTCGCTAAGTGAAACAATAACCTGAGCCATCATATTGCGTTTTTTGTTGAACAAACTTTAATCTCTTTAAATTTTAAAAGCCGTCATGGATTTCCTCTTTCTTAAATTTTTTCCAGTTACTATTCGGAAATAAATCTTCTATTCCAAACATTTTCTTTGCCCCATAACTAGAACCGAAATCAATAGAATCATATAAATGCAATAATATTTGTTCTATCGCCGAATCTTTCATAAAAAATAAACTTATATTGTTATTATAACACAAAATAATAAACTAAATACGTCTTTTTCACTCGAGTGAAAAAAACGTATCAATGTTAATTTATAGGTTTTAAATTTTTTTATTTTCTAATCTATACTTGTTTTAATATTGGTTATAATCTTATAACCATTTCCGTGCTTTAAAAGCCCTAAATAGGAATTAATGTTTATAGTACCCTCCGCTTGAAACCGTAATCGCAAGCACTCTCATCATACGAACACTGGATTCGGCCGCCCGAAATCGTAATCTCAGGCAAGATTCGCCTACTACCGATTTTATTTTACCAAATTTTTACAAAACAAAAAGCTCTCCTACTTCTTTTTTCAAAGTTTCGGAGAGCCAAAGATTCAAAGGGTTCAAGATTCAAAATCCCAAAGGGATTAAGAATCAAGAATCGCGGGAAAGGAACCGGTTGCCCGCATCCCACCCATCCGGGCACTCAACCGAGAGAGCCTCGACGAACCAGCAGCCGCAGCCGGAGCTCCAGCTCGCGCTCACGGCACAGAGCACGTCATTTTTGTCGCGGATATACGCAACGTTCACGTAACCGTTAACGAGTAGATGGCAATCCTGACCTTCCTGACCTTTCGACTGCTTTTTGAGCAGGTCGAAAAAGTGAGCCAGCATGGTCTCCTCGCGTTCCTGGCCGAGCTCCTTGCGAATTGAAACGTCCATCGCCGACTGCCTCAGTTCGTAAATCGCGAGCGTTGCGTCCTCGACGTTTTCCTCAACTTTATCGAGGAAGCGCTCGTTGAAGTTGCTGCCTGTCCAGCCGACGTTGGCTTCTTTGAGTAAAGCCTTGTCGACAACGAATCGCTTGGAGCCAGAAACCTTAACGGCGCTGGCAACCAGTTTGAGAATTGGCGGAACTTCGTGGCGGTGCTCGGCGATATGGTTGGCGATGAGGTCAGCAAGACCTGGCGACTGATTCTTCACACGCTGGGCTTCGGCCTCGGACAAGCAAGCCTCGTTATAGGCGGCACCCGCGACTTCCAGAAACTTCAGTCCTTTGGGGTCGCGGACAGTCACAGACGGGGTCAATGTTTTGGACATCGGCCGTCATCCTTCTTCTGAAAAGGGTTTTGCTTGACCGCCGAAATTGGCAGTCATAGCCAGAAAACAACAATCTGATTAACCGTCATTGCGAGGCGCGAGCGGAGCGAGCAACGAAGCAATCCAGAGTATAGATTGCCACGTCGCCTGCGGGCTCCTCGCAATGACAAAGTGTTGCGATCTTTTGGCTACGACTGCTTTTCGCAAATATTTTTTATCAAAAGAACTATGTTTTTAGTATAGCATCTTTAATATAGCCTGTCAAGTCTTTGAGCTTAATTCTTTCCTGTTTCATCGTGTCGCGGTCGCGAACTGTTACATCTTTATTTTTTAAAGTATCAAAATCAATTGTAACACAGAATGGCGTTCCAATTTCATCCTGTCTGCGGTACCTTTTCCCGATATTACCATTGTCATCAAACTCACACATAAACTTAATTTTTAAGTTGTCAAAAACTTCTTTTGCTTTTTCAACAAGCTCGGGTTTGTTTTTTAGCAATGGAAAAACTGCAACTTTTATCGGAGCTAATTTTGCAGGAAATTTCATAACAATTCTTTCTTCTCCTCCGTCTAATTTTTCTTCTGTGTATGCTTCTGTCATCAATGCCAGCATAATTCTTGCAATTCCAACAGACGATTCAATAATATGGGGCATATATTTTTTTTTTGATTCAGGGTCTGAGTAAGATAAATTAACTCCGGAAAATTTTGAGTGCTGAGTCAAATCATAATCGCCTCTTGCGTGGACTCCTTCTAATTCTTTAAATCCAAACGGAAAATTATATTCAATATCATAAGCTTCTTTTGCGTAAAAAACCAAATTGTCGTGCTTTTTCCATTTTAAATTTTTTTCTTTTATGCTTAAGTATTCTGTAAAAAATTTCCATCTGTATTCTTTTAATTTCTCGTACTCCTGCATTTCTTCTTCTGGTTTCACAAAATATTGCATTTCCATCTGTTCAAACTCTCTTGTCCTAAAAATAAACTGTCTTGCTGTTATTTCGTTTCTGAAAACTTTTCCAATTTGCGCTATCCCAAATGGGATTTTTGACCTCGTCGAATCCAAAACATTTTTATAGTTTGTATAAATTCCCTGACAGGTTTCTCCTCTTAGATAGACTATTTCTTTCTGCCAATCATCGGCAAAATTTCCGAGGTTTGATTTTACCAGCAAATTAAATTTTTTAACTTCCGTAAAATTATTTTTACCGCAATCCGGACACTTTAATTTTTTTATATTTTTGGTAAAAATATCATTAATTTCTTCCTCTAACATTTTCTCATCAGCCTGAATGCCAGCTTCCTCTAATAAATGATCCACCCTGGATCTTGTGTGACAATTTTTGCATGCTCTGGATGCCATGTTATTGTGTATTCTTGTCCGTTAATCTTGAAAGTAAGTTTATTGTCCATAATTTTCTTCAAATCAAGACCTTCCACATTTGCATAATGCAACATCCTATGGATTAATGGACTTAATATAACAATGTTACGTGCAGAATCAGAGCCATTCTTTCCCAGTTCAATAAGGTGATGTCCTTCTGAGTAATATTGTCCATTTCGTTTTTTGAATGTATATTGTTCTCCAGTAATCTGGCATTTATTTCCATAAAGCTTTTTCAGTTTTTTTACTGCATTGGTGTTACGAATCCTAACTTTTCTCATCATCTCCTTTTCTTCTGCTGGAGCATCATTGGCAATCTCTTCATCTTCATTAAATAATATTCTTTCAGAA
>LBSQ01000023.1 GCA_000992015.1 Parcubacteria group bacterium GW2011_GWA2_37_10
GGAGTACAATCGTTTTTTACTTTCGGCCAGCTTAAAAAAACTGAATTGGAACAAAAATTCGCAAATGAAAAATTGATTGAGCTCAAAAAATTAGTTGAAGAAGGAAAGGCAAGTGCAGATATATTGGAAAAAGCAACTGACAAATATCAGAAGACAATGGGAAAAATTAAAGAGCAGGCAGATAAAATAAAAAATAATGCGGCAAATAATACTGAAGTCGGCAAATTTTTAGATAAATTCGCCAATCAGCAGGTTTTACAGGAAAAAATTCTGCAGAAACTAGAAACGCAGGTACCTGCGGATGTCTTACAAAAAATTAAAGATGCCAGGGAACAACATTTGGAAAAATTCAAAGATGTGATGACGAAGCTTGAAAGCAATAATGATAAGGTGGTAAAAAGAATAGAAAACGCCCTGATAAACAGCGACGAAGGAGGCCAAAGCCAAGGTAGTTCAGGAATTTTAGATAGAATAAAAGAAAAAATGCCAAAACCAACGCAACAAAAACTGGAAGACATTAAAGAAAATGTTAGAGAAAAAGTAAACGACAAGCTGATAAAAAAAGCAACAGAAAAAAATCAGGAAAATAATTGTCCGCAAGTAATACCCGTTGTTAATTTTTGTAGAAATGGAATAATCAAAGTTCAGCGAGACCAAAAAGGTTGCGCCACTGGGTTTGATTGTCTAAAACCATCTGAACAAAAAGTCTGCGCAGAGACGTATCTTCCTGTTTGCGGAAAAAATGGGAAAACTTATAGTAATTCCTGCTTTGCAAAGTTGGACGACATTGAAGTTGGTTATAAAGGCGAGTGTTTAAAATTAGAAAAATGTACAACTAATGAAGAATGCCCGCAAATAATGCAACCTTGCATTTCAAAAAGTGATGGCGCAAACGTCTGTCCGCCTAAAATAAATTGCATCAATGGAGAATGCAAAGTGATACCGCAAAGAGACGAAGACACAAGTTTTAAAAGTTGCCAGCCGCCTTATGCTTTTGGTTGCCAGTCTGTTACCCAAGGAGCATCTACGGTGGGAAGAGTTGCCCAGATTGTCTGCGGTTGCATACCTAAATGCGCAAGAAGCGACGAATGGGTGCTTACCAATAGATTAGACGGAAATTGGCCAGATGGTTCTAAAAAGGGCCAGTTTGAATGTGTCACAGGAGCTCCGCCAGCTTAAAATGCAACCCGCACAAAAACCAATTTTTTTACGTAATTGGTTTTTTGTTGTAGAATCAATTTTATGAAATACCACATCATTACCTTCGGCTGTCAAATGAACATTTCAGATGCAGAAAGGGTTTCTGCTATTTTAGAATCTATGAAATATAAGAAAACCCCAAATGTGAACGAGGCGGACTTAATTGTTATTACAATGTGCTCCGTTCGCCAGTCAGCTGTTGACCGCGTGCATGGACTAGTCCAAAAAATCAAAAAACTGAAAGCTAAAAGCCCTAATCTTAAAACCATACTAACCGGTTGTATCTTAAAAAAAGACAAAAAAATATTTACCATGCCTACCGGCAGGCAGGTTAAGGATTTTGACTATGTTATTGATATAAGAGATATAAAAAAACTTCCCAAAATTTTAGCGTGGTCAAATTCTCACGATCGTAGAGAATTGACCACGCTAAAGTCTCCCAACGATTATTTAAATATCACCCCAAAATACAGTTCAAAATTTTATGCTAATGTGCCCATAATGACCGGATGTAATAATTTTTGCGCATATTGCGTTGTTCCCTACACCAGAGAAAGAGAAATATCCAGGCCAGCTGAAAAAATAATTTCGGAAATAAAAAGCCTTATTAAAAACGGATATAAAGAAATTTGGCTTTTGGGACAGAACGTAAATTCCTATAAAGACCCTTCGACATCCTTCGGCGCGGCTCAGGACAAGGGCTCAGGGCAAGCCATAAATTTTCCGACATTGTTAAAAATGGTAAATGATATACAGGGAAATTTCTGGATTAGATTTACTTCTTCTCATCCAAAAGATTTTAACGACGAAGTTATAAATGCTTTGGCAATCGGGGGCAAAATTACTCCATATTTAAACTTACCCGTCCAAGCTGGCGATGATAAAGTCTTAAAAGATATGAACCGGCATTATACATCTAAGGATTATAAAAATAAAATTAAAAAATTAAGGAAAAAAATACCCGGCATTGCCATCTCCACCGATATTATTGTTGGCTTTCCGGGCGAAACAAAAAAACAGTTTAAAAATACTGTAGAATTATTTCGCGAGGTAAAATTTGACATGGCTTATATAAATAAATACTCCGCCAGGGACGGAACTGCCGCATCAAAATTAAAAGACAATATTTCCATTTTTGAAAAAAAACGGAGAGAAA
Source organism: Parcubacteria group bacterium GW2011_GWA2_37_10 (assembly GCA_000992015.1). GTDB lineage: Bacteria > Patescibacteriota > Minisyncoccia > Minisyncoccales > Staskawiczbacteraceae > GWA2-37-10. The sequence goes on from LBSQ01000023.1 coordinate 2,357, forward strand.
AAGTTTTAACAGAAATTTTGAAACAAACCGCCTTAGAAAAAAACAAAAAACTCGTAGGCAAAAAAGCGATAGTTTTAATAAACGAAAATCGCGGCAAAAACTATTTTGGCAAAAACGAACATTATAAAACTATAAAAATAAAATCTGACAAAAACATTTTAGGAAAACTTGTAAAAGTAAAAATCACCGAAGCGCAACCTTTTATTTTATCTGGCAGTATTTTGCCAGCCCGTAGCGAAGCGGAGGATAAAACATAAATCCAATAATTTTGCGAAAAATATATCTTCGCAAAATTATTGAAGAGCCACGAAGTGGCGAGGATTTCTATATTAAAAGGCGAGTTACTTAAATGAACAGGTTAATCGTTGTTTTAGGGCCGACGGCTTCGGGGAAAACCGAGCTGTCAATTAAACTTGCTAAAAAATATAATGGCGAAGTGGTTTCGGCTGACTCAAGACAAATATACCGCGGAATGGACATAGGGACGGCAAAGCCCACAAAAAAAGAAATGGGGACTATCCCCCACTGGATATTAGACATAAAAAATCCAAATGAGCCCTACACGGTTGCAGAATTCAAAAATGACGCAATAAAAATAATTCGTGACATACAAAAAAGAAATAAGCTTCCGATTTTAGTTGGCGGAACAGGCCTTTATATTAAAGCTGTTGTTGAAAATTTGGATATTCCCAGGATTGGCGCCAATCCTCTTTTGCGCCAAAAAATTGAAAAAGAAGCAAAAAAAAACGGGCTGGATTTTGTTTTTCAAAAATTAATAAAACTTGATCCAGAAGCCGCCTACATTATAGATTCCAAAAACCCAAGAAGGGTTATAAGGGCTTTAGAAATTACCCTTCTTACAAAAAAACCATTTTCCCAGCAAAGAAGATCCGGCAAACCCCTTTTTGATGTTTTAAAAATTGGAGTTTCCACTGCAAAAGAAAGACTAAAGGAAAAAATATACCTGCGCGTTGATAAGATGATAAAAGAAGGCTTGGTTAAAGAGGTTGAATATTTGGTAAATAAATATGGCGCTGACCAACAGGCTTTTGATGCCATTGGATATCGGGAGATAATTAAATATATAAATAATAAAAAACCTTTAGGGCAAGTTATAGCAGAAATGAAAATAAACACATGGCATTATGCAAAGAGGCAAACGACTTGGTTTAAAAAAGACAAACGCATAAATTGGGTCCGCAATTATAAAGAAACTGAACGTGTTATTGACAAATTTATTATGAAATAATATAAAGGCAATAGTAATAGAAGGGGCAGTCTTTGTTCTTTTCACCAATAGGAGCGCGACATGTCTGTACGATTAACGGTGGACCAATACGAATCTTGGATGTCAAGGCTTATGGAGCTTGGCTTCGGCAAAACGACGAGAGCTGCGAGAAGCCAAGATAATGGCCGATGGGGTTGTAATGACAATATCACGATCGTTGTGACTGAGATGGGTGCTGTCTACGCGCGTAGGGGACATACTTCTGACCCAGAAACCTTAGAAGCATTAGAGTATCTATGTTCAAAAGGTCGGAGCGAATTTGTTTCATCTGGACTCCTTGACCTTCTGGTCTAGACGGATAAATACGGCTAAAGCTAAACGGTCCGAAAAGCTTTGTCCCAAAACACAACGCCCTGGTTTGCATGACGCAAATCAGGGCTATTTTTTTGTTTGATGTTTACTACTTTAACAATTTTCTAAGCAGGTCCTGCGCCTTATCTGGTTTAGCGGTGCCGCGAGTTTTTGCCATCACCTGCCCCGCTAAAAATTGCAGAGCATTCTGTTTTCCGGCTTTATAATCTTTAGCTGGTTTTGGATTTTTTGAAATGACTTCTTTTACAATTTTTTCCAATTCTGAATCATCAGACATTTGCCCCCAATTATTTTCATCAACAATGTCTGACGGGTCTGCGCCGGTATCAAACATTTCAACTAAAACCATTTTAGCAATTTTGCTGGAAATTTCGTTCTTATAAATCATTTTTATAAATTCGGCAAAATTTTCCGAGGTTATTTTAAACTCTTCCTCAACAAAAACTTTGCCGCCCAACAACCCCTTAATATCCGAAATAAGATAATTCGCAGCTAATTTTGAAACTTTTTTATGCGAATCCCCTTTCTCTTGCTCTTCGGTCCATTCTTCAAGCTCTGAAACAACTTTCTCAAAATATTCGCTTAGATCTTTATTGGCAACAAAAAAATCAACGGGCGCGGCATCCAGTCCGTACTCTTTTTTAAATCTCTCTCTTTTTTGCTCTGGTAATTCAGGCATACTTAATTCTATCTCTTTTACATAGTCTTTGTCAAAATACATTGGAGGCAGATCCGGTTCCGGGAAATATCTGTAATCATGAGCTTCTTCTTTCACCCTTTGAGAAAAAGTGATTTCCTTTTTATCATGCCAACCCCGAGTTTCCTGCACAATTTTTTCTCCGGCCTCTAAAACGTCTTTTTGCCTTTTAATTTCAAAATCAATTGCTTTTTCAACAACCTTAAATGAATTCAAATTTTTAATTTCAACTTTTGTCCCAAGCTTTTTTGCCTGCCCTGAGCCCTTGTCCTGAGCCGCGCCGAAGCCTGCCGAAGGGTTTTTGCTGACGCTTATATTCACCTCAACCCTCATCAAACCCTTTTCCATATCAGCATCAGAAACTCCAAGATATTTTAAAATCAGCTGGAGTTCCTGCGCGAACTCTCTCGCCTCTTTCCCTGAAGTAATATCTGGCTCTGTAACCAATTCCATCAAAGGCACACCTGCCCTGTTTAGATTAACCAGAGAGTAGTCTGCCCCTTCAGGATGTATTAAGCTTCCTGTATCTTCTTCCAAATGTATCCTCGTTATTCGTATTTTTCGGATTTCTGATTTCGAATTTCGGATTTCGAGCCAGCCGTTGCTGGCGATTGGCTGGTCATATTGGCTTATCTGGTATCCTTTTGGTAAATCCGGATAAAAATAATTTTTTCTGTCAAACTTTGAGTCTTCTGCAATTTTACAGTTTAAAGCCAGTCCAGTTTTTATAACCTTTTTTATTGCCTCTTCATTTGCAACAGGCAGCGCTCCGGGTTGCGCGGCGCAAATCGGACAGATATTAAAATTCGGCCGCTTTTCATTTGGATCATTCTTGCACGAGCAAAACATTTTAGAATTTGTTTTAAGCTCTGCGTGAATTTCCAACCCAATTGTTGGTTTATACATAAACTATTTTCTTTCTAATACTACAAATGAATAATCGTATTTATTTTTTTCGTCGGCTTTGTTGTCTATCCTTTTTACTTCTTTCCATTCCGATAAACTAAATTCGGGAAAATATGTGTCGCCTTCAAAATTTTGGTGGATATAAGTTAAATATAATTTTTGAGCCAGCGGTAAAAACTGTTTGTAAACCGATGCTCCCCCGCAGATCATTACCTCGGGCTCATTTTTTGTCATTTCCAAAAGTTCATCAATTGACCGCGCCACAAAACAACCTTCTGGCGGAATGTAATCTGGATCGTTGTTTAAAATAATATTTTTTCTGTCCGGTAAAGGTTTCTCGCCAATTGATTTAAAAGTATTTAAACCCATAACAATAACTTTACCGAGAGTCGCTTCCTTAAAATACTTAAAATCTGCGGGCATATGCCACGGCAAAGTGTTTTTATTTCCAATTATCCTATTTTCTGCCACCGCAGATATAATTGATAAAGTCATAATGTTTTTGTTATTTTTTGATTTATTATTTCTGGAGCAAGCAACTGCCCTTTTTTTAAACATTCTATCACCTTAAAATCTTTTGGAAATTCTTTTGCCGCCATTAAATAAGAATCAAAGGCGTTTTTTAGATGGTTTATATTTTTTTCGTGAATATCTTGTTTTCTACTGTCTCCCAAATAACTTTTTCTTCTAGATTGTTTTATTTTATCTGCTACATTTCCGGACTGTTTTAGCGAAGAATCGGCCGATGTTTTTAAAATAAAAGTGTAGTCCGGTTTTGGAATGCCGAATATTCCATATTCTAAATTATACAACCAATTTACATATTTTTTCCACTCTTTTTTACCTCGCGCTGAGCCCGTCGAAGTGTTTCTCAATATTTTTCCCCCTTGATGACCAATATTTGAAACTACATATCTGTCAGAAATAACTATCTTGCCTTCGGAAAGCCATTTTTTTATTTTAAAATTTGCGTCATATCGGTCTGCGGCATAAAAAATAGACGCTACATACGGCCCAACTTCTTCTGAGGTTCCATATTTTCCGTTTAAATAATCATCAACCATTGCTGAGGACCGTTCGCCATGTTGAGGAAAATCTATTTTTTCAGTTTTATACCCTTTTTTAATAAAATATTCAGCCAGTAGTTTTGTCTGCGTTGCTTTCCCGCACCCGTCTATTCCCTCAAAAACAAAAAATTTTCCCTTTGTCATATTCTTTAAATTAAAGCTTAAAATAATTTAAGAATTTTTATTATCGGATATAAACTTTTGTTTTTTATAACTAAATCAAATTTACTGAATCCATCACTATTATTTTTTTTAGATAGCATGTCATCCGGCCTTGGATCATCAATAATAATTCGCAACACCTTTTTTGTTCCGTTAACCATTGAATAGTCATTTATGCTGTCTCCGATAAGGATTATATTCGGCCTTAATTTTTTCATTTCGCTGACCTCTTTATGCCCTTTTTCTTTTTTATTCAAGACATGGATTAAAGAGCCCCTGTCCCATCCTTTTATGTAGCCATTATTATCAAAAAACAGATTTGTAGACAATATTGTGGCGGGTTTTATTTCAAATCTCTGACACCATATTTCTATTACATCTTTAATTCCGGCAGATATAATTATTATAGGAATATTCTTTTTTTTACAAACATCAAATAATTCTTTTGTGCCGTTTCTAATCGGCATTTTTGAATTTACATCATTAACAATATCGAGCCAATTTAATTTATTCTTCTGGTAAAGATTCAAAATTTCTTCCCACCAAGCAGCAGCATCGGATTCCTTCATCTTATTCGCGGCTTCCAACGGTCGGTATTTATTATAGAATTTTTGGTATTCTTCTTTTGCTTCTTCGGGAAGATGGGTTTTTAGAATTTGCCAGGTATTAATATTTTCGCCAGCTTGATTCTGACTCTTGGTCATAGTTCTGTCGAAGTCTAAAACTAAATGTATTTTTTCTTTACCAGAAAATAAAAAAGAATCAACTTTCGCTATAATTTTTTTGTTATCTTTAAATTCGAACTCATCCAAATAATCCGATTTATACAGCATATTATTAAATGCTCTGTTAAATTTGTTTTTCTTTTTCTTCTGTTGTAACCCTGCCTCCCTGCCACTGGCCTTTATAAAGATTGGATTCTCCAACTACTTCCGAAAACATTATGTGTAACACCCGAGCTCCCATTTCTAAATCAAAAGGTTCCTCCCTAAAATTATATATGCCCATAGATAATTCTCCGCAATATCCGGGAGGCACTTGTCCGCCAAAAATATACACGCCTGACCTGAACAAAGTTGACCTTGGAGTTGAAATCGCCAAAAGGTCCTCGGGCATATTCACTTTTTCTATTGTTTTCATTAAATAATAAACTTTCGGTTCCAGTGTTATTTTTACGGTTTTCCCTTCCTCATACCTTGCCACTAATTCCATTTTGGGGGTCTCTCGTTCCACAACGCCCATAAAGCCCTTACCGGAAATCTTATATAATTCTCCTATTCTTATGTCAAAACCAGCGCCTTCCGGCGAAGTCATTTCGCGCTCACAAAGCCCCTCCATTATTTTTTTTTCTTTTACCAGTTGCAATAACTGTTTCGCTCCAATAAACATAATTTTAAAATAGTTAATTTTTATTTTTTTGCACAAAATCTTTCCAGCCCTTAGTCACTATTCCGCCAACTGGAGAAAGCGACGCTTTAATGGGCGGATGCGCTTCGTACCCTACAAGCTCTACCATTTCAGGTCTAAAATCATCTAATTCTTTCAAGTTGGGATTTATTTTTATTATTGGGAATGGTTTTGGCTCTCGCCCTAACTGCTCTTTTATGGCATCAAGATGGTTTTCGTAATAATGGATATCGCCAAAAGTATGGATAAACTCTCCGGGCTGATTGCCTGTTATTTGCGCCAATATTAGTGTCAGCAAAGCATAACTGGCTATGTTAAAAGGCACTCCCAAAAATACGTCGCAGGAACGTTGATATAATTGAAGGGATAATTTTCCGCCATTTGCGTTTACCTGGAACATATTGTGGCAAATTGGAAAACGGCAAGCATCTTTAGGATCGGCCATCTCATAAAGATACTCTGGATTCCAAACGTTAACGATTGCGCTATGAGTACTTTTGTCCTTGCGCACATTATTAACGAGCCATTGGAGTTGATCTATAGTTTTTTCTGTTTTTGTCGGCCAATGACGCCACATATCTCCATAGACATGCGGTAGATTTCCATGTTTTTCCGCAAAATCATTGTCTTCCGCTATATTTTTTATAAACTCATCCTTCGTCATTTCCTTCTCCGCGCCATCTTCAACTTTTTCGCGATAAATACGATAGGGATAGTCATCCCAAATATGAACATTATTATCGACAAGATATTTAATATTTTTCTGTCCGCTTATAAACCAATGAAGCTCATATAGAAGCCCTTTCCAAAAAACTTTTTTAGTGGTTAGCAAAGGAAATCCCTGCGAGAGATCAAACCGGAACTGTTTACCGAAAAGACTGTAGGTTTTAACGCCGGTGCCTGCATCAACCTGCTCAAAACCTTTATCTATCAGTTCTTGCATTAGATTTAAGTATTGATACTCAGGATGTTGTTTGTTCATTGCTATTTTGGCTCTTCGTTTATTTTACTTGCCGTTGCAGAATTTTGGTCGGCATATTTGTGATCGTTCTGTTGTAGATATGGAGTTTCAACTGAAACAGCCAATGTCTCAAACGTCATTGAACAAATTCTCATTCCGCTATACAGGACAATTGGAACTGTTCCTAAATTTCCCAATTCCATTACGGCTTTGCCTCTCCAGCCCGGATCAAATCTGGCAGCGGTAACATGAATAACCAAGCCTAATCTTGCCAAAGAGCTTCTACCGTCTAAACGACCCATAATATTGGCCGGCAAAGTTATCTCCTCTTTGGTAATCGCTACCACAAAGTCATGCGGTTGGATTATAAAAGATGCGCCGTCTTTGATTATAATTTCTTCCATCATATCGTCGATATCGACGCTATTTTTTAAATCTATAAAAGAATAACGGCTCATCTTAAAAATCTTAAAACTATTGCCTAAATGAAGGTCTAAAGAGCAGGGTCCCAGTTGTTCTTCAAAATTTGGAGCAGGACTTATTTTTATAGTGCCTTCATGAATATTTTTCTTAATATCGGCATCAGATAAAATCATATTTATTATTAAAATTTTAATTATATGTTTAAGTATTCTACCATTTTATCAAAATAAAAATCAACCCTTCGCGAACTCAGGATTGATTTTTATTGAAAATTATTTCTTAGTTTATCACTTCTATCCCCATGTTTCTCGCAGTCCCCAAAATGACCATTTTCGCTGTTATAAAGATTTTTTTGTTAAAATATCAAACTTCTATCTTTTTTTATAATTATACTCCGCCCAGACCGCGTGTCAAATTTTAATTCAACCTTTAAATCTTAAACATGCTATTTTAGCGTCTGCCGTGCTTTCAAAGTTTCCTTTTGCTTCAACCTCTATAAAACTACCCAGCCCTGCGATTTTATCTAAGGCAATTTCCAAATCTCCGCAATCCCAATATTCTCTCTGTTTATCAACTGTAACCACTTTTTTAAAATCCAAAAAGTTTAAAATTTTCCTAAACTCTTCTACATTGGAAATTTCTGTTTCATACTCCTCGGCGCATTCCTGCTCGCCATTTTCTTTTTTATTTATAGACTTGTCATATTCAAAAATTACTTTATCGGGGTTTGTCCGTATGCGTAGCCACTCGGTCGGGTGCGGTTTCTGAGCAAAAAATCCCTGTGGCTGGGAATAAAATAATCATCAACTTGATGTATTGATTTTATCAATTTTCCAATAGCCGCCACCTTCGCCTTAACCTCATCAAAATTATCTATTTCAATTTTTATCTCAACTTCAACATTCATAAATTTAACTTTAGAATAATGGCGGAGTGGTCGCTTAACCTTTCGTTTCTTGGATTATGTAAATAATAACATTCTTTAACAAATGGCAAAAGGTCTTTTGATACAAAGCAGTGGTCATATCTATAACCATCTCCTGTCCGGCCAACCCAGCTATAATCTTTTTTTTGCGGATTCAGATACCGGAAAGAATCAAAAAGTCCGTGATTTATCAAGGAATTGTAAAAATCATATTCCCATTTCTCAAAAAAATTATAGTGTGGAATATGCTCCTTCTCCAAAATATTGAAATCCCCACAAAAAATTCTAAAATAATCGTTACTGTATGTCAGAAAGGATTTTCCAAGATTTTTAATAAATTTCTTCTTTCTTTGTATTTTTTCAAAACTTTTATCTCGTGATGGAATATATGCGCCGATAATTTCCATAAATCCATTATTCAAAAAAACTTAATTTTTCAGGAAACTTCAAACATACAGAGTGTCTAAAAAAGGGGTACCTTCCACTTAGCCCTATTATGCCAAATTTATCCTTTCTTGGGCGATATTGAAATATTTTTTGTCGAGTTCTATGCCTATAAAATTCCTATTTAACCTTTTGGCTATAACGCCGGTTGTGCCGCTACCCAAGAATGGGTCCAGCACCAAATCCCCTTCCTTACTCCCAAGCAAAACTATTCTTTCTATTAGTTCTTCCGGCTTTTCCGTGGGATGTGTTGTGATATGCCTCTTTGCATTAATTACCCAAAGGTTTTTCATTTGTTTGCCCCTGTTTATTCTTTTGGCCAAATCGTAATCAAAATAATATTTTTTATCCTTGCTCGCTACCCAAATTAATTCGGTTGATGGTGCAAACCTATTTTTTGATAATAACGGCGTTGCGTTAGGCTTATACCAAATAACGTCATTAATTATCCATAATCCTAACTTTTTAAGAGTAACCCCAACGGAGGGATGATTGTGCAATGTGCCCGATATCCAAATGGTACCTGTTGGTTTCAACACGCGACAACATTCTTTAATCCAGTTGTAGTTAAAATCGTGTATGTCATCTATTTTATCCCAGTCCCCCTTATCAAGAATTACCGGTTTACCATTATGTACAGTCATAAAGGTGGCTCCCGAAAGATTATACGGCGGATCAGCGAAAATTAAATCGACGCTAGACTCGTCGATTTCCTTCATCACCTTTAAACAATCACCCAATTTTAAATCAATTTTTTCTTTAGACATAAATTCTTTTTTCTGCTGCTTTTACATATTTCGGATCAACCTCTATACCAATCCATTTTCTGCCAAGTCTTTTAGCCATAACAGCCGTTGTGCCACTGCCTAAAAATGGATCTAAAACCAAGTCACCTTTATTCGACGAGGCAATTATAATTCTCTTTAACATCTCTTCGGGTTTTTGAGTTGAATGAATGGCCTTATTGTCTCCGTTTTTCAACCTTTCATTTCCTTGAACAATTGGCAACGGCCAGACGTCTCGCATTTGCTTCAATGATCCATCTTTTTGCTTATCCGGGTTAATCAATTTCAACTCTTTATAATTGAAAACCCATTTTTTACCTTTGACCGCCCAGATAACAAACTCGCTCGAATGAGTGAATACTCTCTGCGTCATGTTCGGCATTGCGTTAACTTTTTGCCAAGTAATTATATTATTTGTTTTAAAACCCAGCTGTTTTAGAGTTAATAAAATTTCACCAAGATTATGGTAGGTTGAGGAAATATAAATCGAGGCATTATCCTTCAGAACACGATGGCAAGAACCAAGCCATTTTCTTGTGAACGCTATATATTCTGGTGCGGTCATTTTATCCCAGTTTTCATTAACCATATACCAGGCTCCACCTGTTTTGTTACCCTCCCATTTTAAACCATTACCCGAAAGGTTATATGGCGGGTCAGCGAAAATTAAATCAATAGATTTATCCGAAATCTCTTTGTTGAGCACCTCTACGCAATCCCCTTTATAAATTATATTTGTTTTCATTTATTATGCGATAATAGTAGCTCTCCAAGACTTAATAATATTGGGTATTTCTTTCAACCATTCCGCCGCGTTACCGGAATTAGACGAGTGTTTAACGATGTCATCGTAAAACTGAAATAGCTCTTCGTGCTTTAAAAATATGCCCTTCTTTTTAAACTCAACTAATACCTTCAACAAATCTATAAATTGCTGAACAGAGAGTGGGATTATCTTTTGTGCCTTTCCCTCGTATTCATACTTAATAGCCATCCAAAAAGTGTTAATTGTGTCTCTGTGCAATTTTGGTGCAACGAAAATACAATAAGATTTTTTATCTTTGTTTTTATCTTCAAAATCTCTTAAGTGTCTCATCACTGGCTGGCCTTCGTTATACCATTGATCGCGACCCGTGAGCATTGTGACTTCGCAAATTGCGTTATCGGATTTGTAATAGCATTCTATGTCAGGAACATTTGCCGGAGCGGTAAATGTTGGTTCATTATCATCGCCGACTGGGTAATTTGGTTTTATTTTCAAGGCATCATTTAAGGCATTTAGCCCAAGAGAAACATATTTTTCTAGAGCAACCGGCTTATCCTCGGCCTCATAAATATTTTCTAGTGCGAGAATATATTCTTCAATTTTTTCAACACTCTGAGACTCTTGATGATCTTCTTTTTCCTGAAGATCCCTTCTATACAGACGAAGCTGTTCTGAATAAGATTTCAACTCCTCCACTGAAAAATTTTTGTATTCCAATCTTTGCTCTGGTTTTAAATTAAGCTTTTGCTCATACACGCTAACATCTTGCAAAAGTTTCTCGATGATCTCAATATATTTTTCCTTTGTTTCCCATGGTAATTT
>LBSQ01000024.1 GCA_000992015.1 Parcubacteria group bacterium GW2011_GWA2_37_10
GTCATTACTTCACTTTGTTTTGGAAATAGGTGCGAGTTTGGTACAATAGAGACACAATCAAAAATGTGGAATGTTCAGCATCCCACATTTTTGATTGTGCCCGAGGTGGGAGTTGAACCCACAATTCCGTAAAGAAATGCGATTTTGAGTCGCACGCGTATGCCAATTCCGCCACTCGGGCATTGTTTATAATCTACCACATTTTTTTGCTATTTTCAAGGTTATTCCCACGAGGCGTTGATAACTTTATCTGGGAATTTTTTTGCCAATCTTTGGAAATTTTCGCAGGAGATTTTATGTAAAACAGCCGCTCTATATTTTGTTAGATATGCCTGTACGTGATCTCCGGGTTTAGGAGAGCAGCATTTTGCTATATTCACAAGCATACCTTTTTGACCCGCCAAATATATATGCGATACTCCCTCTTTTTTAATCTTTTGTTTTTCTTCTTTTCCCCTTTGGGCTTTTTCTGAAATTTCAATAAATTTTTGTTTTATAAATCCGGGTATCTGAAATTTAAAAAAAGAATTGGTTTGGCTGACTGCTTTTTTGATATGAGATTGAGCCAAACTTGTTTTCGCAAATTTTAGCCAGTCTGCCGATGGTTTTTTTTTCTTGTTTGTTATAATTTCCACAACGTCTCCATTTTCTAAAATATGGGAAAGCGGAACAATTTTTCCGCCAATTTTTGCAGATTCACAATGATTTCCTATGTCTGAATGAACAGCGTACGCAAAATCAACTGGAGTGGACCCATTTTTCATAGTAATTACGTCGGCTTTTGGAGTTAAGACAAAAACTTGGTTTGTGAAAAAATCTATTTTAAAAACCTTCCAAAAATCCGGAGCAATTTGCATCCAGCTAAAATTTTCGTCGTCTTTTTTCAGGTCAATTTTTTCTTTATAAGACCAATGGGCGCAAATGCCATATTCTGCTTCTTTGTGCATTTCCTCGGTTCTTATCTGTATCTCTGATATTTTATCTTTTTCATAAAAAACAGTGGTGTGCAGAGACCTATATCCGTTTGGCTTTGGTTTTGCTATGTAATCATTTATTTCTTCTGATATAGGCTTATATTGCTTATGTATGATTCCGAGAGTCCTGTAGCAGTCCTCAATGTCCTTTACTATTATTCTGATTGCTATCAGATCGTGAACCCCCTTAAAATCCATTCCTTTTTTAACAAGTTTTTTGTAAGTGCTCCAATATGATTTTGCCCTGTAATCTATGTTTATAAAATTTACCCGATTTTTTCGGAATAGTTTTTTTAATTTCGGAATAAATTTTTTAAGATATTTCCCCCTTTCCTCATATTGTTCCTGTATATTTTCTTTCAGCCATTTATATTTATCTTTAAATAAATAAGAAAAAGATATATCTTCTAAATTTCTTCTGATTTCGCTTAAACCCAGCCTGTTGGCAATCGGCGCAAAAACCTGCAATGTTTCTATGGCATATAACTTTTGTTGCTCTTCTGGAAGATAATGCAAAAAGTTTGAGCCGTCTAACCGGGATAGCAACTCTACCAATATTACCCTTAAGTCTCCGGCGATGGCCAAAAACATTTTTCTTAAATTTTCAATTTTTTCGCCGGTAAGGATTTTTCTCTCTTTTATTTTTATCGCCAAAGAGTAACGTATTCTGCTTAGTTTCGATATTTTTTCCACCAATTGGGCAATTTCTTTCCCAAATTTTTTCTCCAGTCCCTGAATTTCCACTTTTTTAGATGAGTCTGGCATATCATCTACAACATCGTGCAGAATGCCAAAAGCAATTGTTTTTTCATCCATGCTCATTTTCTCTAACATCAATGCTACTCTTAAGGCATGTTTGATATAATTTTCTCCAGAAAGCCTGAATTTGTCTTTATACGCAATTTCAGCAAACTTAAAAGCCTCGCCAATCAGTTTAGGATTTGAACTCCTTTTGATTATTTTTTGCAGTTCATTTTTCATTTATTTTTTTGAAATCGCATTCTTTGCTGGAACATTTTGCTTGCTTTTTTTTATTCTCAACTAAAATAGAATTACATTTTGGGCAGAATTCATTTATTGGTTTATCCCAGGCGGCAAATTTGCAGTTTGGATAGTTGTTGCAACCATAAAATATTTTACCTTTCTTGGTCTTTTTTTCAACTATTTCTCCTTGATTACATTTAGGACATTTTATTCCTAAATCCGTTTTTTTATTTTCTATGGATTCAGTGTATTTGCATTCTGGAAATTTTGAGCAGGCGTAAAACCTGCCGAATCTTCCCATTCTGTCCACCAATGGAGAACCGCATTTTGGACATACTTTGTCTGTCTGATGAACAAGGTCTGTTTTTTTTACTTCTTCGTATTTTTTTTTGAGGTTTTTTGCAAACGGAGCATAAAAATCTTTGCATGTTTTTTGCCAAGTATCTTTTCCTTCAGAAACCTCGTCTAATTCTTTTTCCAGTTTTGCGGTAAAATCAATATCAACGACTTCCGGAAAATTTTTGACTAAGACATCATTAACAACTAACCCTATTTCTGTGGGAAAAAATCTTTTTTGGTCATTTTTTGAAACATAGTTTCTCGTTTGTATCGTAGCTATGGTCGGCGCATAAGTTGAGGGCCGCCCGATGCCATATTTTTCGAGCGTTTTGATAAGGCTGGCTTCGGTGTATCTTGCTGGAGGCTCGGTAAAATGCTGTGTTGGCGCCAGGCGAAGAAGTTCTAACGTTTCTTTTTCTTTTAGTTCAGGCAGTTCTTTCTCTTCAAATTTTGTTGGATAAATTTTTAAAAATCCATTAAATTTCAACGTCTGACCATTGGCTCGGAATGTATAATCGCCGGCTTTAATATCCGCCGACACCGAATCAAAAACAGCCGGCGCCATTTGGCAAGAGATAAATCTTTGCCAAATTAAGGTGTATAGTTTTAATTGTTTTGAGTCAATTTTTTCCAAAGATTCTGGAGTTTTTTCTCCGTATGCAGGCCTTATCGCTTCATGCGCCTCTTGAGCCGAGTTGCTTTTTATTTTATATTTTACTAATTTTCCCGCCCAATAATTTTGTCCCAAGGTTTCGGTTATAAATTTTTTGGCGTCAGATAAAGCCCCTTCAGATAAGTTCAAGGAATCTGTTCTGTGATATGTTATAAAGCCGTCTTCATAAAGCCTTTGAGCTATTTGCATTGTCATCTTTGCCGGAAAATGAAATCTTTGCCATGCCGCCTGTTGCAACGTGCTTGTGGTAAACGGAGGAGCAGGATATCTGTTGGTTTCTCTTTTTTCTACACTTTCTACTATGTATTCGGCCCCGGTTAAATTTTTTAGTATTTTATCGGTTTCTTCTTTATTTTTTATTTCCAGCTTGTCTATGCTTTCGCCGTTTTTTTTGAATAAAGAAGCAGTAAACTCTTTTTCTTTTTTTAATAAAACTTCAACGCTCCAATATTCTACGGCTAAAAATTTATCAATTTCTCTCTCTCTTTCAACGACTAATTTTACAGCCACAGATTGCACCCTTCCAGCTGAAAGCCCCCTCGCCACTTTTTTCCATAAAAAAGGAGACAATTTATATCCCACAATCCTGTCTAATATGCGCCGCGCCTGTTGCGCATTAACCATATCCATATCAATTTTTCGCGGTTTTTCCAGCGCTTTTTCAATTGCTGATTTTGTAATTTCGTGAAAAACGATTCTTTGCGGATTTTTTAATTTTAAGGCTTCTTTTAAATGCCATGCAATTGATTCTCCTTCGCGGTCTTCGTCAGTTGCCAAAATAGTGTTGTCGGCTTCTGCCGAATCTTTTTTTAATGCCGAGACAACTTTTCTCGCTTTTGTAGGTATAACATATTTTGGCTCAAAGTCATTTTCAACATCAACCCCCAATTCTCCTTTCGGCAAATCCCTCACATGTCCAAAAGACGCAACGACTTTATAGTCTTTTCCCAGGAATTTAGAAATTGTTCGTCCCTTTGCGGGACTTTCCACTATAACAAGTCTCATAAGTTTTTTTGGATTTCAATTATAAATTACGATTTTACTTAAAATTTTAATTAAATCAAGCTTCGCATTTGTTCTACTATACCATAAAAAAGAAAAACGGCTTAATTTATAAAATACTATTAATTTATAAAATACTAAATATTATGAAGCTTCACTTTTTCTGGTATCGTTTGCAAAAAGATGTTAAGATAAAAATATGAGACTCCCTATAACAGACAAATTTCTTTTAGATTTATTGGAATTAACCAGCGATACCGCCCATTTTATCTTTAGGCGCAGAAGAACCTTTGAAGATTTGATGCCGGGCCCGAAGGATCCTAGTTTTGAGATATATAGAAGATTTAAAAATAGAAAGGAATTTAATAAACTGATTTATTACTTAAAGAAGAATAATTTTATAAAAGCGGAAAACTTAAAAGGGATGCCGGCAGTTCTCCTTACCAAAAAAGGAAAAAATAAAGCTATTAAGGCTAGTTTTAAAATTGAAGACAGTAAAAGAAAAAATAGGAGAGACGGGAAATGGATTATGATAATTTTTGATATTCCTCAAAACCGGAAAAAAGATAGGAGTTTATTAAGGAGTGTTCTGAAAAATTTAGGATATAAATTATTTCAGCAAAGCGTATGGATTACCCCTTATGATGTTTTTGAGAAAACGGAAAAATCGCTGCAATTTTATTCTTTAGACAAATACGTCAGAATTTTTTTGGTAAACAAGATATAGACGATACTAATAATTATGAAGCTTCAAAAAATATGGTATCGTGGAATTAAGGTGAAATTAAGCAGTTTCAGCGCTAATGCTTGAAATTTGGCGGGTTTTAAAGTAGTGTAAAAATCGGTCGGCAAATTACGGCAGTGGTGCGCGGAGAAAATTAAGAAAGGAGAAAGAACGGAAAAAAGAGATCAAATAACCCCCGAAGAGGCGATCAGGCAAATGCAAGAAGCGATGAGAAACGCGAGAGTTGCGGCAAGTATTGGCGACATTGACAAGGAGTGATAGAAGTTGGTTGTGATTCGGCTAAATGATTCAAGTGCGGCGGATAAAATCCCGCCGCTTTTTTATTGTTTTTATTGACGGAGTTTTTCAACGGCTTCAGATAAAATTTGTGAATACAAATTTAAGCCGATTTTATTTATCGCTCCGGACTGTTCGCGGCCTAAAATATTTCCCGCCCCACGTATCTCTAGATCTTTAATTGCAATTCTGTATCCTGCCCCCAATTCTTTTGCATCTTCTAATGCCCTTAACCTTTCTTTAACCAATGACGTCATATGCTTTGGGTTAAACAAAAAATATGCAAAACTGTTTATGTTAGACCTGCCGACTCTGCCTCTTATCTGGTGCGCCTGCGAAAGTCCAAGACGCGAGGCGTCTTCTATTATAATAGTATTTACGTTCGGCAGATCCAAACCGTTTTCAATAATTGTTGTGGCGAGCAAGACGTCAATTTTTTGATTTTGAAAGTCGTCCATTATTTTTATTATTTTTTTTTCCGGCATTCTTCCGTGCATCAATCCGATTTTTGCGCTCGGAGCTAAGTTTTTAATTTCATCCCTCTTTTTTTCAAGGCTCTCTACGCGGTTGTGTAAAAAATAAACCTGGCCACTTCTTTTTAGTTCAGAGTTTATGGCTTTTTTAATAAGTTTTATATTATATGGCAGAATTTTTGTATTTATGGCTGTCCTCCCTTGCGGGGGAGTTTGCACCAAGCTTATATTTTTAAAACTTGAAAGAGCCAAATAGATTGTTCTGGGTATCGGGGTTGCAGACAAGCTTAAAATATCCAAAGACGGGTTTTTCTCTCTCAGCGCTTCCTTCTGTTTTACGCCGAATCTTTGCTCGTCATCAATAATCAGAAGCTGGAGGCTTTTAAATTTGACATCAGAAGACAAAATTCTGTGCGTGCCGATTAAAATATCAATTCTTCCTTCTTCCAAATCTCTGAGTATTTTTTTCTGTTCGGTTTTTGTTTTTAACCTTGTAAGCTGGGAAATTTTTACGGGGAGACGCTCAAATCTTTTTTTAAAATTATTAAAATGTTGATTTGCCAAAATAGTTGTCGGACAAATTATGGCGGTTTGCTTATTATTTGAAGCCGACATTAAGGCTGTTCTCATCGCTACTTCTGTTTTTCCAAAACCAACATCCCCGCAGACAATTCTGTCCATTGGCGCGTCCCCGCTTAAATCTTTTTTGATATTTTCAATCGCCTGCAGCTGGTCAGGAGTTTCTTCGTATAAAAACGAAGAGCGCAGTTCAGATTCCAGCTCTTCATCCATTTGATAGGGCGCTCTTCTGGCAACCTCTTTTTTAGCATATAAATTTAAAAGTTCTTTCGCCAATTTTTCTATTTCTTTTTTTAATTTGTTTTTTGTTTTTTGCCACAAAAGAGAAGCCAACCTTGAAATTTTCGGGTCTGCAAATCCAACATATCTTGACAGTTTTCTTTCAAGTCCAACGGGCACGTAAAGTTTGTCATTCTGCGCGTATTCAAGCACATAGTAAGTATTCGGCGAAGTTGCGTTGACATCCGACATCGCGCAAGCTTGCGCGATGTCGGATGTCTCGTACTTTACTAAGTCAAACTTTTCGATGCCGCAGTATCGAGCAATTCCATGGTCAAGATGGACTAAATAATCTCCGGGTTTTAAATTTTTTAAATCAGAGAATATTTTTTGGGATTTTAGCCTTTTTTTTAAAATTTCTTTATATTTTTTTTCATCGTCAATTTTTATATCCAGCAGCTCAATGATTTCTAATTTATTTCCTAAAAAATCTAATCTTACAGATTGCATTGCGTTAATGGGAAAAATATCGACTATCCCTCCGCGCTGGGAAAATTCTCCCGGTTCTCTAACCACAAAAACCCTTTCATACCCCATTTCATCAAGTTTTCTTAAAAACTGCGAAAAATTGTAATTCTTGCCTTTTTCCAAAAAAGCAGTGTTGTCATAAAAAAACGACTGCGTTTTACCTGCCCGCAGAACTTTTTCTAAATTTTCCTCAAACCAAACAGCCTCCTTTTCCAAAAAGTAGGGGGTAATAGACACTATAAGTGTACTGTTTAGTTTATCCAAGCCTTAATTTGAAATTTGAAATTTACAATTCGAAATCAATTTTTAATGTTAAAATTTTAAATTTGTAAAACTATTTGTTGAATTCATTCATAGATTTATCTAACCCTTCTTTTAATATAAAATCAAGGGCGTCGGCGGTTTTGGAAATTGTTTTGTCTAAGATTTTTTGTTCATTTTTTGTAAATTTTTGCAAAACAAATTTTTCAGCGCTGCTCCTACGCGTCGGAGCGTAGGAGTGTTCAGGATTTATGCCGATGCGGAGCCGGGTAAAGCCTTTTGTTTTTAACTCTTTTATTATTGATTCTACGCCTTTGTGGCCGGCTGAACCGCGGTTTTGCGCAATTTTTATTTTGCCAATTGGTAAATCAATGTCGTCGTGGACGACGATGCAATTTTCAATTTTCATTGCTTGCTCCCCGTAGGGTTCTTTTAAATTTTCATTGAATTTTCCAATTCTATACTTTTTAATTATTTTTTTTGCGGCTTCGCCGCTTTTATTCATATAGTTCTGCGGTTTTACGAGTAAAAGTGTTTGCTCGCCGAAATTTCTTTCGGAAATTTCGGCGCTGTATTTTTTTTGAAGTTTAAATTCAGGAAAATTATTTTTTTCCGCAAATTTGTCTAAAACCATAAACCCCACATTATGCCGAGTGTTTTCAAATTTTTTTCCCGGATTTCCGAGACCTATAATTATAATCATGCTTTTATTTTGATTTATTATGATTGTACAGTAAATTTTTAAAATTTACAATTTATCGTTATTGTGATACAATTTAAAAATGGAGATATTAGACAAGCAAAAACAAAAAATTCAGGAAGTCGCTAAAAGATACGGCCTAAAACTGATATTGCTTTTTGGTTCGCAGGTAACGGGCAAAATACATAAAGAGAGCGATTTTGATATTGCTTATTTACCAAAAAAAAATTTAAGTTATGATGATAAAATTGATATAAATTTTCAGTTCACGTTGATTTTTCCGCAGGAAAGATACAGGGTTGATACCGTGAATATTAAAAAGGTAAAGCCGCTTTTGCTCTACGGTATTTTTCGAAAATGCCAGGTTTTGTACGCGCAGGACGATTTGATTTTTCCAACTTACAGGGTTTATGCTTTTAGAAAATATATGGAAATAAAGCCGTTTCTAGAAAAACAATTTAAAAATAAATTAAAATCATATGACATTTAACGGACTATTTGTGTATAAAAAATTAAATAAAATAGAAGAATATTTAGAAGAGTTGGAAGAATTTTTAAAATTTACCGATAAAGAAATTTTTGACGACTCAATGAAAATGCATATTGGCGAACGTTTGTTCCAGCTGATTATTGATGAAATACTTGATATAAATCAGCATTTTATTGGAGAACTAGACCTTAAATTGACAGAAGATTTTCAAGGAACTTTTGACGCATTGGCGGATAATAAAATTATCTCGAAAGAGTTCTCAAACAAAATTTCGGGGGTGGTTAATTTAAGAAACATAATTGTCCATGATTATGAGAAGTTTGATAAAAAATTATTTCTGAAAGATTTAAGAAAAAATTATTCTGACTTTAAAAAATATATAAAATTTATTGTTAAATTTTTAGAGAAATAGATTATCCACAAGGCGGGGCTTGACACCGCTATTGCTAAATTGTGCGGGGGGGGTATTATTAGATAATATTATTTAAAACCTGTTTTAAGGCAGGAGGATATATAAATATGAAAATAAAGTATTTTTTGATAACAGCCGTTTTAGCAATGGCAATTTTATCTGCTGGTTTAATTGGCGCGCAGAATGTATCAGCTCAAGTAGCCGACAACGTTGTAAATTGGTGTCATGATTTTAATACTAATTTAAAATATGGCGACAAGGGAAACGAAGTTTGGAATTTAGAAGTTGCTCTAAAAAAAGAAGGGTTTGAGGCTGATTCTGCAGATGGTCATTATTTTTACGAAAAAACAGCTTCAGCGGTTGTTCAGTTTCAGGAAAAATATGTCGCCGATGTTTTGACTCCATCTGGTTTAACTCACGGAACAGGTTTTGTTAGTCCGGCAACAAGAGCCAAATTAAATTCGCTTTACGGATGCACAAAAGTTAGCTGTACTGACACAGACGGAGGAAAAGATTATTTTGCAAAAGGAACCACATCATGGACATACTACACTGGGTCAGGTTTTAAAACAGCCAAAACAACAGATTTTTGTTCAACACCGGGGGGAGGGAATGCTCTGGCTGAATATTACTGCGACGGAAATGCTTCAAAATTAGAAACAGTAAACTGTGAGAATGGATGCGAAAACGGAGCATGCAAGAAACCAAATCCGCCAGCCAACAACTGCAGATACGATTACGTTGATGGGTCTAACATAGGAAACATTTACAGGGAAACCTCCGACTTGTGCAAAACAGCTTGGGATACCCATAGCCTTGACAGGCCCGGCTCTAAGGTGTATTACAATGGGACACTGATTCACACTTATTTACCCTATATTACAATTACTTCGCCAAATAACAATGATTTATGGACAGCAGGCCAGACTCAAAACATAACTTGGACAAGCGCTGGTTTGGAAAATAAAAATGTTTCTATTGTTTATCGGGTTGTTGCTAACGGAAAATCAGCTGGCTCAATAACCTATTTAGCGCATAAGAATATTTTAGCGACAGCCGGCTCATATTTGTGGAACATACCTGCTGATTTTCCAGCAGGAAAATATGTTATTTACATTGACCAGAATATCCCAGTTTCTGGCGCAGAGAAAGATTGGAAAAATATCAGCAAAGTTTATGTAAAAATTGCTTCGCCGTCGTGGTGCTATACTTTTTCTGAAGATTTATACAATGGAGTTCCAAAGCCAAAACAAG
>LBSQ01000025.1 GCA_000992015.1 Parcubacteria group bacterium GW2011_GWA2_37_10
GGATGTCTGGATCAGTTTTTGGCTGACCCCAATATGATTCCCCTTTTGGAAACTAACAGGGGGTGTCCTTTTCGGTGCGTTTACTGCGCATGGGGGACAATGCTTTCAAAAATAAGAATAAGACCGCTTAATCAAGTCTTAGAAGAAATTGAGTATATAGCGGAAAAATCAGTAGGTCAGTCTGCTTGGATATTTTGTGACAGTAATTTTGGAATTTTGCCAAGAGACTTAGAAATTGCAAAAAAGGTGCGCGAGGTTATGGACAAAAAAGGATACCCAAAGGACGTTACTGTCTGGCAGTCAAAAAACACGGCCAGCCGGAATATAGAAATTTCCGAACTTTTAGGAGAAAACAATAAAGGATTAGTTGCCATACAATCAGCCGACCCGAAAGTTCTTGATAATATCGGCAGAGGCGCCATAAAAATGAGCAGTATAATGGAACAGCTCAATTATTTCCATAAAAAAAATCTTGAAGTACGGACAGACATTCTTATAGGATTGCCGGGCGAAGACGCAAAATCGCACTACAATACTCTTGCGGCCGCTTTTGACATGGGGTTTGATTACCTCAGTCCGTTGAATATTACACTCTTGCAAGGCACAAAATATGAGAGCGATGAATATCGCCAACAATATGGAGTCAAAACTAAATACAGGCCGATTTTTGGCGCTTATGGCACATATGACAACAAAATAGTATTTGAGGTAGATGAGTCTGTAAGAGCCACGAAAGATATGTTAGAGGAAGAACTTAACAATTTTAAAATTCATCATTGGCTTATTCTTTTCATCTGGAATATGGGCATATTCAAGCCAGTTCTCCTACTGGCTAAAAAACAAGGAATTAACCCTGAAATAATTATAGATGAACTATCTAAAACCAAAAACCCCGTGCTGAAAGGTTTCTTTGAGCGCATAAAGAAAGAATCTATGGATGAATGGTTTAAAACCAAAGAAGAAATAATTTCTTTTTATGAACAACCAGAAAATTTTAATAAGCTGGTCAACACTTTTATAAAATTAAACATTTTTTATGTCGCATTAACCCTCCAAGACTCGGAAATTTTTAAAGCTTTGCAGAAAGAAATAGAAACTATCGTAACCGAGAAGCTAAAATCGGGGAATATTTTTAGTCAAACGGCAGTAAATAATGTAATTGAACTTTCCGACCTTTTAATCTGCAGAAATTTTCTGGAAGATGAGAAACGAATAATTGTGAAATATCCGGGTGAGATTGTTTCGCTTGTGACCGGCAGCCAGAAATTTACCGGCAGAGATGCCGTTGAATTAGAAATTTATCGTTCTCGGGAAGCAGTTTCTTTTTGCAGGCTTCATTTAAGCCCCAACCGTAAGGAAAATTTATCTTTAGGAAACATCGCCAGGTTTTTGGAAGCAGGGGGCGTAGAAACGCTCAAAAATAAGATAAGAGTGTTATAAAGGTATTTGTTGAGAATATGCAAAAAAGTGGACAATATAGAAAATATTGGCTATACTATGTTAATGAGAAAATACACATGGTTTTTTAGGGGCAAAATAAATATAAAATTCAGATATAGGGTGTAATTTTAATTTTTAAAATAGCCATTTTAATTAATAATTAATAAATAATAAATTTATGAAAAATTCAAAGTTTGTCATCGCCTTGCTTTTTGTTTTAATAGGAGTCAGCTTAAGGCTTATTCCCCACGCTCCGAATTTTGCGCCCATAGCCGCTATTGCCCTATTCGGCGGAGTTTACTTTTCAAAAAAAACCGCTCTTATTTTGCCAGTTGCCGCAATGTTTATTTCAGACATATTCATCGGTTTTTATGATATAAAAATAATGGCCGCAGTTTATGGAAGTTTCCTTTTATCCGTAATTTTGGGTCTTTGGCTGAAAAATCATAAGAAATGGCATACGGTTGCCGGGACAGCAGTTTTGTCTTCTGTTTTGTTTTTTCTTATTACTAATTTTGCAGTCTGGGCATTTTCACCTTGGTACGCTAAAACTTTTTCAGGACTAATTCAGTGTTATATTATGGCTCTGCCGTTTTTAAAAAACAGCTTGCTAGGCGACTTATTTTACACAACAGTTTTCTTTGGAACCTACGAGCTGGCAATAATCTGGGTTAAAAAAAGATTTAAAACTAAAGAAAATAATGCCGTTTTAGTTTAATTTTCCCGTAAACGTTAAATTTATCAATTGATACCCTTTGACCCCCCTTGACATAGAGTTAAGGGGGGTTTAACATGGTGTAATGATAGAAGAAATTAAATCGAGCAAAGTTTATACGCCAAAAGAAACCCGTGATTTTTTGAAGGTTTCAGACAGCACGATGAAGCGGATGATTAAAAATGGGATTATCAGGGCATATAAGGTTTCAGGACAACACAGAATTTGGGGCGCAGAAATTTTAAAACTTTTGTCTCCAGAGCTTGGTTCTGGAATTTATAAGGTTTATAGGAATATAAGGGAAAAAACTAAAGAAACCATTAAAAAATGGTAATTTTTATTGCGATATAAAAAATATGAATGAACACATATATCATATTCATAATCTTATAACCGTGCGCGTTAATCCAGAAGTGCGTCCGTGGGTACTAAAATCAATCAATCGGCAAATAGGGTCTTTTAAAAGCCAAAAGCAAGAACATTCTAACCCATTAATGATATTGGTTAATCCATTTCCGATGTTTTCTTTTCCTCAAAACAGAGAGATATTCCAAAACTCAGAAGGCGGCAGAGATTCGTGGTACGCGAACCGCGACTCTCGCCTGGCAATAGAAAAAATACCGGCAGGATATGTTGTATTCACCGATGCCATGTTTTCTTTTACAGGCCTTATTCAGCAGATTTTTATTAGTAAAGGCATCTCATTCGCGCATGCGGCTGCTTTACAAAATCCCGCGGGAGGCGTTACTATTTTGGCAGGTTGCGGAGGAGTCGGCAAAACAACGTTATCCGGCTTCCTTGTAAAAGAAAAGGAGTATAAACTTTTAGGCGATGATATGATAGCGCTCACAGAATCCGGTATGTGTTTGGCGTTTCATAAAGCATTTGTGCTTAAGGAATATCATCGTTCGGTTTACCCAGAGTTATTTACTACTCGCAAATATATGAGCCTAAAAAAACGCGCCATTCGTTCCATTATTTGGCACCTGTACGAGAACGTTCCATTCCGAGGAATTATTGATAAATTTCTCAAAACCCAAGGAGTTTACAACAGAATTGCGTTTATTCCTTTTATCCGCCGAGATTATGTAGATATTGTTCCCGCCGAACAAATATTCCCAGCCAACTGTTTGGCGCAACAAGGGCCTGTTGAAAAAACAATACTGCTTCTTAGGTGCTCTGTTATCGATTTCTCAATAGAGGAACAAAACGGGGCGTGGATGGCGCGCCGCATTTTTGCTGTTCTCTACCAAGAGCTTGAAAATGATCTTAAACGGCTTCTTGAAATGGGGGCTGTGGGTTTAGAAGACCTCGGAGATAATTTTTGGCGTGCCAGAGTTATTTTGGAGAAAGCAGTGTCTATCACGCCTTGCTATGTATTGCGCATTCCCCAAAAGGCGACCCCCGAAGAGCTTGCCCGCGCTTTTGAGCGACTGGGTTGTATAAACTAATCTGAACCTTTATGGAGCAAGAATTAAAAAATAAAAAAATACTAATAACCGGCGGAGCTGGTTCAGTTGGCAGCGCATTGATAAAAGATTTGTTAAAATATGACGTAAATGTTATTCGTATTTTTGACATATCGGAAAATGAAGTGCATAAACTTAAAAATAATTTTATCGGAGAGGAAAGGCTGAGATATCTGATTGGGGATGTGAGGGACTCAAACAGATTAGATCTTGCAATGGATGGCATTGATATAGTTGTTCATTTAGCCGCTATGAAACATGTATATTCCTGCGAGTATAATCCTTTTGAAGCCGTTAAAACAAACATAAACGGTTTGCAGAATGTTATAGATTGCGCAAGAAAGGAAAATGTTGAAAAAATGATTTTCTCAAGCACAGATAAAGCCGCCCGTCCTTTAAGCGTGATGGGAATAACAAAACTGATGGGTGAAAAACTTGTTTCTTTGGCAGAGTACTATAAGGGCGACAAAAGAACCTTATTCGCTTCTGTGCGCTTTGGAAACGTAATCGGGTCTAATGGTTCCGTTGTCCCTGTTTTTAAAAAACAGATTAACGAAGGCGGACCGGTCATAATCAATGATATAGAGATGACCCGTTTTGTGATTACAATGCCCGAAGCGGTGGACCTGATACTTAAAGCTATTAAATTTGTGAAGGGAGGGGAAGTTTTTGTTTGGAAAATGAAAACATTAAGAATTCCCGATTTGGCTCTCGCAATGACAAAAAGATATGCCAACGGAAAAGAAATAAAAATGATTATCAGAGGAAAGGGAGAGGGCGAAAAAATACACGAGGAAACGATGTCAGAGGAAGAACTTTCGAGGTCGGTGGAAATGGAAAATCTCTATATTATTTTTCCTATGATTGACCACGCGCGGGTTAGAATCAAATACCAAGACGCACAGGAAATTAAAAACCCTGTTATATCTTCGGATATGGGCGAATTTTTATCTCAAGAAGCAATAGATAAATTATTAGAAAAAGAAATAGACCCATGTTAAATGTTTTATTAATTGACCCGCCTTTTCCCGAAAGGCCATGGGATATAAAATGGCTGACGCAATTTCCTCCAAAAGGACTGATGTATTTAGCCGCATATTTAAGAAACGCCGGAGCAAATGTAAACGTTTTAGATACGAAACAACTGCAGTATGAAAAGCCGTCTCTTCTCTCCCGCTCAATTGAAGAGATACAGCAGTTTGTAAGATATTATATCAATGACAAAAAGCCAAATATTGTCGGTATAACGTCCACAACCATATCATATATTCCTGCAACAAAAATAGCCAAAGCTGTAAAAGAGGCTGATCCAAAGGCAATAGTAGCGATTGGGGGCGTGCACGTTACATTTATGGCGCATGAAACTCTAAAGGAGTGTCCGTGGATTGATATTGTTGTAAGGGGAGAAGGTGAGCGTCCGATATTTGAGCTTGTGCAGGGAAAACCTTTTTCCCAAATACAGGGCATCAGTTACCGCCAAAATGGAGAAATAATTGACAATCCAATCGGGCCGTTATTGAGCCCGGAAGAGATTCCTATACCCGCGTACGATATGCTTGATATGAAAAATTATGTGCTCTTTCATTAAATCCAAAACTTGAAATAAGATATGAAGATGAATTTATGGGCTTGTTTCCTGAACGTACAAAACAGGTTTTAGAATTAATAAAAAGCAAAGAAGTCGGGCAATTTCGCGCCGCCACCAGACCGGACGGCATTACTGATGAAATTTTAAAAAAATTAAAAGAGGCGGGTTGCACCAATCTTTATATCGGGATGGAATCGGGTTCGGACGAAGTTTTAAAATTTAATAAACGGGCTATCACCGTATCTAAGATATTAGAAATTACCGAAATGTTCCAAAGAAATGAAATGATGTTCCACGCCGGATTTATTTTGGGGCTTCCGGGCGAAACTAAACAAACGCTTGAGCAAACTCTTGATATCGCTTTGAAATGCTGCGACTCCACATTTACAACAGTAAAAAAGAATTTTAAAGAACTTCTTGAAATGATGTCCTTTAAGCTAATCGTAGAAAATTCAAGGGCAGAGTTTAATCTTTTGGCTCCGAATCCGGGAACAGAGATATTCAGGAATCCTGAAAAAATGAGATATAAAATATTTCATAAAAATTGGGAGCTTTATGACTGTAATACAAGCGTCGGCGAACCTTACGATGTTACAGCCCCGGAAATTGAAGAATTTAAAAAGAAGGCATTTAAAGCTGTTCAAGATAAAATGCAAAAATATAATTTACCCGTAAATTGGTGGGACTATGGATACAAAGGTTAAAAAAATTTTAATAACGGGAGGGGCCGGGTTTATGGGCCGGTGGACCGCAAAAAATTTGCTTGATAAGGGGCATAAAATTTGGATTTTGGACAATCTTTCAAATGGTTTTGAAAAAAATATTGAAGAATTCAGGGACAAATTACAAAGTTTTACAACGGGAGACATTAAGGACGAAAAAGCGCTTGAAAAACTTTTTGAAAATAATTTTGACATATGCGTTCATTTTGCCGCGGCCATAGATGTTCAAGACAGCATTGATAATCCTGAAAAAAATTTTAACGATAATTGCGTCGGCGCCTTCAATGTTTTAGAGCAATGCAAGAAACATAATACAAAAATTGTTTTTATAAGTTCTGCTTTGGTTTATAAAACAGCTGAATCGGGACAAAAAATAACCGAAGAACATCCGCTTAATGCTTCTTGCCCATATACCGCAAACAAAATAAATGGCGAAAATCTTGTTATGTCTTATTTCAAAACATATAATTTGCCCACTGTTATTTTAAGGCCGTTTAGTATTTACGGTCCTTTTCAGAGAAGCGACTCCGAAGGCGGAGTGATGAGCATATTTATAAATAAAAAACTAAAATCAGAACCCTTAGATGTTTTCGGCGATGGAGAGCAAAGCAGAGATTTTTTTTATATAGAAGATTGCGCAGAGTTTGTTGCAAGGGCATGCCTTTCAGATAAAGCGATCGGACAAGTTTTTAACGCCGGTTTTGGGGAGGAAGTAAAAATAAAGGATTTGGCAAAAAAAATAACCGGCAGTGAGGCAGATATAAGATTTATAAAACATCATCATCCCCACGCTGAAGTAATGAGTATGTGCGCGGATTCAAGCAAGGCGGAAAATGTTTTAAATTGGAAACCGACAATAAGCTTAGACGAAGGAATTAACAGGACAACACAATGGCTAAAATTAAAATAATACCATACGGACACCAGTGGCTGGATGATAATGATATTAAAGAAGTTATCAAGGTTTTAAAAGGCGACTGGCTGACTCAAGGCCCGAAGATTGAAGAGTTTGAAAAAGCGGTTGCTAAATATTGCGGAGCAAAATACGGAGTGGCAGTTTCTTCCGGAACTGCCGCGCTTCACGCGGCTTATAGCGTTGCAGGAATCTCATCAGGAGATGAAATAATCACAACTCCAATGACTTTTGCCGCCACTGCCAATGCCGCAGTTTTTTGCGGAGCGCGTCCGGTTTTTGTTGATATTAGGAGCGACACTCTTAATATCAACTCAGAACTTATTGAAGGGTTGATAACCTCAAAAACAAAAGCAATTGTTCCTGTGGATTTTGCGGGCCATCCGTGCGATTATGAAGAGATTTTTAAAATTGCAAGAAAGCATAATCTTTTAGTGATTGAAGATGCCTGCCACGCTTTAGGGGCAAAATATAAGGGCAAAAAAGTCGGAAGTTTCAGCGATATGACAATTTTGAGCTTCCATCCGGTAAAACATATTACCACAGGAGAAGGCGGGATGGTGCTTACAGATAATAAAAATTTTTATGAAAAATTGAAAATTTTCAGGCACCACGGGATAATAAAAATTCCGGAAAAAGGCAAATGGTATTATGAAATAGAAAACCCGGGATATAATTATCGGATTACTGATTTTCAATGCGCTATAGGCATAAGCCAATTAAAAAAACTGGATAAATTTATAGAAAAAAGGAAAAAAATTGCGGAAAGGTATAACAAGGCATTTAAAAACATAGAGAAAATTATAATTCCAACTGAAAAAATATATGCCAAGTCTGCCTGGCATATATATCCTATTCAAATTCGGGGAGCTGGGAGAAAAGAAGTATTTGAAAAATTGTTTAAATTAGCCGTTGGCGCGCAAGTCCATTATGTGCCCCTTCATATTCAGCCCTTCTATCAAAAAAGGTTCGGGTACAAAAAAGGCGATTTTCCAATAGCCGAAAAGTATTATGAAGGAGCAATCACTTTACCCCTTTTTCCCAAAATGACAGATAAAGAAGTCCAATATGTTATTGATTCTGTTAAAAAAATATTAATTATCAATAATGCGCAAAAAATGATATGAGAACCAATAATGAAAAAAATTACTCTAAAAAATTGAATCAACACCTAAACGAATTAATTGTTAAAGAAAAAAAACCCGTGATAGAGATTGTTGATGATTTTCCCAAATATGCTTCGCGACAAACCATTTCCCGCTTTTTGGCTCAGTATGAGTTATTTAAAATGATTTTAAATAATAAAGGTTCAATTGTAGAATGCGGGATTTTTAGAGGGTCTGGATTAATGACTTGGGCAAAGTTATCTGCAATATTTGAACCGACAAACTATCACCGTGAGATTATCGGGTTCGATACTTTTTCCGGTTTTCCCGATGTTAACACAAAAGACAAAGCAGAAGATAAAAATGTTGACGCAAAAAGGGGCGGCATATTTGCCGATTCATACAGCGAACTGAAAAAAGTAATAGATTTATATGATTTAAACCGATTTCTTTCTCATATTGATAAAGTTAAATTGGTTAAGGGAGATTTTTTAAAAACCGGTCCCGAATTTCTTAAAAAAAATCAGCATATCATAATATCTTTGTTGTATCTGGATTTTGATATTTACAAACCCACTAAAGAAGCCCTAAAATTATTTTTGCCGAGAATGCCGCGCGGGTCAATTTTAGTTTTTGATGAAATAAATAATCCAAGATGGCCCGGGGAAACCGCCGCTTTAATGGAAAAACTGGATTTAAGGAAGTATGAACTGAAAAATTTTTGCTACGACCCGGATATATCATATATTGTTTTGTAAAATATTAATAAGATAATTAGCCCGTTTTTAAAATGCCATTCAGAATAGGAATTGATTTAGTTGAGATTAAAAGGTTCAAAGATATTGCAAAAAAAACCCGGTTTTTAGAAAATAATTTTACTGAAAAAGAGTTAAAAGATTGTGAAAAAAAACAAGCAGAGAGTTTAGCCGGACGATTTGCGGCAAAAGAGGCGGTAAGAAAAACTATTTCAGAAAATATTGCGTTTAATCGCGTTGAAATATTTAACAAAAAAAACGGCGCGCCGCAGGTTAATTTTTTAGATAAGAATATTAAAAAGAAATACAAATCAGAAATAAGCATTACCCACACAAAGCATTTATCCCAAGCAATATGCCTGACAGAGATACTATAAAAAATGTAATAAGCGAAGCAGAACCCAAAACCATTGGAGATTATTTTTTATTGGATAAAAAAATAGAAGAAATAAAGAAAAATCAGGAAATAGAGAGCGAATCTCTGTTTAAAATTGCTATTCTCTTTAGTTTTACTGCAAAGGGGATAAAAGAGGCCATTAATGTTGAGTGTTGTAAGTTAGGTGTTATCCCAGAATTTTTTGCGGGCGACTACAAACAATATGCCCAGGACATATTAAACAAAAACAGCGAGCTATACAGGTTTAAACCAAATGTAGTGTTCTTTTTTATTGACATTAAATCTCTGTTTGGGGAAAATTTCTTTTCGCCTTACCAGATTTCAAATGAGGAAAGAAAAAGGTTTGTTGAAGAAAAGATTGAAGAGGTTAAAAAATTATTACAAACTCTTTCAAAAAGGACTTCAGCAAAAATAGTTTTCCATAATTTTGAAGTTCCTTGTCATTCTCCACTTGGCATATTGGAAAGTAAAGAGAAATTTGGATTCATAGAATCAATAGAATATTTAAATTCTGAATTAAGAAAATTTATAAAGTTAAACAGCCCAATTTTCCTCTTTGATTATAATTCTTTTTCTTCAAGAATCGGAAAAGACAAAATTTTGGATCATAAAATGTATTATTTAGCTGATATGAAGATAGGAATGGAATATCTGGCAACTTTAGCCAAAGAATATCTTTCTTATATTAAACCCTTGCTTTCATTAAGTAAAAAGTGTTTAGTTCTGGATTTGGATAACACCTTGTGGGGAGGAATCATAGGAGAAGACGGCATAGAGGGAATAAAATTGGGGCCAACGTCAGAAGGAATGCCATTTTGGGAATTTCAAAAATACATTTTAGAACTTTTTAACAGGGGAGTTATTCTTGCCATAAACAGCTCTAATAATCCCGATGACGTCCTGAAGGCTTTGAGGGAGCATCCTTATATGATTTTGAAAGAAAATCACTTTGCATCAATGCAAATAAATTGGAATGATAAAGTTTCTAATATAAAAAAAATTGCAGAAGAAATAGGAATTGATGTTTCAAGTATGGTTTTTATTGATGACAGCCAAGTCAATAGGCAAATTATAAAGGAAGCGCTTCCGGAAGTGACAGTTGTTGATATGCCAGAAGACTCTTCTCTATATCTTAAAACCATAATGGAAATTGACGACTTTAATACTTTTTCTCTTACAGTTGAAGACACAAAGAGGGGACAAATGTATTCTGCCCAAAGAGAAAGAAAAAAGTTCCAAGAAACTTCAGGAAATATTGACGAGTATTTAAAAAACTTAAATACAGTTGTGACATTTGAAAAAGTGAATAATTTTACTATTCCACGGATTGCCCAACTTACACAGAAAACGAACCAATTTAATATGACAACAAAAAGATATCTTGATACGGAAATAAAAAATTTTTCAGAGAACGAAAATTATTTCGTGTTTTCAGTAAAAGTGGAAGATAAATTTGGGGATAACGGAATTACTGGGACATCTATAATTGAAAAACAGGGAAAAGAGTGGAGAATTGACATATTTTTGCTTAGCTGCCGAGTTATTGGGCGCGCAATTGAAAAAGTTATGCTTGCCCGTATTATTGAGCAGGCAAAAAAAGAAGGAGTGAAGACATTAATCGGAGAATTCATTCCTACTGCCAAAAATAGCCCGGCGAAAGATTTTTACAAGGATAACGGTTTTAAGCTGGCGGAAAAAAAAGAAGAATTTCAGAAATGGAATTTTGAACTGTCCGTCAGTAATTTTAATTATCCGGATTTTATCAAAATAAAAAATGAAAAAGCTTAAAAAAATTTTAGCGAAAGTGTTGGAAGTTAAAGAAAGCTCAATCACAGACAAAACATCTTCTGAAAATGTTTTAAGCTGGGATTCTTTTAATACTTTAATGATAATTTCTGAAATAGAAACCGTTTTTAATACAAAACTTACAATACAGGAAGCAGTTAATGTAAAAAGCGTTAAGGATATAAAAGATATTTTAAAAAATCATGGAGTCGTTTTATAAAAATAAAATATTATTTAAAAACGAAAAAAAGGATTTTAGGCAAAAAGACGTAATTAACGCTCTGAAAAAAGCAGGAATAAAAAATGGCGACACCTTAATGGTTCACGCTGATTTGGCGCGTTTTGGAAAGTTGGGAAACATTATCAATAAAAAAGAGTTTGTTGATGTTTTTATTGAAGCATTTTTAAAAGTTATAGGAAAAGAAGGAACCTTGATTGTTCCTACTTTTACTTATTCCTTCTGTAAAAACGAAATTTACGATCCTGACAACACTCCGTCAACAGTAGGATTATTTACCGAGGAATTGCGCAAAAGAAAAGACGCTTTTCGAAGCATTCACCCCATATTTTCAGTTGCCGCTGTTGGAAAAAGAGCCAAAGAGTTAACCGGCAATCTTAGCAAGAATAGTTTTGGAGAAGGTTCAATATATGATAAACTTTCAAAAATAAAAAACAGTAAATATGTAGTATTCGGCGTTGATTATTTTTCCTGCACTCAAATACACTACATTGAAGAAATGCTTAAAGCGCCCTACAGGTATGCCAAAAAGTTTAAAGGAAAAATAACGAATAAAAATAAAGTATATGACGACGAATATGAATTTTATGTAAGATATTTAGATAGAGGAATAAATCCCGACTTTGATAAAATAGAAAAGCGCCTTTTAGATAAAGGTTTTCTTAAAAAAGTATGTCTGGGCAGTGATTTTATTAATGTTGCTAAAATCAGCGATATTTGTCGGGAAGCCAAGAAAATGTTTAAAAAAGACCCAGCTTACTTTATCAAAAAATAAATAAAAATTGTTTAGAAAATTTTAAATAACATGATGAAGTTAATTAACGACATTTGGTTCAAAAGAAGAGACATAATTTCTGATGGTTTCAGAGAATCTTTGAAGTACATTTCGAAAATAATTCCTTTAAAGATACACAAAATTCCTACGGGCGCAAAATGCTGGACGTGGATTATTCCTGATAAGTGGACAGTAAAAAATGCATACATCGAAGATTTAGATGGCAATAAACTCCTTGATTTAAAAAACCATCCCTTGCATATTGTTTCTTATTCTTTGCCTGTTGATAAAATTGTCAGCAAGGAAGAGTTGTTTAAGCATTTGCATACAAGCAAAGAAAGACCCAATGCCATTCCTTTTGAGTTTAAATACTATCAAAGAGATTGGGGGTTTTGCATACAACACAGCAAATTAAAAGAATTCACAAAAGATGAATATAAGGTTTTTATTGATTCCAAATTTGAAAAAGGAAATTTAGAAGTTGGAGAGTGTATAATAAAAGGTAAAACTGATAAAACCATTGTTTTAGTTGCCCATCTTTGCCATCCAGCTCAAGTGAATGATGATTTAACCGGAGTTACGGTATTAGTTGCCCTTGCCAAAGAAATGCAAAAAACCCTTCGGCATCCTTCGGCGCGGCTCAGGACAAGGGCTCAGGGCAAGAAAAATTATTACACATACAAGTTTCTGTTTGTTCCGGAAACAATCGGTTCAGTTGCTTATTTAAGCAAAAACGAAGATATAATTCCAAAATTTAAATACGGTGTTTTTCTTGAAATGCTGGGAAATGATAATATCCACGCCTTGCAACTATCAAGACAA
Organism: Parcubacteria group bacterium GW2011_GWA2_37_10; assembly: GCA_000992015.1. Classification (GTDB taxonomy): domain Bacteria; phylum Patescibacteriota; class Minisyncoccia; order Minisyncoccales; family Staskawiczbacteraceae; genus GWA2-37-10. Next base: position 12,726 of record LBSQ01000025.1, read on the forward strand.
GGAGATACGCGGATAGATAGAATTGCTAGATATGTAATGGAAAGAAAACTTAAAAATTTTAGAGAAGGGCCCTTTCGGACTATTGTGGCAAATGATGAGGTGGCGTTTAACGGACCTGGCGTCAATATCCCAATGATTTCAATTAGCCGGTATCCTTATCCTGAATATCATACATCAGATGATAATCCAGACATTATATCAGAACAAAGATTAGAACAATCTAAAAATTTAATTTTAGAAATATTAAATATAATTGACAATGATTATACGCCTAAAAGGCGGTTTAAAGGTCCGATATTTTTATCAAGTTATGATTTATGGGTCGATTGGAGGGAAAATCTAAAATTAAACCAAAACATTGAAAAAATAATACTGAATCTTGAAGGCGATAAAACCGTATTTGATATAGCAGAAGAGTTAAATATGGAATTTGACGATGTTTTAGATTTTATAAATAAATTAAAAAAAGATAAGCTTATAAAAAAATATGAACAATAATTTAGAAGTAAAAACAAGAGAAAAATGGGAAAATCTTCATTCAAAAAAAAGATTTCAGCCCAAATATCCCAGCGAACATGTTATAAGGTTTATGTTTACCAATTTTCCGGAAGACATGAAAGAAAAAAATAAATTAAATATATTAGACATAGGATGCGGAGCCGGCTCTAACACGGTTTTCCTGGCAAAAGAGGGGTTCTCCGCTTATTGCACAGATATTTCAGAAGCCGGTTTAAATATTACAGAAAAACGTCTCCATGAGAATAATTTAAAGGCCGTGATAAAAAACGCAGGCATGGAGAGCCAGCCGTTTGAAGATAATTTTTTCGACGGAGCAATTTCTTTCGGAGTTTTTTATTACAATACAAGAGATGGCTATCAAAAAGCAGTTGACGAATTGATCAGAATTTTAAAGGTCGGGGGCCACGCGCTTGTTTTTAGCAGAACAACCGATGATTATAGATTCGGCAAGGGAAAAGAAATAGAGAAAAACACTTTTATTTTAGATATTCAAGATACAAATGAGGGAGATATGCCCAGCCATTTTTTGAGTCGAGAAGACATTGATGTAATTTTTAGCAAATTTACAGAAATTGTTGTTGAAAAAACAGAAACTACTTTTTCTAATTTAAAAAATAAAAATTCAGATTGGATAATTAAAGTAAAAAAATGAACAAAGAATATAATTTTAAAATTGGAAATAGGGAAATAGGACCAGGAAATCCGGTTTTTATTATTGTTGAAATGTCGGCTAATCATAACCAGGATTTTGAAAGAGCAAAAGAAATAATTAAATCTGCCGCAGAATCAGGAGCAGATGCAATTAAATTGCAGACCTATACTCCAAATACCTTAACCATTAACTGTTCTGAAGAGTCCTTTGTTGTAAGGGGCAGCAACCCTGATTGGGAGGGGCTTACTTTATATGACCTTTATACAAAAGCTTA
>LBSQ01000026.1 GCA_000992015.1 Parcubacteria group bacterium GW2011_GWA2_37_10
CCGCACATCCGTGCGGTTTTTTTATCTCCTGCCAAACAATTATCCTTACAAACAGCATTCCAACAATCAACTAACCGCCGACCAAAGCAAATGACCAAGATCATATCTTGGTCATTTGTGCCGGCTAGTTTATAATCGTCCGGTTAATCAATAATCCATATCATCCATCGCAGAAGGCATTCCGCCAGCCGGAGCACCTTTTTTCTCCAGTAGGCCACGGAACCTCTTCATTACTGCAAGGAAACGGAGAACCCAGTGGTTGCCAGGCGTCATCACACTTGTTAGGATTGGTTGAATTATTACAAAATCCAATCAGTTGTTGCCCTAAAAGCGGCGGCTCTCCTGCGCATTGATATTGAGAATCAACTGCGCAGTTTTGTGGGGGTGGAGGATTCGGGTCAGCGCTGCACAACCCAGGTCCGCCTCCATTATTATCACTACATACTTCTTTGGGTGTTGTTATTAGGCTCCCGCCATCTTCGCTACAACTTTTTATTTCAGGATTACATGGAGTTGTAACTGGAGGACCTTTTATACAGTTAATAGTGAGAGGATTAGGGTTGTCATTGCATATATAAGAATAAGTGTTATAAAAATTGTAAAACCCATTTCCGCCGCACTCAACTGTTGTGCCGGCGCAGGTCCCATTGCTTCCGGGAGTTACGAGCTCGCATTTAACTTTGCTACCGCCAGCTCTAATAGGCGGCTGATCGATCGGAGGAATTGTTTCCAAGACACACTTTTCCTTCGGCTTAACTTCATAACTTTTTCCGTCGCTTGAACATACTCTTTTGCCGTCGCTGCAGGCAATATTAGAATCTTTTTGCACGCATGCGACGCCTCCGATAGGACAAGTAAAAACAGTGTTTTTCCCCTTCAAAATGGTCAAACACTCGCCGATTGGAGGATTGCACCGGTTGTCTTTAAATGGAGGTTTAAGGCTGGCGCAATGTGCAGAAGGCGGAGAACTATTAGGAACTTCAACGCATGCCTGCGCATAGGTAGTCCTCAAAATATCATCTGGCTGGCATTCTGTTTTTTGAGGAAGACAAACCTGTATAATTTCTCTAGATAAAATTGCCGTACATGTGACAGTATTTGGGTTACATCCATAAGTTACGGTCTCTACTGAATTTTTGTCGGAGCTACAATGCTGTTCTGTTATACCCGTGCAAGAACCAACCGTGTAGGATATAGTTTTGCATACAAGCGCAGGCTCAACGCCATAAACACATAAATGCCTGTCCACTTTTATAAAAAATCCGTCTTCAGCACAATACCTATTGCTTGGAGCAGCGCATTCTTTTCCTATATCGCTAGGCAACTGGCAGTTAACATATGCCAGCGCATCACTTCCAATAGGAAATAAAAAAACAACAACCGTCAGCGCTGTTAATGCTACCTCTATTAAAGATGACTTTATTTTTCGCATTTTATTTACTGCGAGAAAAATATATCGAAATTATTAAATTTTTAACTGTCATAATTATTTTGCGCCGAGAATAATAACCAGTTGCCCCTCAATTTGGCCGTCAGGCAATAGTTTTATGTTTACGCTCACATTGTTGCCAACTTTAATATCTGAAAATTGCGCTGTCTGCTGTTGAGAAGTTACGAGTTTTCCATTTTTATCTTTAGCGCTTGTGGCAGGCAAATAAATCTGCGCGTCGTCTCTGATTTTTACTGTTAAATTATCTCCGCCAAAAGTCAGGGTGATAGTTTTTCCATCAATTTTGGTAACTTGCCCAAAAGCGGTAATTGAAGGAATTACCTTTGACGAAAAAATAAAAGTAAATTTTTTTTCTCCATTTTTAACTGCGATTCTAATATACTAATTCATTCTAATAATACTAATTTATTTTATTTGTATAATTAGTATGCATTCGCATATTGGCATCGCATTATTATTTTATGTTATTTTACTTCTTTTAACTTTTGCAAACAAACGCCAGCCTGTGGATAACTGCTAATCGGCCGAAATGTTTTTCTGTGAATTTTGCAGCCTTCTATTTATTTTTTAAATGAAGGGTGCGGGCACGGTCGGATTCAGTGGATAAAACGAGATTAGTGTTTAGACACCGGCCGAAATGTTTTTCTATGTATCCTGCACGGGCCGAATTTTTCTAAATTGGCGAAATGCGCTTTCGTTCCATAACCTTTGTGTTTATTAAATCCGTACTGCGGATATTTTTTATGGTATTTTTGCATTATTTTATCCCGCGTTACTTTTGCAATTATTGATGCGGCAGAAATTGAAAAAACTTTTTGGTCGCCCCTGATAATTGATTTTTGCCCCGCCACAGCGGGACTCCGCTGTGGCGGGGCGGCTGGTGGACTTAAATCCAGTTTGAAATTTCCGTCAATCAACAGAAAGCAATCATAACCATCGTCATAATTTACGCGATAGCGTAAATTATGACGAGACACCCGTTCTATTAAATTATCCAACGCCCTATTCATCGCCAGCTTAGTCGCCTCTAAGATATTTATTTTATCAATTATCTTTTCTGAAACAATCCCCACTCCCCACAAAATATTTTTACACACGATTAGTTTTTCATAAACCTCCTGCCGTTGTTTAGCCGACATTTTTTTTGAATCTCTAACCTCTGAAATTCTAAATCCGAAGCACGAAATCCGAAACGCATGTTTTGAATTTTTGATATTAGAATTTTGGATTTGTTTCGAGCTTCGATATTCGAAATTCGGATTTATCGCGACGGCTGCCGCCACCACTGGACCTGCCAATGGGCCACGCCCCGCCTCATCAAGCCCGACAACACATTTATATCCTTTTTTCCACAATTTTTTTTCTTCATTAAAATTTGGGTACTTCATATAATACTCTCATCTCTCAATACTCTCATCATATTACACGCGATAGCGTATATTATGACGATAGTCAAAAATTATTTCTATTATCTCTATTTTCTTTTAACTTATTTTAAAAACTTTTTTAAAATATTCTTCGTTATCTATAAACTCTAAAACGCCAAAACGGACATACTTATCTAACTCAAAAAAATTAACCAAGAGCATTATTTCTTTTTTACAATTATAGGGAGTCACAAAAATGCTCTTTTGCAATTCGTGAAATCCTATCTTCTTTAATTTTTGCCTTAGAGCGTCTCTTCCTCCTTTATGCTTCTCGGGAATATCAAAGGCGACCATTCGCCATTTGCCATCCCACTTTTCCTTTTTATTTTTAATATTTTCCAGTTGTATATTTAGCGCGCAAAGTTTTCCTTTTTTGGTAAGAAAAATAGATGACAAACCGTTTTTATTTTTAATTTTATCAACAAAATTTAGCCGATACAAATAAGTTATACCCTCTCTTAACTCCTTTTTATTCAACCGTTTCCACTCGCCTGAAACAATTTTTAACACTTGCCATTGTCTGCCCGGCGTATAACTGCAACTAAAAGCTAATCCGCCCAATAAAAGTAATAATATTTTTTCTTTTGTTGCATTCATACATATTTTACAGTGTTTTATTATTTAATATTTTATTGTTTTATTATATCATAAATAATGCCATCGTCATAATTAACGCGATAGCGTAGATTATGACGAGGGTTAAATTTGTAAATAAAAAAACCGTGGAACATACGCCTCTACCGCATTCTTCCAAATATGCTCAGTGCGTAAACTCAACACGGCTTTGTGGCAGGAGCTTGGTTTTACCCTATTGTTTCTCTTTTGGCTTTTAAAATTAAAAACAAACCTATGAGAAACAACTGCCCACAGGGGAACGACAAACCTGTCGCTCTCCGCGCTCCACTGCCCTTGCAAGCATACCGAGAAATATACCGAAGGGGTGGTAATCCTTCAGCGTACACGCCCATTTCCCGGCATACTTTTTTAGTTTGTGCTGTTTTTAACATAGCACAATAACACACCAATGTCAACTGTTGATTAAAAAACGCATAAAAAGTAAAATAAAGCATCCGAACAGCGCAAAGTTTTGCTTTGCAAAACATTATCCGAAAACGCCCATCCGAATATTCGGAACATTCGGATATTATTCGTAGATTCGAATTATATTTATGAAATTTACGCACCTCCACGTTCACTCTCACTATTCCCTGCTTGACGGCTTATCTAAAATTGACGAGCTTTTAGATCAGGTAAAAGAGCTTGGCATGGATTCCGTTGCTTTAACCGACCATGGCGCGCTTTATGGAGCCATTGAATTTTATAAAAAAGCAAAAGCAAAAAAAATAAAACCTATAATCGGATGCGAAGTTTACACTGCCTTTGAAAAACTTACAGACAAAAGGCCCAACATTGACAACAAAAGAAATCATTTGATTTTATTGGCAAAAAATGAACAAGGTTATAAAAACCTGGTAAAATTAGTATCAATTGCCCATCTTGAGGGCTTTTATTATAAACCCAGAATTGACGAAGAAACATTAGAAAAATACGCGGAAGGACTGATTGGTTTGTCATCTTGCATACAAGGAAAAATCCCAAAATTGCTTTTATCCAACCGAAACGAAGAAGCCGAGGAAACCGCAAAAAAATATGAAAAGTTTTTTGGAAAAGGAAATTTTTATCTGGAACTGCAGCGCCACCAAAATATTCCAGAACAAATTTCCGCCAACAAAAAATTGATTGAACTATCCAAAAAAACCGGCATTCCGCTGGTTGCCACAAACGACATTCATTATTTGAGAAAAGAAGATGCGGAAGCCCAGGATGTTTTAATGTTGATAAACACAGGAGCTGACCTAAACGACCAGGAAAGATTATCTATGGCTCAAGATAATTTTTCTATGATAAGCCCGGAAGAAATGGCGGAGAATTTTAAAGATGTTCCCGAAGCCCTTGAAAACACCCAAAAAATTGCGGCGGCTTGCAATTTGCAAATAGAATTGGGGAAAACAAAATTGCCGACCTTTCCCTTGCCTGACGGCAAAACCGCAGAACAATTTTTAGAAGAGCTTTGCTGGAACGGGCTGGAATCAAGATACGGAGAAAATTCCGATTCAAAAGTATTAGAACGATTAAAATATGAACTTTCGGTTATAGAAAAAACCGGTTTTGCCGGATACTTTTTGATTGTCCAAGACTTTGTTAATTGGGCAAAACAAAACAGGATTGTAGTGGGGCCTGGCCGAGGATCTGCCGGAGGTTCTATTGTTGCCTATCTGACCGGAATAACAAACGTTGACCCGCTAAAACACAATTTGCTTTTTGAAAGATTTTTAAACCCGGAAAGAATTTCAATGCCTGATATTGATTTGGATTTTGCAGACAGAAGAAGAGACGAAGTTATAAAATATGTTGCGCAAAAATACGGTGCAGACCATGTTGCCCAGATTATCACTTTTGGAACAATGGCGGCAAGAGCCGTAGTCCGCGACGTCGGCAGGGCGTTGCAATATACTTACAGTTATTGCGACCAAATGGCAAAAATGATTCCTATGGGAATGGATTTAAAAGAAACCTTAGAAAAAGTTTCTGAATTTTCTGATTTGTATAACTCAGACGACCAAGCGAAAAGATTGATTGATTTGGCAAAAAAGCTGGAGGGGGTCGCCCGCCACGCATCAACTCACGCCTGCGGGGTTGTGATTTCAGTAAAACCATTAACAGACTCTGTTCCCCTGCAAAGGTCAACCAGAGAAGGCGAAGAAAACGTTATCACACAGTACGAGATGCACGGCATTGAAGATTTGGGACTTTTAAAAATGGACTTTTTAGGACTAAAAAACCTGACTATAATAGAAGATACATTGGCTCGAATTTATGTTCTGCATGATAATTTAAAAATTGATTTAGATAAAATTCCTTACGATGATGCAAAAACTTTTAAACTTTTACAGAATGCCATAACAACGTCCGTATTTCAATTAGAGAGCGACGGAATGAAAAGATATCTAAAGGAGTTGCATCCCACAACTTTTGAAGATATTACCGCCATGGTGGCTTTATACAGGCCGGGCCCCATGCAATTTATTCCGGATTATATTTCAAGAAAACACGACAAGCAAAAAATTGAATACTTGCATGCAAAACTTGAACCTATTTTAAGAGAAACACAGGGCATTTGCATTTACCAGGAACAATTAATGAAAATTGCTCAAGAAATTTGCGGATTTACATTGGGTGAAGCCGATGTTTTAAGAAAAGCAATCGGTAAAAAAATTCCGGAGCTTTTACGCGCCCAAGAAACAAAATTTATTGAGGGCGCCATAAAAAATGGCGCAAGCAAAAAAGTCGGCGAGGAATTGTGGCAATGGATTTTGCCCTTTGCCGCTTACGGGTTTAATAAGTCTCACTCAGCAGCTTACGCCACAATCGCCTACCAAACCGCGTATTTGAAATCTCACTACCCGGTTGAATTTATGGCATCGGTTTTAACATCTGAAAAAGCCGACGTTGAAAGAATCGCATTTTTGATTGATGAGTGCAAAAAAATGGAGGTTGAGGTTTTGCCTCCAAATATCAACGAGAGCTTGAAAAACTTTACAGTGGTGCCGGATAAAAATCAGATAAGGTTTGGTTTACTGGCAGTTAAAAATGTGGGCGTAAACATCATTGACGCGGTTGTTGAAGAAAGAAAAAAAGCAGGGCAATTTCAGTCAATTGGGGATTTTATTAACAGGGTTCATTCAAAAGACTTAAACAAAAAATCAATGGAGGCGTTAATAAAAGCCGGGTCTTTTGACGCTTTTGCAGAAAGAGGACAGCTTTTGGCTAATTTAGAAAAACTGTTGGAAATCGCCCGCGAAAACAATAAAAACGGCAGTTCAAAACAAATCGGGCTTTTTGCAAGTATGCCCACGGCCGGCAGTAACAATATAAAGCTTGATGCGGCTACGGCTGCCACCAATTTTGAAAAACTTAGTTGGGAAAAAGAGCTTTTAGGGCTTTTTGTAAGTTCCCACCCGTTAAATGATTTTAAGAAACTTTTCGAAACAAAAACAACCGCTATTTTAAAAATTGACTCCTCATGGGTGGATAAAAAGGTTGTTTTAGGCGGAATAATTTCAAACGTAAAAAAAATTATCACAAAAAACGGAAAACCAATGCTGTTTATAAAACTTGAAGATTTAACCGGAAGAGCGGAGGTTGTAATTTTCCCGAATCTTTTGGAAAGAAACCCGACGGCGCTTCAAGAAAATAAAATTGTTTTTGTTGCCGGCCGCGTAGACGACAGAAATGGCGAAATTAAAATTGTCGCAGACGATGTTCAAGAAATTCTCGTCCCAAGAGAATCGTAATACCTCTCCTCGTTTTTATTTTATGTTTTTATTTTATTTTTTAAAATACGCCACAGCGTAGCGATCGCTGAGATAAGGCGTATCCATTATCAAAATATTTTTTACAAAAAAAGCCCGACGATCTTTCGACGTCGGACCATAGAGCAGTTCGGTCTGCTCGGCCCTTTAGGTAATTTCAGTCATTGTTTAGTCGACGAGCAACCTTCCGCCTCGACCCCTATTCCAGGCATTAAAAATGTCTGGAGTTTTTTGACGAAGCATCCGCCTAAATGCTTCCTTGTGCATCAAAGAGCCGTCGCTGAGTTTCCCACCCGTCTGACGGCGGAAACTCTTAAACTTGATATCCATCTCGTCGAAGATCGAGAACAGAGCCCCATCCATGATTATTCTCCTTGTCAGGCCGACATCGCGAACCTCAACTATCATGTCCACGATCACCCTGGCAAAGGCCTCAATCGTACATCCTTCGGCCATGAACCTTGCCACATAATCTGAAGCCTTCATACGCATGCTCCTTTTATCTTCTCGTTAATGGGGTCTATCGGGGTAAAAACTACCTCATTCTCTATAATTTAATATAGTATATTCAAACAACTTTGTCAATAGTGAAAACGAGAACTAAGTATAGTAAGATAAATAAACAAAAAGCCCGTTGTTTTTACAACAGACTTTTTGGTGCGGAGGTCGGTGGAGTCGAACCACATCCCGCGTATGCGAGACCGTTCGGGTATCGGCCGATGGCCAGATCCGTCTGGCTTCAACCTCCTACGACGCTCCGCAATTCAATTATAGCATACGAAACAAAAAAACAGCACCTCCATTTCTGAAGATGTTGTTTAGGTCCCACTATTGGGATGTGACATCGGCGTTGATACCCAATTTAAGTATAGCAAATTAAAAGGCCTTGTCAAGAGGCGCATAAAAATTATGGAACAAGATAAAAATATTGAGAATATACGGCATTCGCTGTCGCATATTATGGCGCAAGCGGTTTTGGAGTTATATCCTAAAATTCCGACGACGAAGTCGTCGAAGATCCACGATGGCAAAGCCATCGGGACAAAATTAGGAATGGGTCCTGCAATTGAGAATGGTTTTTATTACGATTTTGCTTTGCCCGCCGAAGCCCTGAGCGTAGCGAAGGGCGAAGGCGGGAGCGATAAATTTTTGCAAAAAATAGAAGAAAAAATGAAAGAACTGGTTTTGCAAAATCAAAAATTTATTAAAAAAAATATTACGAAATTGGCTGCAAAAAAATTATTTAAAGACCAGCCGTATAAACTTGAACTTATAAAGGACTTGCCCGGAAAAACTGTTTCTATTTATACAAACACCGGGTGTTTGCAGAAATTTGTTGATTTGTGCAAAGGGCCGCATGTAAAAAACACTAACGAGATAAATCCTAAAGCATTTAAACTCACAAAAATTGCGGGAGCCTACTGGAAAGGAAGCGAAAAAAATAAAATGCTTACTCGCATTTACGGTCTTGCCTTTTCAACAGAAAAAGAACTTCAAGATTATATAAAAATGCAGGAAGAAGCCGAAAAACGCGACCACCGCAAACTCGGCCAAAAACTTGAGTTATATATGTTTCACGAAACAGCTCCCGGAATGGCCTACTGGCTGCCAAAGGGACTAATTATTTTTAATGAACTGGTAAATTTTTGGCGGGCGGAACACCAGAAAGAGGGTTATCAGGAAATAAAAAGCCCATTGATAAATAAAAAAGAACTCTATCAAATTTCTGGACATTGGGACCATTATAAAGAAAATATGTTTGTTTCTGAAACCGAGGAAGGAGAAATATATGGATTAAAACCGATGAATTGTCCAAACGCAATGGTAGTATACGATTCAAGGCCAAGAAGCTATAAGGAACTTCCCCTACGACTGTCCGACTCGGATACTTTACATCGTTTTGAAAAATCCGGAACTTTAAACGGGCTTTTGCGAGTCAGGGAGTTTTCTCAAGACGATGCCCACATCTTTGTCAAAGAAGAACAAATTGAGGAAGAATATAATAGAATTTTAGCAATAATTAAAAAATTCTACTCTATATTTAACATTGAATATTCCTTCAGACTAGGAACTAGGCCAAAAGATTTTATGGGAGACGCAAAATCATGGAGCAAAGCCGAAGATGCTCTCAAAAATATTTTAGAAAAAAGCGGAAAAAAATATACAATAGAAAAGAGAGATGGTGCATTTTATGGACCAAAAATAGATATTTTAATGAAAGACTCCATTGGCAGAGACTGGCAAATGGGAACCATACAGCTTGATTTTCAAATACCCAAAAAATTTAATTTAAAATATATAGATGTAGACGGAAAAGCCAAAACTCCGGTTGTGATACACAGAGTAATCTACGGATCTCTTGAAAGATTTATAGGAATTTTAACCGAACATCTTATTGGGGCGTTTCCGGTTTGGTTGGCTCCCGTGCAGACGGTGGTAATTCCAATTTCTGAAAAGCACGATAACTACGCCAGTGAAATTGTAAAACAATTGAAAGAAAATAATATTCGGGTTGAATTAAAAAATGAGAATGAAACTTTGGGCAAAAAAATCAGAGAGGCTGAAATGCAAAAAATTCCTTATCTTTTAATTGCCGGCGATAAAGAAATTTCTACCAAAACAGTATCAATAAGGGAGAGGGGCAAAGGAGATGTCGGAACAATGGCGATAGATAAATTTATCGAGAAAATTAGGGAAGAAATCAAAAACAAAAAATAATGCAGGAATTATCCGGCCCAACAAAAAATTTAATAGAAAAATATAAATTTTGGCAGCAATCTTTGCAAACAAGACAAGATGTACCAACAATACATGTTGATGAGGTTGCCTTAAGAGTTGCTGCTTTTTATGAGCAAATAAGAACCATCGTTGACTGGAAAGAAGAGCATTTAATGCGCAGGGCGGCTGTTATAAGAAAACTGAAAAGAAGATTTTTAGATTTAGAATTAAACAATTTTTCGGAAACTGAAGCCGTCGGAGATTCTTTGGTTTTAGAACTTATTAGGGGAGGGTATTTTCCGAATGATAGAATCGAAGAAACAAAAATTAATGACGTCCAAAACATAATAAACAAATATATTTTTATATTAAAAAATAGCCCTGAAAATAAAAAGGGCAAAGCCGGCCTACAGTTTTATAACTGGCTTTTAGAGCTCTGTTCATGCGAAATAGAGGAAACTCTTGCTCCTTCAGTTAAAGAAATGGCATTGATAGATTATATGTTCAAGCTGATGAAAGAAAAAATTAAAGTAAACGAAAGTATTTATGAGCTTGGATTATTAAAAAAAGAAGATAGGGATATTCAAATTTATATAGCAATACAGCAAGCGCTTTTTAAATTAGACAGCCCTATGTTAAGCTACAACCTGATAAAATATAAATATCCCGAATGGGAAAAAGATGGCGAAAATCTTTTATTTAAAGTAAGCCAAAATATTTATAAAATATGGAATAAAATTGAGCAGGACCTCGCCTGCCCCGTCGCCAAAAAATT
>LBSQ01000027.1 GCA_000992015.1 Parcubacteria group bacterium GW2011_GWA2_37_10
CAACGGTGGTTGAGCCGAAATGCGATACCACTGGTTTGGAAAAACGAAGAAAGGCGAGCGGTGTATAGGTTGTCCCTTGAATAATATCATGGCGCAATATCTCCTCGCGTTTTTCCAATAATGAATAAAAAAAGAGAATGTTGTTAATACCCTTAAAATGAACCGGGGTGTCTGTCAGTAAAAATTGCGGATAGAAGTTATTTACTTCCGCCCCTTTTTCTCGCAACTTACAGGCGATAAGATCGTTAATGAAATGCGCGCCGGTTCCTATTTTTTTGTCGCTATGAATAAATGCTATTTTCATGAAATCGTCATTATTTTGTTAAAACATCAAGCGAAATGCCCAATGCGTCCGCAATTTTTTTAACAGTATCAATAGTGGGGTTGCGCGTCGCTCCCGCCTCTATTTTGGCAATGGTATGAAAAGCCAAATTCGCCTTTTTTGATAAGACATCTTGAGAAATACCAATCTTGTTCCGGTATTTTTTTATGTTGTTCCCAATTGTGGATTTTTCGTTTGACATATTCGTATAGTTTTACTATAATAGTTAGTAAGCATACGAAGTTTTAACTATCTACAAGTTAGTATATGAAATTTTTAGGATTTAGTCAAATTTGGTGCCCCAAGCTGGATTCGAACCAGCACCTTAAGCTTCGGAAGCTCAAATTCTGTCCATTGAACTATAGGGGCAACAGCAATGATATAAAGTAGCCGACAATTGCAAACAAGGCAACAGGGGGCAGCGCCGGAATCGGTTCGTTACTTTGTCCTGAGCCTGTCAAAGGATCTTTTTGGTTTGCGAAAAGCCAATAACTGAAAAGAGAGCCGACTAAAGAAAAAATAATAATTGTCAATGCTTTTAAAATTCCTGACGGCACGACAGAAACAGCCAGTAAATTTGGGAAAACAACGTCTCCTCCGCCCAATATGAAAAAATTCCCGCCGGGCTTAACGTTAGTTAGTTTGTCTTTAAAATATTTTATTTTTTTTGGAATAATAAAACCTAAAACAACTTTTTTTTCAATCATTTCTTTTGCCATTTTTATCATGTGTTTTGTTTTATAAACAGCAATAAAATCATAAAAAGAAAATGCCACTAGCAGAATAACTATTATAGAGGGCTCAAAACCTAAGCCAAAAAAACTGGCCGCCCCCGCTAATCCTAAAATCATCAATAAGTCATGCGCCCATACAGAAGGCTTTTCCAGCCACAATATAATTAAAACGCCCATTGCTAAAACTGCTCCGAATACAGGAATCCACAAATTTAACACAGTCATTCCGCCCCAAAAAACAGTTAAAATAAAAAGCCCTTTGTATATGAGTTCCTTAAACCTTGCGGCTTTTTTAAAAGAAACAAAAAACAAAATAAAAAAAGCAATAAACAAAAAAGAGAATACAAAATCTTGCGCAGAAATTGCCGGCAGATATATTTTTTTAATTTTTACAAGATTGTTCAGCTGAAACGCGCTTATTACAGATAAAATTGACGTTAGAAAAAATAAACTGCCTTCAATTAAAAAAATTTGCCAGAATTTTTTTCTGTCTTCTTTTTTTGCTATTTTTTCTCTTACAATCTTATGAGGCTTATAAGCCATAATAGTTTATTTTACCAAAAAAACTGGCCTTATCCAGTTTTTTATTTTATGACTAATTTTCACTTAACCCTAGAAAATCGTGTAAACCCGGAGCATGGCACAATTTCAATTCCTTGTCTTTCCAGTTCGTCCATCAATAAATTCATTCCCAAAGAGTCAGAGGAAATATGACCGGCTATTACGACGTTAATATGAGCAGATTCCGCTTCTTTTCTGTGCTCTTCTGAAACGTGCATTGCCACAGTAGTGCCAATTCCTGCCTGAGCCATTTTTTCGTAAAGCTTCGGCGAGCCCTCCGTTCCCCCAGTTATTTCAGACAAAGCAATTTTACCGCAATGATTTTCAGGAGAACCGGCAAAAATTTTAGGCCCCACTCCAATTTTCATTGCTTCTTTATATTCCGGCACTTCTTTCAATATATTTATTAAATCAGAAATTCTGTCTATCTTTTTATCTTCAATCAAGTTTCGCAAAAATTTTGCGGCAGAGTTGTCAGCTGGCGTGTGAGAGTTCATCAGGTTGACCTTCATAAGTTTTGCCGCATCAACTGTTCTCTGATGGTTTGAAGCATTTACTCCACGGGCTACCTCTGAAATTCTTTCTTTCATTAATCCTTCCGATATATTTATAGGCACTCCATAATAACTTAAAATATCGCATTGCAAATTCATTACATCCGCCAATTGCGCCAAACCCTTGCCAACCGGGTGGTGAGCAATTACTAAATCAATCCCTCCTCCGTCGGGACCTGCGGTATCACTCAATTGTTTTGCAATTAAAATTTCCGCAGGCGAAATATCTATACCAACCAAAACTTTTTTTATTTCTTTATCGTCTGAAATATTGTAAACGCCTGAATCCAAATAAGGATTTTCTAACGCATCTTTATCAAATTCTTGTTTTTCCTGTTCTGATAATTTTTCAAATCTTTTCTTTTTATCATCTAAAAAATCTTGCACGCCGTCTTTTCCCCTGAAATCAGCATCCATTCCCATTCTGATAAATAAATTATGGATATCTTGAACTTTCATATTTTTAAGCTTTCACTGTTTTTTGTTTTTTAACTTTAACTTTTTCATTTTCATTTTCTGTTTTTGCCCCTTTAATTTTTTCTGCGGGCTGTTCTATTTTTACTGACAGTTTTTTATAAATTTCGGCTATCATTTCATTTTGTTTTTTTACATCAAAAAACTGGCGCCTTATGCGCGCTTTTTCCTTCCGAATAAATATTCTGATTGACTTTGGCATTTTCTTCATTAAAAACAACATATTTGCATATCCTTTTTACTCTAACATAAATTTTTTATTTTTGCAATGCATCTATGGCTATTTGTCTGTCGTCCCACGGGATTTTTTTGCCGTTTTCCACGCACATCCAGGGCTCCGATCCTTTTCCTGTAATTATCACAACATCGCCCGGTTTTGCAGACTTGACTGCCCCTTGAATTGCTTCTTTTCTATCTAAAATCAGTTTGTAATTTAGGATTTCGGATTTCTGATTTCGGATTTGCGAAAATCCGCTTTCGATTTCTTTCATAATCGAAAGCGGATTTTCGTCATACGGGTCTTCATTTGTAATTATTATTTCTCTACAATATTTTACTGCAATTTTTCCTAAAACCGGTCTTTTCCATTTATCTCTTCCTCCTCCGCAACTTCCCAAAACGCATATCAAGTTTGTAGTTGGTAGTGAGTAGTTTGTAGTTAGAGATTTATAGACGGCTTCAAGTTGCTCTGGCGTGTGAGCGTAATCTACTATAATTTTTGGATTTTCTGAAACAACTTCCATTCTTCCAGCAATACCTTTTGCTTTTTCCAACGCCCTTTTGCAGGTTTCAAAATCGACGCCGTATGCTTTTGCAACAGAAATTGCTGCCAGCGCGTTTAAAACATTGAAATCTCCAATTAAATTAAGTTTGAAATCATATTTTTTTGCGTCAATAATTGAAAATTTAATTTTTTGCCTTGCCGGAATATTCAAAAAATATTTTGCGTTTTCGTCATCGGCATTCATAACGTGGATATTTTTTGTCGCGCGAAATAGTTTTAATTTTTCGTTTCTGTAATTTTCAAATCCGCCATGGCTTTCAATGTGCTCTGCCGTTAAATTGGTGAAAACCGCCGTGTCAAAGTTTATAAATTTATGTCTAAATTGCCTTATGCCCTCCGATGTAACTTCTAAAACAAAATATTTGCATCCAGCATTTTTTGCCTGTTTCAAAAATTTTTGTATTACAAAACGGCCGGGCATTGTCATTTTGTATTTATTTTCCCATTCTTTTGCGCCAATTTTAAACCGTATTGTTGAGATTGAAGCAACTTTATAATTAGACCTGCCCTGAGCGGAGTCGAAGGGTTCCTCTAAAATTCTTGTTATTAAATCAGAAGTAGTTGATTTTCCGCTGGTTCCCGTAACTCCAATAATTTTAATATTTTTATTGTATCCGGGAAACCCAAAAAGGAAAGCTCCTAAAAAAGCCCAGCAAAAATGGTAAAATCTTAACAAAAAATTCGGCGTAAATTTTTTAATGATTGTTTTAGCTGTCATTATGTTTTAATTTAGCGCATAATTTGCGTAAAAAAACAGCGATAGTTATTTCCCTAAATTTTTTAATGCAAGTTTTACCCGGGTTATTTTATAATTTTTTTGGCTTAAAATAAATTTCCGGGTCAGGATCTGTTTCCGCGTCTTCAAAATAAACCAAACTTTTTAAAATATGCGTAAAGTTTTGATTTATAAGATATTGCTTATTTACTTTCAAAATACTCTCATACAAAGATTCAACATTTTGACAAATCCAATATAAATCAAAAAAATCCCGCTTTTTACCTCGCTGAGAAATAGCAATAATTTTCATTACTGCAATGTCGGGTGGCGTCAACAAACAAACTGTTCCCAGATTATACATTTTTTCAGCTGGTTTGAAGGCAGGATAAGATATAAGACTTATTTTCGTTTTAAAAATTGTACCGAAGATTGTTCCCTTGCTCATAGCATTAGTAACCCACTCACCTTTGCCGCTTAAAATTTCTTCAGATTTTTTTTCGTCAAAAAATTTATTCTCTGTAAAAAAATCTAAATCGTAAGACCTGCGATGACCCGACTGTAAAGCAAGCGCGGTTCCGCCAGCTAAATACCAGTTGCCCTGCGAAAAAAAATCAATTTCTGAACATTTTTTTAGCGCTAAAACAGCGTCTTTTGGCAAAGCATCAAAAAAAAGCCCTGTAGAATATTTTCTTATTTTAGAAGCAGAGACCATAGCGCTTTTGATTTATCACTTAATTGAACTCGCGGAAGTCGCATTACTTTTTTAATAACGCTTTTCGGATAATATTTTAAAACCCAACCCACTTCGTCTGTATTGCCAAACTCCAAAATCCGCTCAATTATATATCGGGCGTTTTTTTGGGGATCTATATTTTTAGGATTTACATCCCAAAATAATGTTTGCCTAAATTTCATTTTCATATCTTATTTTACCTTATTTTCCCAGATTTTTCAAGGCAAGTTTTATGCGCTCTTCGGGTTTTTTAATTTCAGATGAAATACGGCTTAATGCGTCTTTTGCTTGTTGTTTTGAAAAACCGAGTTGTATCAGAGCGCTTTCGGCTTCGTCCGCAGAACCTTTGCCAAAAGATGACTTCGCCAATGTATTTATTTTTCCAGTTAATTCTAAAATTATTGTCATTGCTTTTTTTGAGCCAATTCCCGGGATGCCTTCAAATATTTTTTCGTCTTGCTTCAAAATTCTTTCTTTTATTTTATCTAAGGAACCCAAGTCTGAAATGTCCAAAGCTGATTTTGGACCAACTCCCCGAATATCCATTAAAGTCTCAAAAAATTCTAAACCTTCATAAGTTAAAAAGCCGTATAAATCAAGGGCTTCTTCTTTCACGTTTTGAAAACAGAATACCTTGATACTCTCGCCAATTTCTGGTAATTTTAACAGGGTTTGGCGCGACAAAAAAACCTTATAGCCAACGCCAGCCACTTCAACTATAATAAACTTATCCCGCTTTAAAATAATTTTTCCGCTTAAATAAGATATCATGCCTTATTAGTATTATTGTATATGCAATTTAAACTAAAATCAAAATTCAAACCAGCCGGCGACCAGCCAGAAGCCATAAACCAGCTGTCAAAAAATTTGAAAACCGGGGTAAAAGACCAGGTGCTTTTGGGCGTTACAGGAAGCGGAAAAACAATGACAATGGCAAATGTAATTGCAAAAACGCAAAAGTCAACTTTGATTATTTCTCCAAACAAAACTTTGGCCGCTCAACTTTACCAAGAATTCAAAGAATTTTTTCCAAACAATGCGGTGCACTATTTTGTTTCATATTACGACTATTACCAGCCCGAGGCGTATATTCCGCAATCTGATACATATATAGAAAAAGATGCAAAGATAAACGAAGAAATAGACAGACTAAGGCACGCGGCAGTCCAAGATGTGACAACAAAAAAAGATGTAATTGTTGTGGCTTCTGTTTCCTGCATATACAACATTGGCTCGCCGGAAAATTATGAGAATGTTTCTTTGGAAATAAAAACCGAGCAAAAAATAAAACGCAAAGATTTTATTTTTCATTTAACAAATTTGCAGTACCAAAGAAATGATATTGAATTCAAGCCCGGATCATTTCGCGCACGGGGAGATATTATTGATATATATATTGTTACGGGAGAAAAAATAATTCGCGTTGAATTTTCTGGCGACCGCATCTCGTCATTGCGAGAAGTCCCGTCAAGGCGGGATGACGAAACGATCCAGAGTAAAAACATAACAAACTACAAACTATTTCCCGCCACTTTTTGGGTCGCTCCCCAAAACAAAATAAATATTGCCATAGAAAATATAAAGTTAGAACTGCAAGACCGGCTAAAAGAACTTAAAAAAAATAATAAATTATTAGAGGCAGAAAGGCTTGAGCAACGGACAAACTATGATTTAGAGTTATTAAAAGAAACTGGTTCGTGCCACGGAATAGAAAATTATTCACGACATTTGGAATTTAGAAAACAGGGATCTGCCCCTTTTTCTTTAGTTGATTACTTCAATTATTTCAGCCCTAAAGGTTCTTTAATATTTATAGATGAATCGCATATTTCTGTTTCACAAATTCGGGCTATGTCTGTGCAAGACAGAATTAGAAAAGAAACTTTAATTGACTTTGGATTCCGCTTGCCTTCGGCCATTGATAACCGGCCGTTAACTTTTTCTGAATTTGAAAAAAGACAAAAACAAACAATCTATGTTTCAGCTACCCCTGCTGACTTTGAAAAAAACAAATCTGACAAAAACATAGTCGAACAGTTGATACGGCCTACCGGATTATTGGAGCCGTCAATAGAAATTAAAAAAACAGAAAACCAAATTAAAGATTTAGTGGAGGAAATCAAAAAAGAAACCGCCAATGGCCATAGGGTTTTGGTTGTGACTTTGACAAAAAGATTAGCCGAAGAAATTTCAGACTACTTAGTAGAAAAAGGAATTAAAACCCAGTATTTACACTCTGAAGTAAAAACTATGGAAAGGCCTGAAATTTTAAAGAATTTAAGACAGGGAAAATACGATGTTTTAGTTGGAATAAATTTATTAAGAGAGGGAATTGATTTACCGGAAGTTTCTTTGGTTGCAATTTTAGATGCAGACAAAGAAGGATTTTTAAGAAACAAAACAACCTTAATTCAAACAATGGGCAGGGCGGCAAGACATCTTAAAGGACGGGTAATTTTGTATGCAGACAAAACAACTTTTTCAATGCAATCTGCCATAAATGAAATAAACAGAAGAAGAAAAATTCAGGAAAATTATAACAAAAAAAATAACATAAATCCAAAGACAATCGTCACAGATATAAGAGATTGGGGGTTTTCAAAAAACCCTTCGGCGGGCTCAGGGCAGGGAAGTATTGCCGAAGAATTTTGGGTTATTCATGATAAAAAACTTTTGGAAAAAGAAATGAAAATAGCGGCCAAAAATTTAGACTTTGAGCACGCCGCTGAACTCCGCGACCTAATTGCTAAATTGGGCAAAACATAAATACGCCTTAATTCAGCGATCGCTACGCTGTGGCGTATTTAGTTAATCAGGGCATTAACCAAAAAGCCCGGCTAACCGGGCTTTTGTAAAATTATTTCTATTATTTCAAAAATTCCCACTATTTTCTTTCTTGATGTCTTTTAATCAAAGCTGCTATATCTTCATTCTTTTTTTTGTCTATATCCTCTAAATCTTTTCTTAATTTTTCATTTATTATCTTTGTCTTTTCGGCTAATTCTTGTGCGCCTTTTTCAATTTGTTCCTGCAATTTAACTCGCCCCTCGGCGGCGCTCTGTCTTAATTTTATTTGGCTTTCTTGATGCTCCCTCACCCTCGCTTTTTCATTTTTTTTATCCAATTCAACTTTCCTAGATTTGAATTCGACCATCATATCATTATATTCTGATAAATTTTTCGGATCGGGACGGAAAGCCGCAATCTCTTTCGTTAAATCAACCATTTTTCTCATTAACTCTTTTGTTGATTCTGGCATTTCTGTTTTTAGTTTTAAATTTTGTTCAGTTTGTGACATTTTTTGAGGAACTGGCGGTAATTCTGGTTGCGGAGTTTCTTTTTTGCTATCTTTTTTGTCTTCGAAATCATATACTTCTAATTCATCGGATTCTTCTGCTACAGAAGCCTGATTTTGTTCCGACATTATCACTTTACCTTCCCTATCTGTTCCAAATTTTAACTTAACATTTCTTATATCATCTGCCGGTAATGGTTTGACATCTGGCACAAAATTTATTTCAGACGTTACTTGGCTTTGCTCTGATTCTGACTGGGGTGGCAGTTCTTGGCGCGCTTCCTGCGACAAAGACGGCGGCTCAATAATAACTGGCAAAAAATCGGCTTCTGATGGCGGCTTGCCTGCCGATTCTTTTTTCGCCAATTTTCTTGCTTCTACAACCGGATAAGTTTTCCCTGCTATCTCAAAATAATATTTGCCGCTCTTTCCCAATATCAACCTGCCGTTTATTTTTTCTCCGTTCTGACCATATTTACCGCTTTCCCGCGCCTCATTTATTATTTTTTTTACCTGCCCTGACTTTAAATTGCCTTTTAGCAACCTTTTTGCTGTATTATAAAGCCCTGATTTTTTTTCATAAATTTCCTGAGCTTTTTTTGTTATTAAATTTTTAAATTCTTCTTTTTCATAAGCCTTGGGGTCAGTCTCCAGCCCTAACTCTTCTTTCGCGTCTTTTATCAAATTTCTGCCCGACATTTCTCCCGCTAACTTTATTATTTCTTTTGACTTTGTTAAAAATTCTCTATTAATATCTGCCAAACTTTCTTTATATATTTCAGGGAGCAACCCCTTTTTTGCCAAACTCTTTTTTTCTTTTACCAGATCATTTGCCCGTTTCCATGCAGTTTCAAACTCAGAAATCTGCCGACCCAATTTATCATATTCTCTCTCCTTTTTCTCTCTGCCTGGAGCGGCTTCAATTATTTCTCGACTATTTTTTTCTGGCTTAGGATTTTTTTCAGCCTCTTGTTTTCTGCGCGCTTCTGCCTCTGTTCTAATCTGCTTTTTTACTTCAGGAGTTATGTCGCCTGGCTTTGGAAGTTCTTTTTCGGGTTCTTCTACAGGAATTTCTGGCGACCCCGAGTCGTCAGACGGAATAATTTTTTTTGCCAAATCAGTATTTATCGCGTCTATTATTCTTTCGGCATCAAATTCATCTATTTCATTTTGCCGTTTTTCAACGGCCAGACTTTGTAAAAATTCAGCTACTTTTGCCGCATAATCCGCCCTTTCTTTATATTGGTTTACTTTATCTTGTCTACCTTCCCTCCCATATTCTTCCTCGGCTCTTCTATACTCAGCCTCGTCACGAACAACTAAATCATATAAATCATAAGCAGAGACTCTTTTTCCATCTTTTGTTGTGACTTTGTCAAAAAAATTTTCTTGAGAAGCGCTCCTGATGATGGCCGCTAAATCGGGGTCATCATTAAAATCGGGCATATTTGAAAAATATTCTCTTACCTCATCCAACCCAATTTTTTTTTCTTCTTCCGGCGATTGATTTAGTGTTTCTGCCATAATGTTTTTGCTTATTTTTTATTTATTTTTCGCGCTTTAATAAGCTTATCTCTCAAATTTCCCATCTTTTTTCTAAGCCCGTCCTCTTCATCTTCGGTCGCGTGTTTCTATCCCTCTTTTATTTTTTCTATTTCGGCTAAAATTTTTTTCGCTTCCAATAGCTACTTTTCTTTATTTTCAAAAAACGGATAAGACACATCTAATTCATTTTTTTCTTTCTGAGACAATTTTCTGAACGGCTCGGCTATTTCTTCTATTATTTTATATATCGCGTTACCAATGAGCCGTTTCTTTTTAGATTCTTCTATGCCCGGAAAATCTTTTTTTACTTTTTCTTCCGCCTCGCTGCGAATATCTCTTCCTGAAATTCTACTTGCCAATTCCATCATCGCCTTGGCAAGTTTTTTGTGTTCCTCGCGCCTTGTTTCTATTGCCTTAAGCGCCTTTTGCTTGCTTGCCGGCCTTTTTGCCGCGTCTATTTTACTTGCTAATTCTCTATACCTGTTTTCTTCATTTTGCAATATTCCTAGTGTTTTCAACATTTGCTCTGGAGTTTCCAATTTTCCTCCAAATGTATCTATCACTTTTTTACTTTCCTCAGAAATTTTAGGAAAACCGTCGTATAATTCGTTTATTTTCTGGTCTAACACATATTGCTCAATAAACTGGTCAATATCTGATTTTTTTCTTTCATTATACTTTTCTTCAAATTCTTTTTTTATATATTTTTCTTTTTCTTCCGCTATAAAATTATTCAGTTGATTTATATTGTCAAAATGTTTTTTGTCGATAGTAAAATCAACACCGAGCCCGAACCACCCACCGCGTTCCATTTTCGTGATATCAATGCCGGCTTTTATTAAAACAGCCGCGTCTTCTTTTTCTAAAACTATTCTCTTACCTATCCCAATTTCTCCTTTTTCCAAAAGGCTTGTTCTTTGTTCGGGAGATAAATTATTCTGCCCGTTTATTACGCCCTTGCACCATTCCAAAACAACGTTTTTGTCGTTAGCAAAAGAACGCTCCTGCCAAGCCTTGTATCCGTTTATGTCGCCATTAAAGTTAGGAAATTGCGACAAAACAGATGTTTGCCATTGGGCATCTTCTCTGCTTTTTATATCGTCTTCGGCTGTTTTAATATCTTCGCCGGTTATTGCGCATCCCTGTTTTATTATTTCCCGCGACAATTCTTTTTTTTGCTTTTCCCCGTCTTCTTTGCTTAACTCTCCGTCTAAGATTTTTCTTATAATTTCTTTTTGGCTCGCGATTAATTCGTTCCATTTTTCTACCGGACTTTCCATCTCTTTTTCTGGTTCAAGGTTTGCTATCGCGTCTGGAATTGGCTCTCCAGACGGAACACCCGTTACTTCCGGTTTTGAAACAATTTGCGTTTCTCCAAATCTTTGGTCAACGGTTTCTCCCGCTCCGATTACAATCGGATCAAAATCAAGATTCAAACTGCTTTGCGCAGTGGCTTCCTGCGTTATAAAAATCGGCGGAGGAGGATTTATATCCATTTTTGGATCGCCCGTCGCATTTTTTTCGGTGCCTTCAGGGGGTGTCGCATCCGGCGCTTCTTGTCTTTTTTGAAACAAGGAATACGTCTCTTTTAACATTTTGACTTCCTCCAACAATTTTTCCACTTTTTCTCTATTTCTGTTTTTCCCAGCTTTTGAAATTTTAGACTGGGCGGCGTTTAAATATCTTTCAAACATTTCGGTTTCTTCAGGGCTCAAAACAACAACGTTTCTTTTTGCCTTTTGCGCAGCGTTTGCAATAGTGCTTTTTATATAATCACAAAATCTTTCATCTCTATCAGCAAAAGAAACCTCGGGTTCTTCTAAGCTTTTTGACCTTTCTGCCATTAACTCCCCGATAATTTTTATTCCTAATTCTATATTCCCTGTTTTTCTAATAGATTCTATGGCTTCTTTGGCCTCTTTAATTTTTCCTTCTAAAAAATCTTTCACGCCATCTACGACGTTCTTTTTTAATGTATTCTTTCCATCTCTTACAAAATATTCCAAAAACTCTAATACAGGTTTTTTTCGGGCATCAAATGTTTCTACTCGTACCTGCTGTTCGGTTTTTACCTCTGGCGGATTCAATGCTTCTTTTTTTGCAACAACTTTATCTGGATTTTCACCCCTTTGTATTTCTCGTAATTTTTCCACCTGCTCAGGAGTAAGAGCGGTCGCTTTTTGCATAACCTCAATCGCAGATGATTTAGTCTCTGGTTTTGGATTTTTTAATTCAGGGCTTGAATTCATAATTATTTTTTGAAATAAAAATTATTTATTAATTTTACCACCAGCCAAAAACTATTGCAAATATAAAAAATGTGTGATAGTCTATAGATACTATATCGCTACGGTAAATTTCAAAATTTATATCGCTACGGTAAAATATTATGGCAATTACAAAATCGGCAAAAAAAGCTCTACGCCAAAATATAAAACGGAAAGCTCACAACCTTACGTATAAAGACAAAATAAAAAGCCTCGTAAAAGAGGTCAAATTTTTAGTTTTGGCTAAAAAAAATAAAGAAGCAGAGGGCATATTGCCAAAACTATATCAATCTTTAGACAAGGCCGCAAAAGTTGGGGTAATCAAAAAAAATGAGGCTTCAAGAAAAAAATCAAGGCTAACCAGGTTTGTGGCGAAGTCTTCAGAATAACTATATCTCTGACACCAATAAGTCCAACGCTGTTTCCGGATCAACTCTCCCTGTTTTAATATTTGAATCTATCAGAAAAATTTTCTGGTAGATTTTTTTTAATTGAGACAGGGAAAACTGCCGGCATATATCATAATTTTTTTTAACCACAAAGGGGTGCAACCCGCTTTTTTTTGCGATATCGCCGTAAGGGCTTCCTTTTTCTGTCAGCTCTTTTATTACCAAAAGGCTTCTAAATTGAT
>LBSQ01000028.1 GCA_000992015.1 Parcubacteria group bacterium GW2011_GWA2_37_10
CGGAACATTTAACCTAATTGCCAACCTTGGTCCGACCGGCGGAATGCGATCTTACAACGATAGCGGTCTTAGCTCGCAAACCACCTATTACTACAAGGTAAGGGCATACAAAGGAGTAGGAATATATTCGGCCTATGTAACAGCCAACGCCACTACTCCGGCTCTATCCTTGATTGTTTCAGCCATAGCATCGCCCAACCCAGCGTCTATTGGTCAAATAGTCAGATTTTCCGTCACTGTTTCAGGGGGGACAGGAAATTACTCTTACATTTGGGCAGTTGATTGCATCGGAATTGGCCAGATATGCCAAACACGTTTTTTAACACGAGGCCTTTATATGGCTATGGTAATAGTAACCTCGGGGGACGACCAAACAGTTTCCGACACCGCCTTCGTTGAAGTGAGGTAGTTCCTAACAAAAACTTATTATTTCGTAATTTAAGATATTAAAATATGGATAAACAAGAAATAAAACAACGGATAGATAAACTTAAAAAAACGATAAATCATCATCGCTATCTTTATCATGTGCAAGATATGCAGGAAATTTCTGATGCGGCTTTGGATTCTTTAAAAAAAGAGCTTTTTGACTTAGAACAAGAATACCCTGAATTTATAACCGAAGATTCGCCCACGCAGAGGGTTGGCGGGAAACCCCTGAAGGAATTCCAAAAAATAAAACATTCTCAAAGGATGCTTTCTTTTAACGACGGTTTTTCAAAGGAAGATATGCAAGACTGGCTTGAAAGAATTTCAAAATTGTTGACAGGTGAAGAAAAAAATAAACTGAACTTTTATTGCGAATTAAAAATAGACGGTTTAGCGATTGAATTAATTTATGAAAATGGTTTTTTAAAAGCCGGCGCCACGCGGGGCGACGGCACAATTGGCGAAGATGTAACCCAAAATTTAAAAACCGTTGAGGCGATTCCTCTTTCTATTCCTATTTTTCCGTCATTGCGAGGATGGCAGAAGCCTGACGAAGCAATCCAGAGTGAAAATACGGACTATAGATTGCCACGCTCGCCTGCGGGCTCGCTCGCAATGACAGTGGTGCGGGGCGAGGTTTTTATTTCTAAAAAAGAATTTGAAAAAATAAATAAAATACAGAAAAAAAAAGGATTGCCTATTTATGCCAACCCAAGAAATATTGCGGCCGGCTCTATCAGGCAATTGGATCCCAAAATTACGGCTTCTCGCCGCCTAGATTCCTTTGCATATGATTTAAAAAGCGATTTTAAGCAAAAGACGCACGAGGAAACTCATAAAATTATAAAATCCTTTGGTTTTAAAACAAATGCAAACAACAAATACTGCAAAAATTTAGATGAGGTTTTTGAGTTTCATGCTCATTGGCAAAAAAATAGAGAAAAACTTAATTACGAAATAGATGGAATTGTGGTTATTGTAAACAACAATAAAATTTTTGAAAAATTAGGGGTTGTCGGCAAAGCGCCCAGAGGCGCTATTGCTTTTAAATTTCCTCAAGCCGAAGCAACTACAAAAGTTTTAGATATTAAAATCCAGGTTGGAAGAACCGGAGCCATGACTCCGGTTGCGGTTTTAGAGGCGGTTCAGGTAACGGGAATTACAATCACAAGAGCCACCTTACACAACGAAGATGAAATAAGAAGGCTGGGATTAAAAATTGGCGACACAGTAATTGTTGGCAGGGCAGGAGACGTTATTCCAAACATTATAAAAGTATTGCCCGAATTAGGAACCGGCAAAGAAAAAAACTTTAAAATGCCGGAAAAATGCCCCTCTTGCAATACAAAACTTGTAAAGGAAGATGTTTTATGGAGATGCCCAAATGAAAAATGTTTTGCCAGGCAGAAAAGAAATTTTTACCATTTTGTTTCAAGAACTGCTTTTAATATTGACGGCTTGGGCCCCAAAATTATTGATAAATTATTAAACGAAGGTTTAGTGCAAGACCCGGCAGATTTGTTTGATTTAAAGAAAGGAGATTTATCTCCGCTTGAAAGATTTGCCGAAAAGTCAGCTGAAAATTTGGTAAAAACAATTTCAGAAAAAAAAGAGATAACTTTATCAAAATTTATTTATGCTTTGGGAATAAGAAATATAGGCGAAGAAACAGCGATGGATTTGGCAAAATATTTCGGCTCTATAAAAAAAGTGAAGAGCGCAAAGTTAGAAGATTTTGATAAAATTTTGAATATCGGGCCCGTTGTTGCGAAATCGGTTTATAAGTGGTTTCAGGAACAGGACAATCTAAAATTTTTGGAGAAATTGGAAAAAAAAATAAAAATAATTAGCTACAAACTACAAACTACAAACTACAAACTATCTGGCAAATCGTTTGTTTTGACGGGAAGTTTAGAATCTATGTCGCGAGACGAGGCTAAACAAAAAATTAGGGAATTGGGAGGAGATATTTCTGAATCCGTGTCTTCAAAAACAAACTATGTTATTGTAGGTCGAGACCCGGGAAGCAAAGCCGACAAAGCCCAAAAACTCGGCATAAAGATTATCACAGAAAATGAGTTCGCTAAAATGATTAAGTAAATTTATTATATGAGTGTTCTATCAACACATTTTAAAAAATTAGATTGGGGAATTATAATTTCCGCATTAATGCTCGTGGCGTTCGGGCTGTCTTCTATATATAGTTATTCTTTGGCAAAGAGTGATTTTTTAAATCTGGAAAAACAGATTGTTTTTTTTATTGTCGGGTTTGGATTGATGCTTTTAATAAGTTTTTTTGATTACAGGCTTTTAAGAAACAATTCACATTTAATTTTGGTTTTATACGGGCTGTGTTTAATTTTGTTAGCCGGTCTTCATTTTTTTGCTCCGGTGATAAGGGGCACAAGGGGCTGGTACAAAGTAGGGCTTTTGTCGTTAGACCCGATAGAACCGACAAAAATTGTTTTGATAATTCTTCTGGCAAAGTATTTTTCAATGAGGCATGTTGAAATGTATAAATTCCGTCATATTATATTTTCCGGCATTTATATTTTTCTTCCGGCATTTTTGATTTTTATAAAACCTGATTTAGGAGGCACCATGATATTGGTATCGGTTTGGCTGGGAACCTTGTTAATTTCAGGAATTAAAATAAATCATTTTTTGATTCTTTCGCTCTGCTTTATTTTGTTGGTAACTTTTTCATGGCATTTTTTGCTGAAAGATTATCAGAAAGATAGAGTTATTTCCTTTATATTTCCTTATGATGTTTTGGGCGGTTCCTGGTCTCAAACACAAACTAAAATTGCAATAGGTTCGGGTCAAATTTTTGGCGAAGGTTTGGGGCAGGGCAGCCAAATCCAATACGGATTTTTGCCCGAACCCCACACAGATTTTATTTTTTCTGTAATCGCTGAAGAATGGGGATTACTTGGAGTGTTGGTTCTTTTTTTAGCATACATAAATTTAGTCTGGCGGGTATTAAAAATCGCAATTGATTCTCAATCAAATTTTCCTCGTCTTTTTGCCTCGGGTTTTGCAATAATTTTAATTGCCCAGTTTGTAATAAATATTGGAATGAACCTCTCGATGTTGCCGGTGGTTGGAATTTATCTTCCTTTTGTAAGTTACGGCGGCTCGGGGTTGATCGGCAGTTTTGTTTCACTTGGCATTATCCAAAGCATTAAAACCCGCCGATGATACAAACACCCGGTGTTTGTAAGAAAACGCCAGTCGCGGGAAACAGGGCATCAATGGCATCAATTATTTAAAGAACAACCAGCAACTGTCCGAAAGCAAGACACAATTTTAGTTGAAGAACGGCTGGACGGCGCGATTCACTTTTCAATCAGAGATAAATATCTGAATGCCAAAATCATCACCGAGCGCCCGCAGAAAAGTAAAAAAACAGACTGGATAATTCCAGCGAAGAAACGCGATTACACGCCCGCCGCAAACCACCCATGGAAAAGCAGATTTATTCTTAATTATCTGATCAATAAACTGTTTTAAATAAGAAGTGGCCACTTTACTCTAAGGAAAATTAAATATTCTATTTTCGGTTATTTTTGAATACCGAAATTTTTTGTTTTTTTTATTATTTTTAATTTGTAGAGTCGAACTCTCTCTACAGCAATTTTTTACATGGCAGAAAAAGTACAAAAAGTTAAAAACTTTTCAAAATCCAAAATTTCTTTTCCAACCCCTCACCTTTTAACAATGCAGTGGGAGACTTGGAAGGATTTTTGGAAGGTTAGAGTAAGGGAACTTTTTGAAGAAATTTCTCCAATCAGAGATTATACAGGCAAAGAGCTGGAAATTTGGTTTTCAGATTATAAATTAGGCAAGCCAAATCATAAAGATGGTTTTGAGGCAAAAAGAAATAATGACTCGCTTGAATCTCCTTTGAGAGTCAAAATCAGACTAGTGAACCTCAAAACAAAAGAAGTAAAAGAGCAAGAAGTTTTTTTGGCTGATTTCCCCGTCATGACAGAAAGGGGAACTTTTGTTGTAAACGGAGTGGAAAGGGTGGTTGTTTCCCAGCTTATCCGGTCTCCCGGAGCATTTTTTACAGCAAGGTCATTTCGCGGAAAAAATTATTTTGGCGCAAAGATAATTCCGAACAGGGGAGCATGGCTTGAATTTGAAACAGAAGAGTCAGGTTTTATAGGAGTCAAAATCAATCGTAAAAGGAAAGTTCCTGCGACTACCTTGCTTATGGCGTTAGGTTTGGAAAATGTGGAAAAAGTTGAAAAAGAATTTAAAGATACAGACACCGGAGAAATAAAATACATAAAAGAAACCTTAAAAAGAGATTCTTGCAAAGACCAAAAAGAGGCGCTTGTGGAAGTTTACAGAAGATTGAGGCCCGGAGATTTGGTTACTCCAGATACCGCCCAAGATTTAATTTTTAATATGTTTTTTAATTTTGACAGATACGATTTGTCAAAAGTTGGAAGATGGAAAACATGGCAAAGGTTGCCAAATTTGGCTCCGGATAAAAAAGATTTTTCTGCTGACAAAGATATTCCGAAAGAAGACAGAATATTAAAAATTTCTGATATCGTTGAAGTTGTAAAAGAGGTTATCAGATTAAATAATAATCCTTCAGCTAAAGCCGACCAGGTTGACCACTTGGGAAACAGGAGAGTAAGAACTTTGTCTGAACTTTTACAAAATAGAATGAGAGTCGGATTAATGAGAATGGAAAGGATTATCAAAGACAAAATGTCTACCCTAGATATCGCTACGATAACTCCGATTCAGCTTATAAATCCAAGGCCGCTAATGGCGGTTATTAGAGAATTTTATACTTCTTCCCAGTTTTCGCAGTTTATGGATAACGAAAACCCGATTGCCGAATTAGAGCATAAAAGAAGATTAACAACTACGGGCCCCGGGGGTTTAACCAGAGAAAGAGCCGGTTTTGAAGTAAGAGACGTACAGCCCTCTCATTATGGAAGAATTTGCCCAATAGAAACTCCGGAAGGCCCTAATGTGGGACTGGTGGGTCATTTGGCAACTTTTGCAAGAGTAAATCCATACGGGTTTATTGAAGCTCCATATTTTAAAGTCAGAAGCGGAAAAATAACCGATGAAGTGCATTATTTATCAGCGCAGGAGGAAGAGAGGCATATTATAGCTCCGGCTTCCGTTCCCATAGAAGAAAAAACAGGTAAAATTTTGCCGGAAATTCCGCCAGATAAAGTTGAAGCAAGAGTGAAAGGAGAACCGGCAGAAGTTGAGGTTTCAAAAGTAGATTATATTGATGTTTCGTCAAAGCAGTTTATATCTGTGGCAACTTCTTTGATTCCATTTTTACAGAACGACGACGCTTCAAGGGCGTTGATGGGTTCAAATATGCAAAGACAGGCAGTTCCCTTAATTAATCCCGAAGCTCCTTTGGTCGGAACGGGAACCGAAAGAAATGTTGCCCGAGATTCCGGTCAAGTTGTTTTGGCTGAAGCAAATGGAGTTGTAAAAGAAGTTGATGCAAAGCATATTAAAGTATTATACGATATCGGAGATAAAAAAAGAGAAGAAACTTACGAATTGCAAAATTTTTCAAGAACTAACCAATATTCATGCTTTCATCAAAGGCCAATAGTCCAAAAGGGCGAGGAAGTTAAAAAAGGCGACGCAATGGCTGATGGGTCTGCCATTTCTCAGGGCAGGCTAGCTTTAGGCAGAAACATTTTAGTTTGTTTTTTGCCGTTAAGGGGAGGAGGATTTGAAGACTCTATGGTTATTTCAGAAAGATTGGCAAAGGAAGACGAGTTTACATCAATTCATATTGAAGATTTTACTTGCGACGTGAGAGAAACAAAACTCGGGCCTGAAGTTACAACTTCTGATATTCCAAATGTTGGAGAAGAAAAATTAAAAGATTTGGATGAAGAGGGAATTATAAGAGTTGGCGCTGAAGTCGGGCCAAATGATATTTTAGTCGGAAAAATTTCTCCAAAAGGAGAAGCTGAATTAACTCCCGAAGAAAGATTATTAAGGGCAATTTTCGGCGACAAGGCAAAAGATGTAAAAGATAGTTCTTTGCGGATGGAACACGGGAAAAAGGGAAAAGTAATTAATGTTAAGATATTTTTAAGAGACCTCGGCCATAAATTGGAGCCCGGAGTAATAAAAAGAATTCAGGTTGAAATTGCCGAAACTAGAAAAGCAAAAGTTGGAGATAAATTAGTGGGAAGGCACGGAAACAAAGGAGTTGTTTCAAAAATTTTACCTGAAGCCGAAATGCCATTTCTAGCAGACGGCACGCCAATTGATTTAGTTTTGTCGCCTTTGTCTGTTCCGTCCCGTATGAATATCGGACAGATTCTTGAAACACATCTTGGCTGGGCGGCTCACAAGTTAAACTACATTGCAATTTCACCGGCTTTATTAGGAGCTGATAAAAATGATATTAAAAAAGAGTTAGCTGAAGCAGGGTTGCCGGAATCCGGCCAGACAATTTTGTATGATGGAAAAACAGGACTTCCTTTTCCAAAACCAATTACAGTTGGTTATATGTATGTGATGAAACTGATTCACATGGTTGACGACAAAGTTCACGCAAGATCAATTGGGCCTTATTCATTAATTACCCAACAGCCGTTGGGAGGAAAGGCCCAATTTGGAGGCCAGAGGTTTGGAGAAATGGAAGTTTGGGCTTTGGAGGGTTATGGCGCCGCTCACACTTTACAGGAAATGTTGACAATAAAATCTGATGACGTTGTCGGAAGAGCCGCCGCATACGAATCAATTTTGAAAGGCGAGCCAATTAGAAACCCAAACATTCCGGCTTCTTTTAATTTGCTTGTTGCAGAACTAAAATCGTTGGGCATGTCAGTTGAAGTAAAAGAAAAACCGCGAATGGCGCGCGACGACGAAAGAGACGATAGGCGTGATAGTAGAAAATAGCAACAAAAAATCCGCATTTCTGCGGAAATTTTGGTGAGTTCACATAGTGCGTGATACTTAGACTGCGGATTGTCACCCACTTTAAGTTTATCATATCCAAATGCCCTGTCAAGAGTTTGAACCTTTTGACCGTGGAGGTAAGGGGAATTGAACCCCCGGACTCGCAGGTGACAAACCGCAGTCCGCACCACGCTACCCCCACGGCAAATTGATTATATCATAATTATTAAATTCTAAAAATTATTAACATCTTACATTTTTAGAATGTTCTAAATTTGTAAGACACAAAATTATGCAAAATAAACCAGGTATTATATCTTTTACAATCTCATTTATATTGTTTTTATCGTTGATATACCAAAAGCAGATTTTTACTCCTTTTGTTCGTTTAATTTGTAGCCCATCTAGTGAATGCATAGGAGAGGGGTTGTTGACTTATGGAATCGTTGTTATATTAATCATAATCGGATTTATTGTTAGCGGTTGGCTCGCAATAGTGTCTTTGGTGGAGAAAAAGGCGAAGGGGATATATGCAATATACACAATTTTATCAATTTTACTTCTTTTGTTTGCATTATTTTTTGTGGGAGCTGTTGTATTATAAAAAATAAGAAAATAATTAAAAATAAAACCAATGCGAGTACTTGACCTTGAATCAATTAGAATAAAGATTGCTTATGGATAATTTTTCCAAAGATTTTGACAAATGGAACGAATTGAAGAAAAAGCTACATGTTCGCGATGAGAGAATTTTATTTCACGAGCGCGAAATTTGGTGGTGCTCATTGGGAGTAATATTGGTTTTGAGGAAAATGGCAAGAATGAAATGTTTGAGAGGCCAGTTTTAATTTTAAGGAAGTTTAATAAATATATTTTGTGGGCATTACCGTTGACAAGATCAAAGAAGGGCGGAGATTTCTACTATCGCATAACGCAAGGAGAAGAAGACGATTCGGTTGTTATATTATCGCAAATCAGGTTGATAAGCAGTAAAAGGTTATTAAGAAAAATGAGAATGATGAAACAAGCAGAATTTGAAGAAATAAAAAATAAAGTTAAAAAGTTTCTGCCGTAAAAAAATCGGCTCCCTTGCGGGAGCCTCGGAGGCCTTAGCCATTTATACTTTATCTTATCATCTGGCATACATCCTTGTCAAGAGCCGCCAAAAAATTCGCAAAGTTTTCAAAATTATTAATAACAACATTCTAATATTCTCGAGAATGTGTGAATGTTATAAAAAATATGCAAAAACACTTCGGCAAAGCTCAGTGCGGGCAAAGAGGAATTTCAACATTAGTCGGTATAATAATTATTGTCATTGTTGCCGTTATTCTTTTTGGCGGAGTTTTCGCATATCAATACTTTACAAAATTTGAAGCACAAAATTCGAAATCCGAAACAAATTCAAATGTCCAAAATCCGAATGTTCAAAATGAAACCGCTAGCCCCGCCCTGAGCGAAGTCGAAGGGTGGAAAACATATAATGAACTCGACTTCAGATTTAGTTTTAAATATCCAGCAACGTGGATTGTAGACGATGGATTAACTATAAATACTTGTTGCTTGAATATTTTTAATTATGACCCCGTAAAGAAACAAGGACAATTTCAAGAAAAAGGGGAGGTTAAAATACAAATTGCAAATTATAAAAAATCAGCATCCATAAGCTTGAAAGAATTTGTTTCTTACAAGACATATATGGAAAGTAATGCTAAAGCAACATTAGTAGAAGACGTTAAGGTCGCCGGAATTAATGGGATTAAGTCGAATTTAATTGGAGATGGTACTTATTATCTGCCTAAGTCTTCAACCGAAGGTATTTCCATAATTATTTTTAATCACCCAGAAAGCAGAGAAACTTTTAAAGGAACAATTGATCAATTATTAGTCACTTTTAAGTTTACGAAATAAAAACTAAAAACAGCAAGGCATACCCTTCGTCCCGCAAAGCGGAACTCAGGGTAATTTCCTCGCTTCGCTCGAAAATCATGCGAGTATTAGATTTAGAATCAATAAGAATAAAATTAGCGTCGCCGGAGGATATTATGTCCTGGTCTCACGGTGAAAATATAAAAGAATAAGATACAAAGGAGTTGTGTGCGACAGGTGCGGGGTTGAAGTTACAAAGTCTCAGGTAAGAAGAGAAAGAATGGGCCACATTAAATTGGCCGCTCCGGTTTCGCATATTTGGTTTTTAAGAGGAGTGCCCTCAAGAATGGGAATGGTTTTAAATAAAAGCTCTCAGCAGTTGGAAAAAGTTATTTATTTTTCTAATTATATTATCACCAAAGTTGACGAACAAGCCCGAGATAAAATTTTAGATTTAATTGACCAGGAGTATAAATCAAAAGTTAAAAGAGAAAAAACGGAAGGGGCTAAAAACGAACTAAAAGCGGCAAGGGAAAAGGCAAAAGAAGAGGTGTTAGACATTAAGCCGTTGAAAATTTTATCTGAAGTGGCTTATCATACTTTATCCTTAAAATACGGAGAAATTTTTGAAGCCGGAACCGGCGCTGAAGTGGTGAGGGAGATATTTTCTAAAGTTGATTTGAAAAAAACAACCGATGAATTAGTAAAAGAATCAAAAGAAGTTCCACCCGCTTTAAAGAAAAAAGTTTTAAGAAGGTTAAAACTTTTTCAAGGAATGCTTGCCGCAAACGTAATGCCAGAATGGATGTTTATGGATGTATTGCCCGTTTTACCTCCTGATTTACGGCCAATGGTTCAGTTGGACGGCGGAAGATACGCCTCTTCCGACCTTAATGATTTATATAGAAGAGTCATAAACAGGAACAACAGATTAAAATATTTGCTTGAAATTTCAGCTCCGTCAGTTATTGTAAGGAATGAAAAAAGAATGCTTCAGGAAGCAGTTGACGCGTTAATTGACAACGAAATGAGAAAGGGAGTTACAACTACTGCAACAACCGGCGGAAAACGATTGTTAAAATCTTTAGCCGCCATGTTGGCCGGAAAACAGGGAAGATTTAGGCAGAACCTTTTGGGAAAACGTGTTGATTATTCAGGCCGCTCAGTTATTGCCGTGGGGCCTGAACTACATTTTTCCCAGTGCGGTTTGCCAAAAACCCTGGCATTGGAAATTTTCAAGCCTTTTGTGATTAAAAGAATTTTAGATAAAGAATTGGCTTACAATATAAGAGGAGCCGCGCGACTCATTGAAGAAAAAACCCCAGAAGTTTGGGCGATATTAGAAGAAATTATAAAAGATAAATTAGTTCTGTTAAACAGAGCCCCTACTTTGCACAGGCTTGGCATTCAGGCATTTCGTCCTATTTTAACCGAAGGAGAAACAATAAAACTCCATCCTTTGGTTTGCGAATCATTTAACGCAGATTTTGACGGCGACCAAATGGCCGTTTATTTGCCTTTGTCCGACGAAGCTCAAAAAGAAGCCAGAGAAATAATGCTTTCTTCCTTGAATCTTTTAAGACCGGCAACCGGTTTGCCCGTAATGGGTCCGTTTCGTGATATTGCTTTGGGATGTTATTTTTTAACAAAAATAAAAGAACCCTTCGACGCGGCTCAGGGTAAATTAAAAGAACCGGCAGAAAAAAATATAAAAATATTTTCAGAAGCCTCGGAGGCGGTTATTGCTTTTGAATACGGATTTTTACTTCAAACCGAAAGAATTAAAGTTGTTAATCCAAAACTTTTCGACACGGCTCAGAGTAAGCCCGAATTAATTGAGACAAGCGTCGGAAGATTGATTTTAAATTCCGTTTTACCGTCAGATTATCCTTATGTAAATAAATTGATTGACAATAAGGGGTTAAAACAACTTGTAAGAAATATAATTGAAAAATATCCGAACGAAGAAGCTGTAAAAATTGTGGACAAAATAAAAGCATTAGGATTTGAATACTGCACTTTGTCCGGAATCAGTTGGGGTATGGATGATTTAGTTGTTCCGAAAGAAAAGAAGCAGTTAATTTTTGATGCGGAGAGAGAAGTAGAGCAAATAGACAGCCACTTTGAAAAAGGGCTTCTTTCCCACGACGAAAAAACCTCTCAGAAGATTTTAGTCTGGCAATCTGTCAAAACAAAAATTGAGGCTTTGCTAAAAACCACTCTTCCCGAAGACGGTCCTGTTTTTTCTATTATTAATGCAGGAGCCAGGGGAACATGGGCTCAGCCTGTTCAGATGGCCGGCATGAAAGGGCTGGTGAATAATCCGGCAGGAGATATTATTGAGTTGCCCGTAAAAAGTTCATTTGCCGAAGGATTTAACGTGTTGGAATATTTTATTTCAACTCACGGAGCCAGAAAGGGTACAGCAGACACCGCTTTGAGAACATCTTCGGCTGGTTACTTAACGAGACGTTTAGTTGATGTTGCCCACGATATGATAATTTCAGAAGAAGACTGCGGAGATAAAACCGGAATTACGGTTTATAAAAAAGATGCAGATGACATTGAGGAAAATTTTGTTTTCAAAATTGTAGGAAGGATTTGCTTGGAAGACGTTGTAACCCATTCGGCGGGCTCGGAGAAAAAAGTTTTGGCAAAAAAGGGCGGAATGATTGATTGGAAAACAGCTGACGAAATTACAAAAGAAGAGATTGAAAGAGTTGTTGTCCGTTCTCCGTTGAGCTGTAAAGACTCAAGGGGGGTTTGCCAAAAATGTTATGGTTGGGATTTAGGCAGAAACCAAATAGTAAAACTGGGAGAAGCTGTTGGAATTGTGGCGGCTCAAGCAATTGGCGAACCGGGAACTCAATTGACTTTAAGAACCCACCACTTGGGAGGTGTTGTCGGGGCGGGAGACATTACTCAAGGTTTGCCGAGAATAGAAGAAATTTTTGAATCAAGAGCCCCAAAAGGCGAGGCGGTGATGTCTTTGACCGACGGAAAAGTTGTAAAAATTGACGAGGAAAGCAGGATTGTAAAAATTCAACCTACAAACCTTTTGGTTCGCTCAGGGCAGGCAAAAAAAACCGGAAAAAAAGATATAATGGAGTACAAAATTCCCGGAAAAATTGCCATTATAGTTCAGGATGGCCAAGAGATAAAAGAAAATCAGCCTCTTTGCGAAGGCAGTTTAGACCTGAAAAAAATGCATAAGTCAGCCGGCTTGGAACAAACCCAAAAGTATATATTAAAAGAAGTGCAGAGAATTTATGCTTCACAAGGCGTTGATATTCACGACAAACACATTGAAGTTATAATTCAAAAGATGTTTTCTCGTTTCAGGATAAAAGAGGAGGGCGACAGCCAGTGGGTAAAAGGAGAAGTTGTTGAAGGGCCGATGTTTAATGAAGAAATTGAAAGGCTAAAAAAACTCAAAAAAGAACCGCCAATTGGCGTTCAAATTTTACTGGGAATTTCAGAAGTTGCTTTGAATTCAGAATCTTTCCTGTCAGCCGCTTCTTTCCAGCAAACCTCAAGAGTTTTGATTAAAGCCTCCTTGGAGGGTAAAGAAGACAAACTGAAGGGATTAAAAGAAAACGTAATCATCGGAAAACTCATTCCGGTTGGCACAGGATTTATCCCAAAAAAATAAAATAAGACAAAACAAAATCGGGCATTATGCCCGATTTTGTTTGCCCCGTTAGAAACTTAGGATAGCAAATTTTTAACGGGGTTTGCATCAAGAATTAAAAGGTGATAAAATTACGAAATAATGAGAATTATGAAAATTACAGAAGAAATAAAAAATTTAACCCCTATTTTTGAAAAATATTCAGAAGTAAAACTGGTATATCTTTTTGGTTCTCGGGCAAATGGTAAAATTGGGCCCTTGAGCGACTATGACCTCGCCGTTTATTTAGATGAAAAAGACGCGAAAAAAAGGTTTGATTTAAGGCTGAGATTAATGGGAGAGGTTTCCTCAAAATTGAAAACAGACAAATTAGATTTGGTTATCCTCAATGATATTGACGGCCCTGAATTAAAATACAACATTGTAAAAGAAGGAATTTTGCTTTTTGAAAAAGAGCCGTTTAAAGTAATAATTGAGCCGAAAATTTTTAACGAATATTTTGATTTTCACGCTTTGCTTTTAAGACATAATTTAACAAAGGCATAAGAACAATCTTTATGACAAATTTTTCTGTGATTGAAAACAAAATAAGTTCTGTCAAAAAATATTTAGATATTTTACAGAATTATAAAAAATATTCAAGAAAAGAAATTGAAGACGATTTTAATATAAGGGGAGCGCTTGAAAGATATCTTTATCTATCGACTCAGGCGACAATTGATACCGCTGAGCCGTTTATATCTTTAAGAAATTTTCGGAAGCCGACAACAATAAGAGAGGGATTTGAAATATTGGAAGAAGAAAAAATTATCTCTATTAAACTTCGGGAAAAAATGGTAAAAATGGTTGGTTTTAGAAATTTCATAGCTCACGATTATAGCAAAATAGATTACGATAAAGTTCACGATGTTTTACAAAATAAATTGGGTGACATTGAAGAGTTTATCAAACAAATTAAAAAGTTAATATGAAAAAATGATATACCGCCTGAAATTTTAGAAAACATGTTAAATTATAAAATTAATAACATCTTATATTTATAAAAGATTCTATATTTGTAAGATATAAATATATGGCAAAGGAAAAAGGAGTTTCAACGTTAATTGGCATAATAATCATTGTTGCCACGGCAGTTGTCGCTTTCGGCGGAGTTTTTGGCTATCAATATTTAATCCAGCCAAATAACCAGTCCCAAAATCAAAACCAACAACCAGTAACGAGTAATCAGCCAGTTGACAACGCGCAACCAGTAGACCAGACTGCTGAATGGAAAACATACACAAATAACGAACACGGCTTTGAAATAAAATATCCGATGAATCTTACGCTAGAAGAGAGTATTGCTGATAGTCTGAGGTCAGATATACAGCTTACCTTAACACTTGAATCACAAAATGATACACCCATTTATTTCAGGATTGAAGTGCAAATTAATCCCACTTATTTAACTGCCAACGAATACGCTAGTATGGTGGGGACTGGCGCGGCTTCTCCCATGAAAAATATTTTCACCAGTGATATAGCAATAAGCGGAGTAGTTGGTAAAAAAGTTATAAAAGACAATCCTCCGAGCGATGCAAATCCCCAAAACCCTAATTATGTTGAAGAAAACACTCTAAATGACAGCACTATATTCTTAGTAAAAGGCGATAAATTATATCTTTTTGAAATTTATAATAAAAATGGGGCAGTTAACTATAATTCCGATCTTTGTGACCAAATAATTTCCACTTTTAAATTTACAAAGTAACGGAAGGCGACGTAATAATTTATTAATCTACCCCATCCGCTACTAATAAATCGGCGAATTAGTATATTAGTATCTATTAGTAATTTAGTAGTTTTATGGCGAAAGATAAAAATAACGGAAAAAATAAAAACGGGAACGGGAAAAACGGAAAA
The DNA here is from genome assembly GCA_000992015.1 of Parcubacteria group bacterium GW2011_GWA2_37_10. Taxonomy (GTDB): domain Bacteria; phylum Patescibacteriota; class Minisyncoccia; order Minisyncoccales; family Staskawiczbacteraceae; genus GWA2-37-10. The sequence goes on from LBSQ01000028.1 coordinate 14,747, forward strand.
GATGAAAAAATAAAAAGTCCGCTTTTTACATCTTGGACAAAAAGATGGATGAAAGCAATTTTAATGTTTTTAGTTGCGCTTATCACTATTTTGTCTTTTCCTTTTTTTGATAAGGCGGGCTCTGCCGGCCGTTTTTTTATAAAAGCTTCTGACTTTTTGGTGGGAAAAGCGCTATATACAATTCCGCTATTTCTATTTATCGCAGGACTTATATTCCTAAAATCCAGAAAAAAAGGAAGGAATCTTGCCATAGTTTTGGCAATAATTATCTCTCTTGTCGGCGTGGCGGGAATTTTAGCCGCAAAAGATTTGGCTCAAATGTCCGGGGGATGGATAGGATATCTTTTGGCAAAATTATTTGTGGGCCTCTTCGGCTTGCTGGTTGCTAATATTATATTCGGAGCCGTTTTGCTTATTGGTTTGTTTATATATTTGCAGTTTATATGGTCTGAAATTCCAAAAGAAAAGAAACAGGAAAAAGAGCAGTCATATGTGCTTAACAGAGGGCAGACAGATGATGTAAAAATAAAAGGAGTAACACCTGAAAAACAGGAGAGGAATGCCCCGGCCGTTTCAAAAATATCTTTGTTTAAAAAAGGAAATGATGAGCCGGAAAGAAAAGAAGTTAAAAAACCGGAGGGAATTGCTTCAAAAGGCAGTTATGTTTTGCCTCCATTGGATTTATTGAATAAAAATGAATTGGCTCCCACTTCAGGAAATATTAAAGAGAACTCAATGATAATTAAAAGCACTTTGGAAAATTTTGGCATTTCGGTTGAAATGGCGGAAGTAAATGTGGGGCCTACTGTAACCCAATATGCTTTTAAGCCCGCCGAAGGCGTCAAGCTTTCAAAAATCACAACACTTTCAAATAATTTGGCGCTGGCATTAGCGGCTCATCCTATCAGAATTGAAGCCCCAATTCCCGGAAAATCATTGGTTGGAATTGAAGTGCCAAACAAAGTAAGGTCAATTGTTACTTTAAGAAATTTAATTACTCATCCAAACTATAATAATGAAAATAGTCCGTTAACTGTTGCCTTAGGGAGAAACGTTTCAGGAACGCCGGTTTTTACTGATGTCACAGAGGGCCCGCACTTGTTGGTAGCTGGAGCCACTGGCACAGGTAAAACTATATTTTTAAACACCCTGATTATGAGTTTGCTGTACAAATGCGCGCCCGATACTTTGCGAATGATTATGGTTGACCCCAAAAGAGTTGAGTTTCAGCACTACAACGATATTCCGCATCTTTTATGCCCCGTAATTTATGACGCCACAAAAACTATAAATGCTTTACAGTGGCTTACAAGAGAAATGGAAAAAAGGTTTGAAGTATTTTCTGAAGTTCCGGCAAGAAATCTTGCAACCTATAACGCAAATAAATCTATAGTTGCATCAGGGTTACAACTTCCTTATATTGTTTTTGTGGTTGATGAATTAGCCGATTTAATGGCGGCTAAGGGTAGAGAGATAGAAGCTGGTGTTGTGAGATTGGCCCAAATGGCAAGAGCTACGGGAATACACCTTGTGTTGGCTACACAAAGGCCTTCCGTTGAAGTTATCACCGGCCTGATTAAAGCTAACGTGCCAACTAGAATTACTTTCCAGGTTTCTTCTCAAATTGATTCAAGGACAGTTATAGATACTTCGGGAGCTGAAAAATTATTGGGAGCAGGAGATATGTTGTTCTTGTCTTCTAAATCAGCGAAAATCAGCAGAATTCAAGGACCGTATATTTCAGAAAAAGAGGTTAAAAAAGTTGTTGACCATTGCGTAGAACAAGGAAAAAAAATAGAGGAACATCAGTCGGCATTGACGCAGAGTTTAGCGGATAGCCTTGAAAAATCAGACGCTATGGGCAAGGAAGTCGGCGGAGAAACATTTTTTGGCGAAGAAGAGCCGCTATTTGAAGAGGTAAAAAAAATAGTTTTAGAAACTAAAAAAGCATCTGCCTCATTTTTACAAAGACGTTTGAGAATTGGCTATTCAAGAGCCGCCAGATTGATTGATATGTTGGAAGATAAGGGGCTTGTTGGCCCAGCTGACGGAGCAAAACCAAGGGAAGTTTATGAACACCCCTGCGTAAGTTTTGCCAACTCTCCAAAAGCCAGCCCAGACGAATCAGAAGCGCCAAACGGCGACGAATGGCAAAAGGTGTAATTATATCGTAAAATTAAATTGGTTTATTAATAATATAGTAATAACATGGCGAAAGAAAATAAAAAAGATAAGGGAGCGGAGCGAACACTTACCCCGAGCAGTAGCGAGGGGAAAAAAGAAGCATCAAAGGAA
>LBSQ01000029.1 GCA_000992015.1 Parcubacteria group bacterium GW2011_GWA2_37_10
GCCATTGGCGGGGCTGGGCGAGCGAACCCTCTCAACTTCAAAAAATGAGTTCGTATCTAATTTCTTGGCTCCGCAGGTAGGATTCGAACCTACGACCCATTCCTTAACAGGGAATCGCTCTACCGCTGAGCTACTGCGGAATATTTATTTTCATATTACCTTATATTTAGGATATATTCAATATCCTTTTCATTTTAATTTCTCCCGTATCAATAAAAAAACATTTTAAAAAATATCAAACTATTTTTCTTAATAGTAATCATTCATAATTAAATAACGCTTCTGCCAAAAAACCGTTCAGAAACAGTCGTCCCCTTTTTATTAAACCTCAACGTATTGTCTAAAATTATTGGCTGAAGTATAATTAAAAAAGAAAGGTCGATTAAAAAATAAAAATAAAAAATTATTAATTGAATATCCTTCTATTTAGATAATGAATAATTACATATCCATCTAAATTTCAGGATGATTTAATCACTTCGTTTTTAAATCAAATGAACAAGACAATTTTAATTTCAATCATCGTTGTTATATTGCTTGTCGCGGTCGGCGGATATTTTATTTACTATGCAAATTCAGGCCCCGCATATCAAACGATAACTCCGAGCCAAACAAACACTGCTCCGACTGCAAACACGGCTGCCAAAGAAAACCCGCAACAAAATAGGCCGGCGAGTTTGACCGCCTCAATCACTATTGAAAATTTCGCTTTAAATCCCAATGGTTTAACGGTAAAGGAAGGGGCAACCGTAGTTTGGATAAATCAGGATTTAGCGCCGCACAAAATTAAATCAGACACTTTTAATTCGGCAGTAATGAATAAAGGGGAGAGTTTCCAATTTATTTTTTCGAAGGCAGGAGAATACGATTATTTTTGCTCTATACATCCGTCAATGAAGGGCAAAATAACGGTTATAAAATAATACGCAGATGAAGAAAGAAAAAAAATACACTTGCGGTGCCGGCAACGGTTATCACAGGGCAAAAGGACAAATTGGCGTTTTATTAGTTGATTAGCAGACTAATATGATGGAAAATAAAAACAGAAAAATCATAAGCGGTTATCTGGCTTCAGCATTAGATTTAGAAGATCAAATGAGTATTGATATATATGGAGAGTTTTTAGATAAAAACGCGTGGCCCGTTGATTTGGATGAAAAAGTATTTAAAGAAATAAAACAGATTCTTGGCGTTGTAATCTCGGAAACAGAAATGCATAAAAAAGTATTTTTAGAACTGCAAAAAAAATTAACCGACGCGGATAATAATTAAAATGAAAGAAAACAGAGAAAAACTATTAAGATATTTTCAGCAAATGAAAGGGTTGGAAGAGTCTTCCCGAGATTATTATATGAAGGTTGCTCTTGACCCCAATTTTGACAATCAGGAAATAAAAAATACTTTTGAAAGAATATCTAAAGACGAACAACGGCACGCTGATATTGTGGCAAAAATTATCAGTTTGATAAACAACAACATCTAAATCGTAGCTTTAAATTGCGATTAAAAACAGGGCACAGGCGTCTACATTGACATCTGTATTTTTTTATTATATAATCAATATATGACAAACAAACTATTATTAAATGAGGCGGAAATGACTTTTAGCGGGCTTGGGATAGCTCCAAAACTTCTGGATGTAATTTCAAGATTGGGATTTAAAACTCCAACTTCAATACAGCGCAAAGCAATTCCTGCGGCAATTGAGGGAAAAGATATTATCGGCATAGCCCAAACAGGCACCGGCAAAACCTTAGCTTTTGGCATACCTTTGGTTCAGCAAATATTATCAGCCGGTATAGGAAAAGGCTTGATTATATTGCCAACCCGCGAACTGGCTTTGCAAGTAAACGAAGCCATACAAAAAATAGGAATATCATTTGGTATAAAAACAGCTGTGCTGATCGGCGGCTCCCCTATCCGGCACCAAATAAGAGAAATTTCTTTTAATCCCCATATTATCATCGGCACTCCGGGAAGAATTATTGACCACATTGGGCAAAGAACTTTAAATTTGCGCGGTGTTTCAATTTTAGTTTTAGATGAAGCCGACAGAATGTTTGATATGGGTTTTGCTCCCCAGATAAAAAAAATACTTGATGTGGTGCCAAAAAATAGACAGACTATGCTGTTTTCAGCAACAATGCCCGATGGCATCGTAAAAATTGCCAGCTATCATATGAAGCTTCCCGTAAGAGTTGAAATTGCAAGGTCAGGAACTATGGCTGAAAAAGTTGAGCACGAATTATTTGTTGTTAAAAAAGACCAAAAACTTCCTTTGTTAAAAAAGGTATTGCGGGATTACAAGGGAAGCGTTTTAATTTTTTTAAGAGTCAAACACAGCGCAAGAAAAATTTGCAATGCTTTGCGCGATATCGGAATTTCTGCGGCAGAAATACATTCAAACCGCTCTTTAAACCAAAGAAAAGAAGCGCTTGAAGGCTTTAAATTTGGCAGATACAGAGTGCTTGTGGCAACAGATATTGCTTCAAGAGGAATAGACGTAAAAAATATTGAATTGGTAATTAACTTTGACCTTCCTGAAAATCCGGAAGATTATGTGCACAGAATCGGGAGAACCGGCAGGGCAGGAATGTCGGGCAAAGCAATTTCTTTTGCCATGCCAGACCAGGGCGATAAAGTCAGAAATATTGAAAAATTAACCAGGCTATATTTGCCCATTTCAAACCTACCCGATATTTCCGCGCGCTTGGGCCAGCCGTCCAATACTTCCGACAATTTTAGCAAAAATAATTATCCTTCAAATAGAAGAAGGCCGATGAGCCGCTCAAATTATGGCAAAAGAAGATACTAAGTTTGATGTTGCGGTTATTGGGGGCGGTCCTGCGGGAATTATGGCCGCGATTCAAGCAGCAAGCCCTGAGCATGGTCGAAGGGTTGTTTTGATAGAAAAAAATTCCAGTCTTGCCAAAAAACTGCTTTTAAGCGGAGGCGGAAGATGTAATTTGAGCAACGCGGAATTTAATTTGCGGAAGATTATAATGGGCTACAACAACGGAGAATTTTTGTTTCACGCTTTTTCTGTTTTCGGGCCAAAAAAGATAATTGAATTTTTTGAAAAAATCGGAGTAAAAACTAAGACAGAAAAAAACAAGAAGATTTTCCCTGTCAACAACAATGCCGAGGAAGTTTTGGAGGCTTTAAAAATATATTTAGATAAAAATAATGTAACCGTACTTTTTAGTTCCGAGGTTAAGGATGTTATTAAAAAGGGAAAAAAGTTAGGGCATACAATCATTAAGCCAATGCCGGCTTTGGCTCCAATAAAGTTAAAAGAAAAATGGGTCGCGAATTTACAGGGGATAAGTTTAAAAGATGTTAAAATTAATGTGCTTTATAACGGCAAAAAACAATTCAGCGAGAGCGGAGAAATTATATTTACTCATTTTGGCATAAGCGGTCCCTCGGTTTTAGATATCAGCAGCAGGGTGGGAAAATTGTTAGAAAAAAAAGGAATAAAAATATCTTTTGACTTATTTCCCAATTTAAATCACGAAGAGCTTAAAAAAGAGCTTGAAGAATATCTAAAAGGATATCCTAAAAAAACAATTAAAAATATATTATCGGATTTTACGGCAGAAAAATTGGCAGAGGTTTTATTGGATATTGCCGAAATTAATAAAAATAAGATAGCGAACAGCATACCAAAAATAGAGAGGGGAACGGTAATAAAAGTTTTAAAAAATATTGAAGTCACCCCGGAAACCATTTTGGGCTTTAACGAAGCAAAAACCACAAACGGAGGAATATCTTTAAAAGAAATAGACAGTAAAACTATGAAGTCAAAAATAATAGACAATTTATTTTTTGCCGGCGAAATTATTGACGTTGACGGCAAAACAGGCGGGTTCAATCTGCAAATGTGCTGGAGCACAGGATATCTTGCCGGACAAATATGATTGTAGATGACGTAAAAATAACTGTTATAGCAGGACGCGGCGGCAAAGGCCTTGTGACTTTTAATAGAACAAAAATGACGCAAGGGCCAACAGGAGGCAACGGCGGCAACGGCGGAAACGTTTTTATTGAGGGCGTTTCTGATTTGTCGGCATTGAGACAATTTCGCTTTAAGAAAGAAAACAAAGCAGGAGACGGACAAATCGGCAAATCGCGGTTGAATGACGGACAAAACGCAGAAGATTTAATTTTGTATGTGCCGGTGGGCACAATAGCGCGCATATTGCAGACAGAGGAAAACATTGAGATTAATAAAATCGGACAAAGAGAGCTTGTTGCAACGGGCGGACATGGAGGAAGAGGAAATTTTCTTTTCAGGTCTGCAACAAACACCAGCCCAAAGCAATTTGAGGAGGGCAAGCCCGGCGAATCTTTTGAAATACAGCTGGAATTAAAAATGATTGCCGATGTCGGATTTATAGGACTGCCCAATGTTGGAAAATCAAGTTTGCTTAACGAGCTTACAAATGCAAAAAGCAAGGTTGCCAATTATCCGTTTACAACCTTAGAGCCCAATTTAGCCGTATATTTTGACTTAATATTGGCTGATATTCCTGGTTTAATAAAAGGGGCTGGAGTTGGCAAGGGGCTTGGAATTAAGTTTTTGCGCCACATAGAGCGCACAAAAGTTTTATTTCATTTTGTTTCAGCGGAATCAGATGACCCGGTTAGAGATTATAAAAACGTAAGGTCAGAGCTTGAAACTTATAATAAATTACTTCTGGACAAACCTGAGTATATATTTATAAGCAAAAGCGACATGGTTTTGCCCGATGCTATTTCAAAAATAAAAGAACAATTTAAAAAAATAGCCAAAGGAGTTTTAGCAATCTCAATAATTGATTTTGAAACCGTAAAAGATGTAAAAAAAATACTTAACGACTTAATTTTGGATAAAAAAATTTAGAGATGCGAAAAGTTGATTTTTAAGATAAATTGTGCTAACATGAATTATGGCAATAATTATGATAAGCAAAGAACAATTTTTGATAGAACACAACAAATTATCACCATTGAATTTACAAGCCACTTTTGCGTTACTCACAAAATTTCAGGAAGAGAAAAAACCTCTTTTAAAAGACAGCGACTGGTCTGTAGACAAACTAAGAATACCCTTGATCTCTTGGCTTCTCGCCTTGCCGGCTGAAGAAAGCAAAAGGAGCAAAGAAAAAAAAGAGAAACAAATCTTTAAAAATTATCCTGAAACTCATTAAAAAATAAACCGAAAACCCCGCTCGCGCGAAAACGCAAAGCGGGTTTTTGTTTATATTTTATGTAAAACCCTCCTGATAGTTTCTGTTTGTCTCAGCCATAGTCTTTAATTTAAAAACTTAAACCTGAAACCATCATTTTGCCAGCCAAAGTTTTTTGAATTTTTTCGCGGGCTTCGTTCAGACACTGTTTCAAAATTTTCTGCTGAACTTCAAGGCTAAGCTCTGCTGAAAGTTTTATTTCCTCCACCTCAAAATTTCCGTTCATCGTAACCGACACTCCCCTGTTCTCAATAGTAACCTTTTCTTTTTTAAACTCGCCTTGCATTTTCTTTAATTCGGTTAACTTTTTAAATTGTTCAAACATTTTCGTAATTTTATTTATTAATTTTTATAATCAACCTTTTTCTTCGCCTTTTAACTTTTGGCAGGTCTTTTATTTTCATCATATTTTTAGTGTAGCGATATATTTTTTATTTATTAAATCATTATTTTAGGAGAGTTGCAAGGAGACTAAAAATAAGTGGAGATTGGGTGGGAACGGAAAAAATGATATAATACCCTATTATGAAACAGGATGAAGCATTAGATATTCTGAAGTCGGGGTATAATGTTTTTTTGACGGGGCCGCCGGGAAGCGGAAAAACTTTTTTGCTGAATGAATATATAAAATACCTGAGAAAAAATCATGTGGCGGTTTCAGTTACAGCCAGCACAGGGATTGCGGCAACGCATATGGGTGGAACTACTTTGCATTCGTGGTCTGGACTTGGAATTCGCGAAGAACTTAATGAGCAGGAAGTAAAAGAAATTTGCAAAAAAGGATATGTGAGAAAAAAAATCAAAAATACGAACATTTTGATTATTGACGAAATTTCAATGATAAAGGCTTCGCAGTTTGAGGCTGTAAACAAAATTTGTCAATATATAAGAAGAAGCGCTCGGCCGTTTGGCGGGTTGCAGGTTGTGTGCTCAGGAGATTTTTTTCAACTTCCACCTGTATATAAAAATGACAAGCCTTTAGACAACACTCAGAATGAAACTGCGCAAAAGTCCTTGGGCTTCGCTCAAGATAAGGTTCCCTTATTTATCACTGACTCCCAGGCTTGGAAAAGTTTAGAAATTAAAGTTTGCTATTTAGACGAACAGCACCGCACAAAAGACAAAGAACTGCATAAAATTTTAAATCATATAAGAGACAACGAAGCTGAAAAATCCCGCGAGCTGTTGTTCTGCTCGCAAAACAACGTCGCAGGTCCTGAGCAAAGTCGAAGGATAAGGGAACCTTATCCTGAGCAAAGTCGAAGGATAAGAAACTTCACAAAACTCTACACCCACAATGTTGACGTTGACAGCATTAATTATGCTGAATTAAGTAAAATAAAAGGCAAAGAATTTAATTATCAGATGGTTTTACGGGGCAATCCGATAGTTGCTGAAATTTTAAAAAAAAGCTGTTTAGCTCCTGAAAAACTTGTTTTAAAAGAGGGCGCTCACGTTATGTTTATAAAAAACAATTTCGAGGCGGGATATGTTAACGGCACGCAGGGAAAGATAATTGGATTTGGCGCGGGAAACCTGCCGATTGTAAAAACCGAAGACGGCAAAAGAATAACCGTAAAATATGCTGATTGGACAATTGACGAGGACAATTCAATTGTGGCCGGAATTTCGCAAATGCCTTTACGGCTGGCGTGGGCAATTACCGTGCATAAATCCCAGGGAATGAACCTTGATTCTGCTGAAATTGACCTTTCAAAATGTTTTTTGGAGGGAATGGGATACGTGGCGCTGTCCAGATTAAGGTCGCTTTCAGGACTGCGGCTTATGGGAATAAATAATCTGGCTTTTTGTGTAAATCCCAAAGCCTTGGAAGTTGATAAAAATTTTAAAAAATTATCAAAACAATCTTCTGCTGAATTAAAAAAAGCCGGGGCATCTGCAACAGCCAAACGGCAAAAACTATTTATTAAATATCTGTGCAGTTAAAACAAAAATGGGTCTTTACACGCCCTCGTAATAATGCTAATATGAAAATGTAAGTTTAGGAGCATTTGCTCTCAAGTTTCTTTCTTGGTTACTTTTAGTAAGCCGTAGAAGAACTAGGTCGGCTTACATATTATTAATCAAGAAATAAGACCTGTCAATTTGCAATTTTTTCGTAACGAGAATTAAATTTTTGCAGACGAGAATTTAGAAGTGTGAGGAGGCTTATCAATGAAATGATAAGCCGACGAACAATTATAAATTCGCAGTCCAAAAATTTAATTAGTAGTAGAAAAATATTGCGAAGCGAGAGGTCCTGATATGGCAAAAAAATTATATGTTGGTGGATTATCTTATAACACCACCGATGCTACTTTGAAAGATACATTTGCAGCAGCCGGAACAGTTGAGTCGGCAACAATCATCATAGACAAGATGACTAACCGCTCAAAAGGTTTTGGATTTGTTGAAATGTCAACTGATGAAGAAGCGCAAAAAGCTATTGAAATGTTCAATGGCAAAGATTTAGATGGCAGGAATGTCACGGTTAACGAAGCCAGGCCAATGGAGCCAAGAGCCCCAAGAACAGGCGGCGGCGGATTTAACAGAGACAGAGGGTTCGGCGGAGGCAACAACTCCCGCTGGTAATTTTTTCACTACGTGAAAAAATTACTCTTCGAGCCTGAGGCTTTTAGAGCCGAATGGCCTGAGCCAGCAGGCGAAGGATTACATCTAACAAAAACAAAAAATCACCGGGGTACCCTTTGGGTCTGGTGATTTTTTGTTGCAAAAAAAGTTTTCCTCTGTGACTACGATCGTGAGTACAAGAGATATCTTTAATTTTAGATTACCTGATTTTGGACGATCGTAGAAATTTGTGTATGCTCATTTTTATATCCCTTTACATTAGGCAAAATTTGGTGTATAATTTAATTTATTATGGAAAATATAAGGAATATAGCCATTATCGCACACGTTGACCATGGAAAAACCACATTAGTGGACGCGCTTTTGAGGCAGTCAAAAACTCATTTAAACAAAGATGTTGTTAACCAAGAAATGATTATGGACAGCAACGAACTTGAGAGAGAAAGAGGAATTACTATTTTTTCAAAAAATGCCTCTGTGCAATACGGGCAAACAAAAATAAATATAATTGACACGCCGGGCCACGCGGATTTTGGCGGAGAGGTTGAAAGAGTTTTAAATATGGCAGACGGCTGTTTGCTTTTAATTGACGCGAAAGAGGGACCTATGCCCCAAACAAGATTTGTTTTAAAAAAGGCTTTAGAAATGGGCCACAAAATTATTGTTGTTATAAATAAAATAGACAAGCAGGGAGCCGATCCCGCGCGCGCGCTGGAATCAACTTTTGAATTATTTTTGGAATTGGGAAGTGGAGACCATAGTTTAAACTTTCCGATAATTTACGGGTCGGGCCGCGCTGGAAAAGCAGGGCTTGAACCAGACTTGTCTAAAATGAAAGACATAAACCCAATTTTTGATGCGATTATAAAACATATCCCCTCGCCTATCGCCAGTAATGAAAAACCCTTGCAGATGCTGGTGACCTTAATAACCCCGGATGATTTTAAAGGAAGGATTGCAATTGGAAGAATTTATAATGGAATAATAAAATCCGGTCAGGAGATAATGCACATAAACAGGCAGGGCGCGCAAAAAAAGTGCAAAATAACTTCGTTAATGACTTTTATAGGTTTGGCCCGGGTTGAAGCAAAAGAAATAAATGCCGGAGATATTGTTGCGATAGCCGGAATTCCAGATGTAACAATCGGTGAAACAATTGCAGACACAGAAAACCCCGAAGCCTTGCCGTTAATAAATATTGACCAGCCAACTGTTAAAATGTCGTTTATGGCAAATAACTCCCCTTTTGCCGGTAAAGAAGGCGAATTTTCAACAACAAGGCAGATAAGAGAAAGATTATTTAAAGAATTAGAAACAGATGTTTCATTAAGGGTTGAAGAAAACGACAAAAACCAATGGATAGTTTCCGGCCGCGGCGAATTGCATTTAGCAATTTTAATTGAAAGGCTTCGCAGAGAAGGTTTTGAGATTCAGGTTTCAAGGCCTCAAGTTATCACCCGCGAAGTAAATAAAAAAATACTTACTCCGTATGAGAAAATTTTTATTGAAGTGCCAGAGCAATATCAGGGCGTCATAATGCAGAAAATGGGCGAGAGAAAAGCAGAGATTAAAGAAATGAGAGTTGACAGAAACACAGTCTTTTTAGAATTTATAATTCCAACACGCGGATTATTTGGATATAAAAATGAATTTTTAACCGACACAAAAGGGCTTGGCATAATAAACACAGTCTTTTTCCAATATTTGCCGGACCCCGGAAACTGGAAAGAAAAAAATCATGGTTCGCTAATTTCCACCGATACCGGACCAACTAATATTTACGGCCTTACAAATGTTCAAGACAGGGGAGTTTTATTTTTAGGCGCTGCCGTAGAAATTTATGAAGGCCAAGTGGTGGGACAAAATGCAAGATCAAACGATATAAGGGTAAATGTCTGCAAAGAAAAAGCGTTATCTAATATGAGATCTAAAGGAGACGGAGGAATAGAATATTTTAAAACTCCAAAAACAATGGGTTTGGAAGACGCGTTAGAATATATCGGAGACGACGAGTTGGTTGAAGTTACTCCAAAAAATATCCGCATAAGAAAAATGCACTTGAAAGAAGTTGACGGTAAAAGGGCCGAGAGAGAAGCTTCGGGCGTGAAATTCAATTACTAAACAAAAAACCGCCTTAAAGTGGTAGAATATAATAATATGATAAAAAAAATCATTGTTTCTTTAATGGGTTTAGTGTTCGGCCTGCTTTTAACCTTGATGTTTGAATTCTTTTTAAAAACAAACAAAAGGCTAAGGCGCAAATATTACTGGCATCACAATATCTTTTTAGGATATCACACCCACCACAGCATTTACGGATTATTTTTTATTGCAATTGGAATAACTTTATATTTTATGGAAAATACAAGCGCTTTTCTATTTTTTGTTCTTACCGGAATAGGAGTGATAATTGTGCATACAATTTCAGACGGAAGATTTATTTTCTGGGAAAAACAAAGGTAATAACTAAATAAAAAAAACGCCCAGTTAAACTGAGGCGTTTTTTTTTATTTTTTTATCTCATGCTGTAAAGGGCTTTTGCTATCACATAAAGCACTGAGCCCAAGAATGATTCTGGTTTGAAGAAAGCTCCGGGTGGAGGTGGCGGCGGGGGCAAATTATCGCTTGGAGCTGGTTGTTGTTCTGCAGGGGGTTGCTGAAAATTATCTGGAGGCTGCGGCTGAATTCCTTCCGGAGGCATTGTTCCTTGCGGCGGAGGTCCATATTGACAATTTTCTCCCTGGCAGGGGGGCATTTGGCTAGGCCCGGGACCTTGTTGATTATTTTGCCCGGCAGGACCAAAATTTTTGCATGCCTCGGGATTGCTTTCGCAATATTTTTGGCATTCTTCAGGTCCTTTACATCCGCCGGGACCCGCCTGCTGAGGCATTATTTGGTCGCCCGGATTTTCCTGACCGGGTCCTGGCTGAAAATTTTGGCCTTCCTGCCCGGGCGGAGGACCCATTTTTTGAAAACACCCTTGCATTTTTTCTCCAATATCTCGCTGGGGCATTACCCCGTTTTTCATTTTTTCAACCATATCTGCCCCTATTGCATTGTTAAGACACTCTTCCACCCCTGCTGGCATTTGTTCAAAAGATTGTTTCATTTGCTGCCTGCCCTCCTCCATT
>LBSQ01000030.1 GCA_000992015.1 Parcubacteria group bacterium GW2011_GWA2_37_10
TAAATTTTCTATGCTTTTAAGCATTTCTTCATCTAACTTTGGAATTTTAAATTCTTCTTCTGTTTGTTTAGGCAAAAGCGAATCAATAACCGTATCTTCTGGTAAAAGTTCTTTCTTAAATTTATTGTAGAGGCTGGAAAATGGATCAATAAAATTGACTATTTTTAACGGCGGAATATCCGAAAAAATTTGAAATTCAAAAAGCCAAACAGTTCTTAATTTCCCTTGGTTATCTATTTGATAATCTTTATAGTGTCTTAATAAAAATAGAAAACCAATAAATTTGTACTGATTAACTCCCTCCTTCAAAAATCCTAAAATTGGTATAGGTTTTTCTGCTTGTTCTATAATTCTTTTATTTACACCAGAAACCTCTTGATCGCCTTTTAATCCAGCGCCAGTATATGTCAAAATATCTCCTTCAATTTTATCAGCATAAGGATTACGAATTATGTTTTTATTTTCTTCAGCCGAAGTAATTAGTACTATAAAATCAAGCTTGTTATTTTTTAGCCTCGGCCTTATTCCACCCAAATTTGATACTTCAAGAGCATACTTAATTTGATCATTTGAATAGCATTCTCCAACTTTTAGGGTTTCAGGGACAATTATTTGTTTCATATTCTTTATTGAAAATATTCATGAATCAAAGATTCTGTATCTAGGTTCGTAGCTAAATATCCGCAAACATCATCGAGCCACTTCTTCACCGCTTTTTTATCTTTGCATTCAAAAAGTTTTTTCATTTTTTCCGACGAGTTTTCATTTTGCAAGACATAGTTTCTTGTATCATCATAAAAATACTCCTGATAATTTTGCGGATTATTATTAGCTAATTCATCAAGCCAATTTAAAATAATTTCTTTTTGCATAATTTAAAGTTATTCAAAAAATAAATTGCCCCGTCCGGTATCAAGAAATCCCCGCCTATAACCGGCGACAGAAAAAGGCTGGCACGGAAACCCGCCAAGCAAAATATCAAAATCAGGAAGCGACGCACTTTTTATTTTTTGTATGTCGCCTATGGCCAATTGTGCTGTTTTGTAATTCAGGTCGTAGGTCGGTTTGCAATACGGGTCAAAATCGTTAGAGAAAACTGTTTCAAACCCCGCACGTTCAAACCCCATTCGGATTCCTCCGATACCGGCAAACAGGTCTAAAGTTTTGTATGTTTTGTTGCTCATAATCCTGTACTTTAATTTTATATGATTTCCAGAAAAAAAGCAGCTAGTATTTGACCCGTGGATACTCTGACAACTTTATTATATCAATTTTTTAGTTTTCTTGCCATAGCAAGTTTTTGTATATTTTCGTCGCGCATTTAGGCGAGCGGGCAAAAATGGAGGGGGTTGGGGGGGAGGAAATTTTTGCCCGCGAGCCGAAGCGAAGCCCCGCCGCCCCAACGGGCGCGCGTAAAATAAAAAAGCAGAGAAAATTTTTCTGCAAGGCAGGCCGCCGTCATCGGCGGCGACGGGCGGCGGGGCGGAGCGAGTGGATTTTTTCAGGAATTTTTGATAAAGTAGGTTCGAGCGAAATCATAAATATACTCAAAAACGTCAATATTGACAGATGTTTATGGTCGTCGTGTAGCTATTGACAAGGGGCTTTGAATATGCTAATATTAAAACATACTCCTGTGTAGGGAGTTTTTTTAATATAACTATTATGATTAATATAATAAAGACTACAAAAGAGATAATTTTAAGAGGTAAAAACCCCTTAATCGGCTCTATAATCACAGGCTTTATAGCCGGAGTCATATTATTTGAAGTGTTGGCTCCGCAGATAATCAATGCTGAATTTAAAAACCCAACGCCAGTTGCAGTTTCTATTAAACTTGTAAAAAATGGGAAGTTGACTGTCTGTAAGTTAAATAAAGAGGCCTATGAAACAATCAAAAAGGTGAAGATGATAATCACCGCCTATTCTAGCGCGCCAGATCAAACAGATGATACTCCGTTTACTACGGCCTCCGGCAAGCATGTGGTTGACGGAATTATAGCAAATAACCTTTTGCCATTTGGCACTAAAATAAGAATTCCTCAATTATTCGGCGATAAAATTTTTATCGTTGAAGACAGGATGCATACCAGAAAAGGCAAATACCATGCTGATATTTGGATGAGCGAGTATTCGCAAGCAAAAAACTTTGGAGCAAAATTAACAGACATTGAAGTTATTGAAAGTTAATGAATTTTAACAAACTGAAACTAAAAACCCGCTACGCGGGTTTTTAGTTTTAAGCTGAAATTTTTTGATTCAACTGCCAACCAATCTTTGAAGGATAATTTTTTTTAATATAATGTCGTCTCTTTATTGATTTCCACTGGTCAAAAATTTTAGTTTATTTTTATTTTTGACTTATTATTCATGTGCCCAGGGCGGGAGTCGAACCCGCATGAGATTTCTCTCAAGTGATTTTAAGTCACTCGCGTAAACCATTCCGCCACCTGGGCATATTTTATGTTTTAAAAGTCGCGCGTATGCTGTTTTTCCAATTAAATTCATCCATTTCTAAAAAATGATCGTATTTTTTGGCAAAATTTTGTGTTTTGGGGTTGTACAAAAATCTTGCTTTTCTTGTCATGCCGACCGGATAATTTGGATAGTACATAAATCTTAATAATTTTAAAGTATCATAGGTCCCATATCCTAATTTTAGCGACCTGCCATCATTGAACCCGCATATTTTCTTTTTTACTAAGTTTAATTTCTTATTTAAAATATCTTGTAATTTTTCCAAAAAATCGACACTACCTGAAGTAAAATTACTTCTTAATTCTTTGCGTAATTTCTTATTTTTTGTGTTAATATATTTTACAAAAAAAACACTCCCATCTCCATCAAAATATCCTCTAATAAAATCTGGTAAAAATTTATCAGGAACTTCAGGAAAAATAATAGTTCTGCTTTTATGTCTTTTCCCTCCCAGCTCCGATACCTTTAAATATAATTTTTTAGAAAATATTATAAGATCTTTGCTATCATCTTTTTTTTGACTAACAATATTGTGATTGGAGCCTAAACAATTCCTTATCAAAACTAAAATATCGTAATCATTTGAGCAAAAACTAATTCTATAAGATTTTTCGTGACGCATATATCCATCCGCAAACCAAAATCCTAAAACATACGCCATTTTCGGTGTCCATTCGTCGAAAAAGTTCTCATTAACAAAATATTTTCTCATTTTTGAGACGGCGATGGGATTTGCACCCATGTGTAACGGTTTTGCAGACCGTCGCGTAACTAGCTTCGCCACGCCGTCATTCTCAATTAATCTTACTTTATTTTTCGTCTTTTTTCAATTGGCTTAACAGTTGCTCAATTTTTCCTGCGTGGCTGATAATTTCGTCTTTTACAAACCTAATCCGCGGAACCGGCCTCATTCTCAAAAGTTTGTTTATTTTTTTCTGGATATCGTGAACCTCTCTGTTTAAATTTTTTATAACTTCGTCTGATTTTTTTTCGGGATAAACCGAGATATAAACTTTTGCCTCAATCAGGTTTGAAGTCGCCTCAACCCTTGTCAAGGTAACTAAAATTTCCGGAGAAAAAGCAAGGTCTCTCAAAATAATTTTGCTTATCTCCCGTTCTAACAGAGAATTAACTTTTTTCCCGCGTAGCGGGATCCCGTCTTGCGGGACAACACGATTACTCATAGTTCTCCCTTTTTACGTTCTTCAACAAAGGCAACCAATATGTCTCCTTTCTCTATTTTTACATTTCCCTCAAAAAGTATGCCTGCTTCGTCGCCCTTAGAAAGTTTGTCTATATCTTTTTTGTCTCTCTGCAGGTTTACGATTCTTCCTGCCCCGATTTTTTGGGTTTGCCCTGAGCCCGCCGAAGGGTCATCGCGAAAAACTTCTAATTTTGAACCTTTTTTCAACTCACCTTCAGTTATTTTCCCGCCGATAATTTGGCGGTTTTTTTCTCCCCAAAAAACTAAAATTGTCCTTAATTTTCCCACATCAGTTCTTACAACCTCTGCCTCTAATTTTTTTTCTAGGCCAGACCTTATATCCTGGATTAATTCGTAAATTATATCAAAAGTCTTCACCCTCACTTTCGCCTGCCCTGAGCCTGCCGAAGGGTTTCGCATAAATTTTAGAACAGACGGGCTGACTTTTACCCTAAATCCGATTACTGCGGCTTTTGACATCTCCGCCAATTTTGCATCCGTTTCGTTTATTTCTCCAACTTCAGATTTTAAAATTCTCAAAACAATTTTATCCTGCGGCAAATTTTTTAACATCCCCTCAATTGCTTCCAACGAACCGAAAACGTCGCCTTTTAAAATTATATTTAAAACTTTTTTATCTCCCGACAAATCCAAAACAGTCGGCCCGATTTCTCTTTTAGGCTTTTCTTTTTTTATTTCTTCTAACGCTTTGTTTTCCGTTTTGTAGCTTTTAAATTTTTCGCCGACAGCCGGCACTTTTTCAAAACCCAATATAATAACCGGCTGGGACGGAGTTGCCTTTTTGATTTCGTTTCCCATAAAATCCTTGACTGATTTTACCTTAGCCATCGCCAAATCTGTGGCGATAATGTCTTTGGCTTTTAAAACGCCCTTTTTTATAATGGCAGTCGCTACAGGACCCTTTGATCCGTCCATATACGACTCAATAATCAGGCCTTCGGCAGGAACATCTGTTTGTGATTTTAATTCCTGTAAATCAGCCACCAGTAAAATAACTTCCAACAATTCATCAATTCCTGTTTTTTCTTTTGCTGAAACCTCAACAGCAGGTATTGTGCCGCCGTATGATTCAACTTGAACATCAATTTTTGAAAGCTCCCCTTTTATTTTTTCCGGGTTTGCATTGGGTAAATCAATTTTATTTAGCACAACAATCATTGGAATTTCTGCCCGCTTTATCGCTATTATTGCTTCCTTTGTTTGTGGTTGGACTGATTGAGCCGCGTCAATAACCAAAAGCGCAATATCGGCAACCTCAGCCCCCCTTGCGCGCATCGCAGAAAACGCTTCGTGACCTGGCGTATCAATAAAAGTGATTTTACGGTTAACCGTAAAATCACCCTGAGTTTGCCGAAGGATTTCCGCAGAATCAGTCATTTCCACTTCGTAAGCGCCGATATGCTGGGTAATTCCCCCGGATTCTTTTGAGGTAATTTTAAAGTCACGGATTGCTTCCAAAAGAGAGCTTTTCCCGTGGTCAACGTGCCCCAAAACAACCACGACGGGCGGTCTGGTTGCCAGTTTTTGCGCCGGTTTTTTTTCAGTTTTTTGCTGTTTTTTCGCGGTCATAAATAAGTGTTTGGGATTTTGATTTACCGCGCGTTAGCGTGGCTTATTGCTTCCATTTCTTCTTTTGATAATAAATGGTCTGATTTTCCGGCATTTATAAATTTTGCGTAAACCCTGTTCCCTTCTTTAATAAAAAGACTTGAAATAACAAAGCCGTTGTTTTGGTTGTCTAACAAAGCAATTACAAAGCTTTGGTTTCCGCCCAAATCATTGAATGGATTAAATCTTACTACTCCTACTTTTTGAATGGTTCTTTCAGAAATATTGTCTAAATTTTTAATTTTTAAAAATGCTTCCTT
The DNA here is from genome assembly GCA_000992015.1 of Parcubacteria group bacterium GW2011_GWA2_37_10. Taxonomy (GTDB): domain Bacteria; phylum Patescibacteriota; class Minisyncoccia; order Minisyncoccales; family Staskawiczbacteraceae; genus GWA2-37-10. The sequence goes on from LBSQ01000030.1 coordinate 5,572, forward strand.
TATTTGTTCCTCTAAATCGTTATTTTTTTCTTTTTGCGACAAAAAGATATTTTTGAAATCTTTTATTTTTCCCTTTTCCAAAAGTGTGTCTATTTTTTTATTTGTTTTATAAAAATACCAAAGCAAAAAACCGTTTATTGCAACTAAAATTAAAATAACTATTCCTAATAACAAAAAAATAATCGCTTGTAAAGCCATATTAAATGATTAATTCATTCTACGTTAAATTTGACAAAACTTCAACTGTTTTTGTCTAATAATGTCCAAATAGCCGGGTCTTCTCCTCCCAAGAGCCATGCAGAAAATCCTCGTAAATTATTCTCTTTTATAATATCCAGTTTAACCTTAAAACTTTTTTTGTCTTCAAACCAGATTTTGTAGTTTCTGTTATTATATGAATAACTTAATGATGAAACGGCTAAACTTTCATCAAAATTAATGGTGTGCAAAAAGTTTGTTATTATAACCATAACATTGTTAAAAAATCCGGAGCCAACTTTTTTGTTGGTGTCGGCATTCCATTTCCAGTAATAAAGCGGCACTCCCAGCGACAGCTTTTCCGGCGGAATTTTGTCCTTTATATAATCCAATATTTTTTTTACATATTCAACTGATGCAACTGGGCCTTTTGACTGGGGGTCGTCGTACGCCATCAAACTTATGAAATCAGCCGATTCGGATAATTTTTTATAATCGTAAGCTCCTCCCCAGTTTAGAAAAGCATCGGTGTCTTCATAGTCAACAGACCTTGCGATTGCCGCCACGGTTAAAATTAAATTGTTCTTTTTAAAAGACTTTGATGCTTTTTCAATAAACGCGGAGTATAAGTCTTTATCTTGATAATTTATATTCTCAAAATCAAATTGCCAGCCGATATATTTATCTCTTTTGGCGAGATAAACAAGGCCCGTTATAACTCTGTCTTGCTGTGAAGGAGAAACGAGAAGTTTATGCATTATGCTCTGGTTAAAATTGGCATTGGCAACCAGAGGCATTACTTTTAAACTATGGTCGCTTATCGCCTTTTTTAATTTTGGTCCGAATCCACCGATGATTTTAGCGCTATTATTATTAAAAATCACCGTGTGCATCTGTGGAGCCAAAATATCAATTTTCTGCCAATTTTGTTCTATACTTTTAACTCCTGCCTCCGCATTATATTTTGCCAAGTAAAATATTGCTTCGGGGTTAAAATCAGCAGCAAAACAAGAAATCGGCAAAGCAAAGAAACAAAAAAACACTATAAAATATTTTAAAAAAGTGTTCATGGCGGTGCCTTTTGGACAAAATCCGAACTTTTTTTGACGAAAATCCGGACTGCGAATTTTGATTGTCGCGCTTCGCCCCCAAAACTTTCGGACGGACGGATTTTTCGGCGGACTTGTTTATGTTGTTTAATTTATCAACTTTCAATGATTAAATCAATCCTTCAATTATTTTTTTCAATTCGGTTATTTTGTTATCATCAATTTTGTTGTTTTTGTAATTCCACATGATGTTTAACGGCTTCAAATCCCTTCTTTTTGCTTCTCCTATTCCAACAAAATGCTCGATATCAGAATCAAAACTATAAATTCCTTTTGTAAAATTATTCTTTTTGTTTTCAATAAAGCCGTTTATCAAATCATGTATCCCTTGATTCTGATCTTTATCAAAAATAACAGAGTGATAAATACCTAGTTCTCCAAACAAATTCATATATCTATGGATATTGTATTTCCCCATAGCATCAAGGCAATAAAAATGTTTTGCTTTCAAATCAAGCCATTTTGTATCAAGCAAGTGATCTAAAAATATTTTTTCTGTCGCTCCCTCACAAATGAAAACATGCTTTGCAAAAAAAGAGCATGAGCGTTCATTATCAAGCCATAAAAAATATTTCAAAGATTCTTCTTCGAGTTTCAATTCATCATCGCTTGCGATTGATCCTAAATTCCTTCTGTTAATTTCATTTTTTATGGCTTGCGAAATCGTAGAATCTAAAAGTTTATCAGAAAACATTTTGAACATGCTATTATTTTCGTCAAATAATGCGTCTAGCTCTTTTTTGTTTAGCTGATAAATTTTTGTCTGACCATTGTTTCTAATAACTTTCAACAAAGATGGTAGAGATTCAACATTTTTGCTAACAAAAATCGCCGAATGTGTGCAACATAGTATTTGCTGGTTTGGATCTTCCGATAATTTTTTCAAATCCGCATTCAAAAATTCCTGTTGTGTTGGGTGTAAAAATACTTCCGGTTCTTCAAACAAAATAATCGTTAAATCTGGGGAAAATTCTTTTTTCTTATCCTGTTTTTTATCAATATATTTTGCACCAACACGAATAAGGGTATAGATTAAGTGTCTCTGTAATCCTTGACCAAAAAAGTTTATCGGGACTCTCTGGTCATTTAATTGTTTGTCTTCAACATAATGAGAAACAAGATTTTTTATTATGTTGTCGGCTGTAATCGTGTTTATATCTAGACCAAAATTTATACCCCATTCTGCAACATTTTTGTTAATATCGTTTGTAAGCTCGTTTAATGAGAATCCGTCCTTTGATGATTCTTCTTTGAAATCCTTGTTAAAAGTTTCAAAAGCTGATTGAAGGTTTGAATATGTTGGGCTGTTCTTAACAACTTTTTGCATTACAAAATCGACCATATTTCGCAAAGGCGATGGACCAGACATTTTGAAGTTGTCATCAGTTTTGCTTAATTCTGGTATGAACAATAACCTGCCGAGTTTTGCTTGTGAAATATTTTTTGCACCGTAAAATTGGTTCGCTGATAAATTACCGGATTCATAAGCAAAAATATTGCTAGTTCCGCTTTTGATTAGATCTTCATTTTCAGATTTTAAGTATTTTCTAACTTTTAGGATTTTGTCAGCAGATTTATATTCGTCTTTTAGTGATGTTTGTTCATCATCAGAGGTTAAAAACTCCAATTCAATCCAGCTTTCTTGATCTGTCGGATTACATTTTGGGAAGTCATTCTTTGCGTCAAACTTTATATCGTCCTCATAAAAAATTCTCAATGCCGTTATAATATTTGTTTTCCCAGCATTGTTCTCACCAACAAGCAAAGAGTATTTTTCTAAATCAAAATCCGCCTCTAACACGGATCTAAAGTTATGAATTTTTACTTTTTGTAATTGCATCGTCAGTTAATTTTAAGTTGGTGATTACAAGGTCGCTTCATTCAATGTTGTCTTTTCTTCAAGACCGAGGACAAATTTAGCAATATCCGAAATTCTCACTTCCAAGCCATCCTTTTTGATAAAATCAAAATAGCGTTCAGTATCAATGAAAGATTTTGGTGAGATAAATACGGAATATGATTTAGTGCCTTTCTTTACATACTCTTCAAGATGGCGG
>LBSQ01000031.1 GCA_000992015.1 Parcubacteria group bacterium GW2011_GWA2_37_10
TGCCTCTTCAAAAATGCGAACTCGCACAAAACAATGAAAGGACTGGCAAGCTTCGGAAGATCGGCAAAAGGTATGTATTTTGGTCTCAAATTGCATCTGATTTCAGACTTAAAACGGCAAATCTTATCTCTGAAATTCACTTCTGCCAATATCCACGACACCAAGGTTGTTATTCCACTTTCTAAAGATTTAACGGGAATATTCGTCGCCGACGCAGGTTATGTTTCAAAGAAATTAAGTCGGGAATTCTATCAGGAAAACAAACGGATTTTATTCACAAAACCAAGAAACAATATGCGAGTTATAATGACCGAATGGCAGGACGCGCTTTACAAAACACGAGCGATTGTTGAGCTGAATTTCAGAAGTTTAAAAATGTTTTACGGCTTGCTCACCAGCCTGCCGAGATCAGCGGACGGATATATCGCTAACTACATATACAGTCTGCTAACTTATCAAATCGTTTAATTGTAAATTATACAAAACTTGGGAAAAAAACTTATCACAATTTATCTTTTTCAAAAAATATGACAAGTCGGAATGATTTTAATTTACAACAATTTTATTCTTAAAAGTCAATTTCGTAATTCAAAGTAATATACTAATGTGAAAACGAACAGTTTACCTGTGAAAAACATCAGAACAGATTTATTGCATCCAGGATTGAGCTATAAAATTATCGGCGCGTTATTTGAGGTTTATAATAAACTGGGCCCTGGATATTTAGAAAAATATTACCAAAAAGCAATAGCAGTATCCTTAAAAGAAATCGGATTAAATTTTAAAGAGCAAGTCTACGCCCCTTTATTGTTTAAAGATGTAAAAATTGGAAAGTGTTTTTTTGATTTTTTAGTGGAAGATAAAATAGTTTTAGAGTTAAAAACTGGCGATAGATTTTCTAGGCAAGATATTGAACAAATTTATTCTTATTTAAAAATAAAAAAATTGCAACTAGGACTTTTGATCAACTTTACAAGACATGGAATAAAGTCAAAACGCATACTTAACATTAAATAACACATTAGTATATTCGTAAAAATTAGTAAATTAGTAGTATTATGGAGCAATATCCAATTCCGCAATTTATTGAACAAGAAGGGAAGATAGCGTTTTTCATTTCTTTCAGACAATTTTTTTATCTGGTGGGAGCCGGCGTTATTTGTTTTATTTTATATTTTATTCTGCCGTTTTTTCTTTTTATAATTTTAGCTTTTGTTATTTTCGGAGGCGCGGCGCTTTTGGCGTTTGTCACCGTAAATGGAGTTCCGGTAATAAACACTATTTTTTCTTCTTTTGGATTTTTAACGGGAACAAAAGATTATACCTGGAAAAAGAAAGAGTCTCCTTATCCTTTTAAAACAATAAAGCGGGCTCAAATTAAAAAAATAGACGAGGGGCCGGTTTTAAAAGCGCAAACAAGCCAATTAAAAAAAACAAAAACAGCAGTGGAACTGCGTACGAAATAAATTTGAAATTTACAATTTGAAATTAGAACCACTTCGCTCCGCTCGTTGTAATTCTGCGGAATTAAGTGAAATCAATTTGAAAATAGTAAATGACACAATTTGAAAATAAATACGATTTAGAAGAAAGAACAACAAAATTTTCAGGCGAGTTAATTGTTTTTTGTAAAATGTGTCCTAAAGACGCAATAACTATCCCTTTAGTAAACCAGCTAATCCGTTCTGGCACAAGTATTGGCGCGAACTATAGAGAGGCAAACGGCGCTTCGAGTAAAAGAGATTTTCAAAATAAGATATTTATCTGTAAAAAGGAATCGAAAGAAACACTTTATTGGCTGGAACTAATTGGAAAATCAATTGATGATGAAAGGCGCAAAGAAAAGGCGCGCGAACTATGGCAAGAAGCAAAAGAGTTTATTCTTATATTCGGAAAAATCGCCTCTTCCACAAAAAATTAGCAATGTTTTCAAATTTAAAATTAATTTATTGTAAATTGAATTCAAATTGTAAATTTAAAATTTCAAATTAAAACGATGGCGGAATCCGCTACACAAAATTTTTTGGAAATACAAGATATCAGAGAGGGAGTTTTGCTTTTAAAAAACAACTCTATAAGAGGAGTTTTAATGGTTTCGTCTATAAATTTTGCCTTAAAATCAGACGAAGAACAAACTGCCATTGTTTATGCTTTTCAAAACTTTTTAAATTCTCTAGATTTTTCCTGCCAGATTGTTATTCAATCAAGAAACATAAACATAACTCCGTATTTAGACGCCTTAAAAGATTTGGAAGACAAGCAGACAAATGAATTATTAAAAAAGCAGACCTCAGCTTACAGAGAATTTATAAAAAATATGGTGGTGGGAGACACGGTTATGACAAAAAACTTTTATGTTGTCGTTCCCTATACTTTAATGGAAATTTTTGGAGTAGGAGGAGCATCAAAACAATTTAACTTTTTAAAACAATTTTCCAAAGATAAAAAAGACCAAGGGCAGGAAATGAAAGACGCAGATTTTCAGAGATGCAAAACCCAATTGTGGCAAAGAATGGAATTTTTGGCAATGGGGTTACGAAGGTGCGGGCTTGAGGCAATTCCTTTGACAACCCCGGAATTGATAGAACTTTTTTGGGCAATACATCATCCAGAGCAAGCGGAAATTGGATACTACCCGGAAATTTTGCCCGAATTACTAAAATAACAGATAAACACAGATTGACGACGAATTTACACAGATCACAGATACGGAAAATCTGTGATTAGTGAAAATCTGTAATTTTTCTGTGAAAATATGTCGCTAATAGACAATCTTTTTGGAAAGAAAAAGGAGAACTTGTTGGAAGACAAAATCTTTGAAGAAGAGGCGTTTGATGTGCGCGATATTATAGCCCCTCCATATATAGGAATCACTCAAGACCACATAAAACTCGGCGAAAGGTTTGCCAAGTCATTTTTCGTTTTTTCTTATCCAAGATACTTAAATACCGGCTGGTTTTCCCCGGTCATTGATTTAAACACGCCTGTGGATATTTCGTTTTTTATACACCCAATAAGCGGAGAATTGATATTAAAAAAATTAAGAAAAAAGGTAACCGAGGTTTCTTCGGAAATTTTAGAAAGAGAAGAAAAGGGGCTGGTTCGCGACCCGGCTTTGGAAACCGCTTATAAAGATATTGAAAACTTAAGAGACAAACTGATGACAGCCCAGGAAAGAATGTTCAGGTTTGGGCTTTATATCACCGTTTATGAAAATTCGGAAAAAGAATTGCGGGACACAGAATTAACTTTACGGTCTATTTTTGAATCAAGGTTAATTTATATAAAGCCGGCTCTGTTCCGCCAAAAAGAAGGATTTATTTCCTGCAGTCCTTACGGCTTAGACTTGTTAGATGTGCATACGCCAATGGACACCGAGCCCCTTTCAACCGCTTTTCCGTTTATATCTTTTGATTTAAGTTCTAACGAAGGAATTTTATACGGGGTCAACCGCCATAATAATTCTTTGGTTTTGTTTGACAGGTTCAGTTTAGAAAATGCAAATTGTGTTGTATTCGCAAAGTCTGGCTCCGGGAAAAGTTATATGGTGAAACTTGAAATTTTACGTTATTTAATGCAGGGCGTGGATGTTATTGTCATTGACCCGGAAAACGAATATGAGTTTTTATCTGACGCGGTCGGCGGATCTTTCTTCAAAATTTCTTTGAGTTCGCCAAGCCACGTAAATCCTTTTGATTTGCCTCTGCCCGGTCCCGACGACGAGCCAGAAGATATTTTAAGGTCAAACATTATAAACCTGGTCGGGTTGTTAAGAATTATGCTCGGCGGATTAAGCCCGGAAGAAGACAGCATAATAGACGAAGCCTTAACTGAAACTTATGCAATAAGAGATATAACACCTGAATCCGATCCAAAAACGTGGCAGAATAATACTCCGCTAATGTCTGATTTTGCCGAAGTTTTAGAGAGTATGTCGGGGACCGAATCATTGGTAAAAAGAATTAAAAAATTCACCAAAGGAACTTTTTCCGAGTTTTTTAACCAACAGTCAAACATTACGGTAGATAAAAGTTTTGTTGTTTTTGGCATAAGAGATATGGAGGAATCATTAAAACCGATCGCTCTATATATAATAATCCGTTATGTCTGGAATATTGTCCGGACAAAACTTAAAAAAAGAATTATGGTGATTGACGAGGCATGGTGGCTGATGCAATCAGAAGACGGCGCTTCATTTTTATTTGGGCTGGTAAAAAGAGGCAGAAAATACTGGCTTGGGGTCACAACAATAACGCAGGACGTGGCTGACTTTATGAAATCAGATTACGGCAAAGCAATTATTTCAAACTCTTCTCTGCAGTTTTTACTAAAACAGTCGCCAGCCACAATAGATGTTGTCCAAAAAACTTTTAATTTAACCGAACAAGAAAAATTTTTGTTATTGGAAGCGGCGGTGGGAGAAGGGTTGTTTTTTGCCGGTAAAAAACACGTTGCAATATCTGTGGTGGCGTCTCAAACCGAAGACCAAATTATTACTACAAACCCGCAAGAAGTACTGAAGCTAAGGGAGGCGAAGAGAAAATTGGATACAGGAGAAAATATAACCCGCGCGCAAATTTGAAGTTTACAATTTACAATGCTGTGCGTCATTGCGAGCCAACAGGCGAAGCAATCTCGGCCATTACTTAGATTGCTTCGTCGCCTGCGGGCTCCTCGCAATGACAATCAAATTGAAAATCGTTACTAAAAAACTGACTCTCTTTTTTTTGTTGTTTCTCTGCGCAATAACTTTGCCGAGTTTTTGTTTCGCCTCTGAAATACAATATCCGCCGGTTTTTGGCCTGTCCTTAAATGACACCTCAACTTTTCCGGAATACGCGCGGTATTTTTTTAGCATAGGAATTTTTATTTCTGCGACTTTGGCAGCCATTGTAATCATATTCGGGGGCATTTATTATTTAATTTCTTTCGGAAGCGGCAAGTTTACCGGAGAAGGAAAAGAGTGGATAAAAGCCGGATTTTTAGGATTATTCTTAATACTGGGCTCATATTTAATTGTTTATACAATAAATCCTGACTTGGCTATTTTCCGTCTTAACGGATTAAAGCCCGTAATAGTTGCAGACCCCATACCGGAAATATTAAACCCAAATACTCCGAAGGTTATTTATAACGAAATTCCAATTGGCATTTTAACTGAAAACGTTTTAACTAAAACAATGGCTTGTTATAATTTTGATTCTAACGGAGACCCTGTTTCAGCTCCAATAGATACAGACGACCGCGGCAGGGTTTTTGGCCCCACTTTAACAAACAACGACCGTACAGATTGTGTTTTGAAGTTGGCAGTAGCCGCAGAAAAAAAATCTGAAATCATAAAAAAATTATCAGATGATATCTCAGGGCTGATGAGCCAATGTTCCTGTGAGGGCAAATGCGATTCAACTTGCAACCCAAATAATCCTAATGCTTGCGGACAACCCCAAATCGGCGCAGACGGAAAAAAATCGTGCCCGACAGGCGAATGCAAAGATGCCGCCTGTAAAGCGCCCAAAAATGGCTCAGGCGAATGTTGCGAGCAAAATGTAAAAGACCAAATTGAAAACGGCTTAAACCAGTTCAGAAACCTGCAATCTGATATTTCGGGCATTATAGAAAAACAGGTTCGGGTTGATGAAAAAACAGTAATAATTATTGACCAGGATAAATGGAAAAATTTAAAAACTGCGGAACAACTCACATATTTAAAAGAAAAAATAGAAAATTTTAAATCAAAGATTGAAAATGATTTAAAACAACTTACAAATGCGGCGGGCGATTTAGATAATTGCTATTATTCAACCTCGTATATTGATTTTTTAAAACTATATGAGGGCGCAAGGCCTGAAGAAAAAATTATATTAAAAAATAAAACTTATTCAGATTCGGAAACTAAGGATAAAATTAACATCTCAAAATATTGCAACGGGTTCAGCTACGGAGATTCAAGTTGTTTTAATGTTTGCCAAAATGTTTGCCCGGGCGACAGCCAAAAAGATCTTTCTTGCTACAAAAGTTGCAAAAAATGCGACATAAAAGATTTTGACAACGAATCCGATTATTATGATTGCATAGACGAACAAAAACCGTGCATGGAAAAATGTTATAATCAGAGAAAATGTCTGCCTAATGATAATTACGGAAACTTTGAGAGGTGCGTATCTTATTGCAAAGTAAATTGTTCTGATTCCTGTTCAAACGAATTTTCAGATGACCCAAAGGGTTTGGCAGATTGCCAAAAAAAATGCGACACCAACTCGCAGTGCCTTATGCAAAACGAAACCAAATGTATTTTTAACTCTAACGGGTTAAGGCAGTGCGCCGGGGCAATAGACAACGGTTATTATTTAAAAGACTGCGTAAACAATTCCTACCTTTGTAAATACGGCTCCCAGCAACATTCGGGGTACCCAGAATGTTTGGAATATCCATATTCAAAATCTGAAAAATATTCTGCATCTTTTATTTTTCAACATCAGGGTTATCAGGTTTGCCCAGATCTTTATGCTCCTTTTGAAGAAGACTCTGACACACCCTGTATTGATATTTATCCGGAAACAGGCAAGTGCCCGTCTGCCTCAAACTGCCCTGATTGTCCGTGTGGAACAGTAAAAGACGGAAAAATTTCTGAAAATAATGTTGTTTCCGGCCAATGCAGTGAGCTTGCCTATAATGACGACCCGTTAACTTTTTACTGCGAGCAAAATTGGTGGAATAATAAAAAAGAAAAACTGCCAAAACCAATAGGAAACGAAAGATTTTGCTCAGAAGAAAATGAAATTCCTGTGGGAAGAACCGTTGACGATACTGAAAACTGGGCTAATTCGTTAATAAAAATACTTGACGACATATCAAAAAATACAAAGGATCTTTTGGGTTATATAAAACAAATCGGCGAAGAGCAAGGTTATTGCAAGTGCGACAGCGCTTGCGAAGGAGGCCGGCCGTGTTCTACCAAAAAATAATCAACCTATTAAAAGGCGGAAAAACCGACAACTGCCCGGCCGAACAAAAAGGGGTTGGATTTTACAATGATAAAATATATTATGGATATAAGGAGCTTTATGCTTTTGTTGTTTCAGAAAAAAGATCCGATATTTTAAAAGAACTAACCTATTCAAGAACAACGACGAATGCGTGCAGTTTGATAAAAAACGCCAACGGAGACCAAGCAAAACTCTTAAGCTGTTTAAGGGCAGAAGACGAAATTATTCCGCCAATTGGAAGGGGAGAAACAATAGTTAACGAGCAAATTATAAAAGCTCATTGCTATGGCCAAAATTTATGGAAAGAAGGCGTTGAAGGATTAACAGATAATTGGTTTTGTTGCGAAAAACGATAGTGCGATGCCAATATGCAAATGCATACTAATTATACGAATAAAAAATTCGGCATTAGTATTATTAGTATGAATTAGTATATTAGAATCGCATTCTAATAATTATGAATAAAAATTACAAAAACATTCTTTTTTTAATAATCTTTCTATGTTTTTTATCAATGGCCGGCTTTACTTATGCCGCCCTTGAAATAACATACCCGAAAATACCGTTTTATCCGGATATAAATAACTGCGCAGGTCAAGACTGTATGGCCAAGTTTATCAGTTATTGGTTTGGGTTTGGAATAATGTTAGCCGGAGCAATCGCTTTAATATCTTTGGTTATTGCCAGCGTTCAACTAATTGCATCAGCGGGCAACACTGGCATGCAGAGCGACGCAAAAGACAGAATTAAGGGCGCGCTTCTGGGAATGGTTTTACTG
>LBSQ01000032.1 GCA_000992015.1 Parcubacteria group bacterium GW2011_GWA2_37_10
AAACAAAAATTATTTAAAAAATTTAACAATCAAAAACTTCAATTTCCGACCGCTTACATTTCCTCCATTTCGGGCTCATCTCTTGATTAGAAAATACTATATCATTAAGAATGTAAAACAAGTATCCAATCTTCCGTATCTCTATCGATACTAACTTTTACAAAGCTTCATAATTGTTAGTATCAAAGTTTTTACAAAAAAAGCCAGAGTTTATTCAGGCTTATCTCTGTGCCGGCGGCGGGCATCATACTACAAAAATTTGAGCAGTTCCTCTTGTATTACCCAGAAGCCCACGGAATCACATAAGTTGGGCTGCCGCTCCCATTTTTCCTCAGGAAGAGGCCCATCCGTGACGAACGTGCTTTATATGATTGGGGTTTACCACGTCGCGATATTCATTTGCTGAATCCGGAAAGAGCGCGTCTAATTCCGGCTTTAAAAAAATTGGCGACAATCCCTTACCATTTTTTTAAGAACCCTGATATATTTGTTTCTGGCTTTTCTTGTTGAAAAAGGCCGTAAAAAATCCTCAACTGACAATGACCATATGCAAATATAACTTCAACGTAGAACATTTGGAACCTCCTGCCTATTTGTCCAAAGAACCGATTTTATACTATCAAAAATTTATACTTTTGTCCAGTGTTACCGTTATTTCGCGGGTTTGATCGTCGATAAATTTGAAGTCAATTGTTATTGTATTTTTAAGCAAATATTTTTTTATTTTTTCGGGCCATTCAATTGCGACAATATTTTTAGAGTCTGAAATTATTTCTTTAAAACCTAATTCTAAAATTTCTTCGGGATTATTTATGCGGTAGCAATCAAAATGATATAAATATTTATTCGTTAAAACAGACGATCGTCTGTTTTTTGGAATATTAAATTTTTTATAAATAACAAAAGTTGGGCTGAGTATTTTATCCTGAATATTCAGACCTTTTGCAAAACCCTGTAAAAATGTTGTTTTCCCTCCGCCCAAATCTCCTTGCAACGCCAAAACAACTGCGGTTTCTTTGGCGCCTTGTTTTAAAATTTCTTTGGCAAAACTTTCGCCCAACTCCTGTGTTTGCCGGAAACTTTTTGTTGCCTGCCTGCCTGCGGGCGCGGTATATTTCTTTGGCACTTGATTTATTTTTTAAAATAATATAGTTTGTAATAATCAACCCAGTTAATTAAAATTATGGAAAACTTGGAACAAGCAAAATCCCGATTAGAAATCGAGGATCCTCGCCAACAGGCGGGACAACTTATTAACGAGGCTAAAAATATTTATATCATCCCTGACGGAAATTATGACCCCGACAGCGTTGCAACCGCTTTGGCTCTTTTTTATACTTTAAAAGAATTAAATAAAAATGTAAACATAGTTATAGACGAAACTCTTCCGGAAAATCTGAAATTTTTAATTCCTTCATTAGATTTTATCTCTTATCCCAAAAATTTTGTCATTTCAATTCCAAGCAAGGTAGCTGATATTTCGCAAATTTTTTACGACAAAGATGAGCATGGGCTGAAAGTCCATCTGGTTCTAAATAAAGGAATTATAAAAAAAGATGATATTTCTTTTTACTTTTCTGACACCAGGCCAGACCTTATAATAACTTTGGGAATAAAAGATTTTAGAGACCAGATGTCAAAAAAAATGGACTCTTTTGGGTTTCTGCTTGATTCTCCTATTTTAAACATAGATTATGAAAATCAAATTCAGACGTTGCTTCCAGAAAACGCAAACGAGGCGATCCCGACTGATTTGTCAGGGATCCACGACGGGGTCGGGACAGAAAACAAAAACTTCGGTAAAATAAACTTAATAAAAAATTCCTCTCTGGCTGAGACAGTTTTAGATCTTGTAAAAAACCCGCATATTGAGTCTGTTAAAGAAGAGTCTGCGACATGTTTTTTGGCTGGGATTATGGCTTTTACAAAAAACTTTGGAAATTCAAAAGTAACCCCTGAAACTTTTGAAACAGCAAGTTTATTGATGAGAAGAGGAGCCGACATAAAACAAATAAAAGACAATCTTTTTAAAAAATAATAATAATTTAATAGAATATGGAACAGTCTGCAAAAAAGCTATTGGGGTCTGTAACGATTTCTCCGGAAGTTATTTTGGAATTGGAAAAAGAGGTCAAAAGCATCTCCGCTTTCAAAGCAAAAATTGAAGAACATATAGCCGGAGACACTACTCGGCTTTTAGACATTATTTTGTTAGGAGCTATAAAATTAGAGGCTTCCGATATACATATTGAGCCCGAAGACTCAAACGCAAAACTAAGAATAAGATTAGACGGCATCTTGCAGGATGTTGTTTTTTTTGACCAAAATATATACCAACACTTAGTTTCAAGGTTAAAACTTCTGTCGCATTTAAAACTTAATATAACAGACAAGCCCCAAGACGGCCGATTCACAATTGAAGTTGGCGAGACGTTAATTGAAATAAGAAATTCCAGTTTGCCCGCTGAATATGGAGAATCAATTGTAATGAGAATTTTAAATCCGAAAAGTTTAATCGGTTTAGATGATTTGGGATTAAGAAAAGATTTGTATAAAATTTTTGAAAAAGAAATTTCAAAACCAAACGGAATGATAATTGTTACCGGTCCCACGGGGTCCGGGAAAACAACGACGCTTTACGCATTTCTAAAAAAAATTCAGAATCCGGAAATTAAAATTATCACGATTGAAGACCCGATTGAATATCACTTAAAGGGCGTCTCACAAACGCAAGTGGCTCCGGAAAAAGGATACGATTTTTCAGACGGGTTAAGGTCAATTGTGCGGCAGGACCCCGATGTTATACTGGTCGGTGAAGTTAGAGACCTTGAAACAGCAAAAATAGCCCTGCAGGCGGCTTTAACCGGGCACATGGTGCTTTCTACCTTGCACACTAATGACGCGGCTGGAACCATTCCAAGGCTTGTAGACCTGGGAGCAGAACCCTCTTCAATCGCATCGGGGTTAAAAATGGCGATAGCCCAGCGGTTGGTGAGAAAAGTCTGCAAAAAATGTTCAACGGTTTCAAAACCCAATTCTGACGAACTAATTGAACTAAAAAGAGGTTTGAAAAAACTGCCCGCTTCTATAAAACTGCCCGACTTAGACAAACTGCAAATAGCCAGAGTAAAAGAAAAAGGATGTGAATTCTGCAACTTCACGGGATACAAAGGCAGACAGGGATTGTTTGAGGCGTTTTTAGTTGACTCTGAAATGGAAAAATTTATTTTGACCAACCCGCCGGTTTCTTCAATTCGCGACTTGGCAATTAAAAAGGGAATGACAACAATGTACCAGTCCGGTTTAATTGACGTTGCTTTGGGGGACACAACTTTGGAAGAGGTTAAAAGGGTTGTGGAAGAAGACGAGGCGCAACCAGAAACAGAAGTAAAATAAAACGGCTCTGGGGTTGGAGGTAGTTTTTATGTCTGGGACATAAATAAAGATTTTTCTGAGGAATAACCGAGCCGGAGCAAAATTATCCGAAACTGAGAAAAATCCAAATAAATACCTCCAACTCCAGAGCTGTTTCAATGTTTTGATATTATCACCTTTTAATACATATGTCAAGCGTTTTAGACAAAAAACCAGAAAAGGAAGATGAAGTGATAGATTCTGCATTAAGGCCAAAAACTTGGTCAGACTATATCGGCCAGGAAAAAATCAAGGAGAATATAAGGATAATTTTAACTGCGGCAAAACAAAGAAGTCAGTCCCCTGACCACTTATTGTTTTATGGAAACTCCGGGCTGGGAAAAACAACTTTGGCGCAATTAGTTGCGCTGGAAATGGAAAAAGAAATAAGAATATCTTCGGGCCCCGCAATTGAAAGGGCCGGAGATCTGGCGGCGATATTAACAAATTTAAATGAGGGCGATGTTTTGTTTTTAGATGAAATCCATCGCATAAACAATACTGTTGAAGAATATCTATATCCCGCAATGGAAGATTATAAATTAAATTTAATCTTAGGCAAGGGGCCCATGGCTCGGATAATGGAATTAAAATTGCCGAAATTCACCTTAATCGGCGCCACCACAAGACCTGCCTTGCTTTCAGCTCCTTTAAGAAGCCGGTTTGGGGCAATTTTCCAGTTAAATTTTTATAAACCAGAAGACATTGAAAAAATAGTTGAAAGATCGGCCAGACTTTTGGGAATTAGAATTGAGCCAGACGCAATAAAAATTATTGCTGAACGCTCGCGCTTTACTCCTCGCGTTGCCAACCGGCTTTTGAAGAGAGCAAGGGATTTTGCAGAAGTGGGGGGCAATGGAATAATCACAAAAGAAACTTCAGAACATGCTTTAAATTTTTTGGAAGTTGACAAAATGGGGTTAGAACCCGGCGACAGAAAAATTTTATTGGCCTTAATTGAAAAATTTGACGGCGGACCTGTTGGCTTGCAATCTTTGTCGGCTGCCGCAATGGAAGAAGAAGACACAATTTTGGACATCTACGAGCCGTATTTAATGCAGATGGGATTTATTGAGCGCACTCCCCGCGGCAGAATTGCATCGCGGCTTGCCTACGAACACCTCGGCATAAAAATAAAAAATAGCCAGAGCCAATTAATATAATTAAAAAATATGGAAAAACTAAATTTAGAACCTGATTCAGAATCAGAATCAGAAAACGAGATAAACTTTTTTACTTTGATAGAAGACCATGAAGACATCGAGGAACTATCGCAATATCTTGAGAGTATAACTGCCCAAGCCAAACAAGAGGGCAAAACAGTGCGCGTGGACGTCCGCGTCAAAAAATAATGAAAAAAGTTTTACTGTTTTTATTTATATTGTTTTTTGCATCGCCCTATGCCTTTATTCTGGCGTCAGACAAGGTGGAAATAAATACGGCGTCGCTACAACAATTAGACGAGATAACAGGTATAGGCCCGACAATGGCGCAAAGAATAATAAACGATAGGCCATTTTCTTCGGTTGATGATTTATTAAGGGTAAGTGGCATTGGAGAAAAAACTTTGAAAAAAATAAAAGACCAAGGGCTGGCATATGTGGATAGTTTGTCATTGCGAGGAGGCCCGCAAGCCGACGCGGCAACCCCAACCTCGAATAAGATTGCTTCGTCGCCCGAAGATCCTCGCAATGACATGCCAGCGATAGTTTATCCGGACGGAGTTTTTATTAATGAAGTTTTGCCAAGCCCCGAAGGATCCGATGAGACAGAAGAATGGATAGAATTTTATAACAACAATGATTTTGAAGTTGATCTATCCGGCTGGCAAATTAAGGATATTGCCGGGACTAATACAATTTTTACTTTTACAAAAGATACAAAAATTTTAAAAAATGCTTATTTGGTTTTAAAACGTCCCGAAACAGAAATACTTTTAAACAACGATGAAGACGGCTTAGATTTAGTAACTCCCGATGGGAGCGTAAAGGATTCAGTGTCTTTTACAAAAGCGTTGCTTGGACAATCGTATAACAAAACAAACTCTGGCTGGCAATGGAGCAAAACCTTAACTCCTTCTGCGACAAATATTATTGCCGTAAGCAAAAAAACCTTGCCAAAAACGGGAAATTCTGTTAAGAACAATATAGAAGCAAAGGACTTCACGGCAGATATCAGCCAAAGTTTAAGCCAAGAAAAAAACAAAACAAGCCCTTGGTTTTTGTTTTTTACGGCTCTGGCAATAACAATAATTTCTGCGGGAATTGTATTGTTCGTGAAATTAAAATTAAAAAATAACGCCCATGTCAGGACATAGTCATGCAAAAACAATCATGGCCACGAAAACGGCCAATGATGCAAAAAAAGGAAAAATATATTCTAAATATGGCAGGCTGATTGCAATAGCCGTCAAAGATGGCGGCGGATCGGGAGACTCGTTTAAAAATTCTAAACTTAAGGCTGTAATAGAACAGGCCAAAAATATGAATATGCCCAAAGAAAATATTGAACGGGCAATTAAGAGAGGGACGGGAGAATTAGCCGGAGAAAGTTTAGAAGAAGTTTCTTATGAAGGTTTTGGCCCGGGAGGAATTGCTTTAATAATAAATGGAATTTCAGATAACAAAAATAGAACCTTGGGAGAAATAAAATCTATTTTAAATCAAAATGACGGCAAATTGGCTGGCGAGGGAGCCGTAAGGTGGATGTTTGAAAGAAAAGGAGCGATAATAATAAATCCCAAAGCGCAAAGCCCAATGCCCAAAAATGACGAAATAGAAATGATTGCCATTGAAGCTGGGGCAGATGATGTAAAATGGTTTGGCGACGAACTTGAAATTTACACAAAACCAGAGGACCTAGATAGTGTTAAAAAAACCTTAGAGGGAAAAGGATTAAAAGTTGAGTCTGCAAAATTAGACTATATTGCCAAAGAAGAAGTTGAAATTTTAGAAAAAGAAAAAGAACGGGCGCAAAGATTGTTTGACGCGTTAGACGACAACGATGCTGTAAACGAAATTTACTCAAACCTAAAAAACTAATCGCCACTCTCGTCATTGCGAGGAGCGAAGCGACGAAGCAATCTGAACATGGATAAAGTAGGATATGTTTATTTATTAATGAACAACACAAACACTGTTATTTACACCGGAGTGACTAGCAATTTACAAAGAAGAGTTTTAGAGCACAAAGAAAAATTAGTAAAAGGTTTTACAAAAAAATATAATGTAAATAAATTAGTTTACTATAAAGAATTTGACAATATAGTGAGCGCGATAGAAAGAGAAAAACAAATTAAAGGAGGATCCAGAAAAGATAAAATAAATTTGATAAAAAATATAAACATAGAATTTAAGGATTTGTATGACGACCTTTGAGATTGCTTCGGGGTCAGTAATTACAGGGTACTCTGTAATTAAAAAACATAAGGGGCAGAAAAATTGCCTTGAGGTTATTGATTTCGGGTGTATAATAACTGATAAATTTGCAACAACTGGCGAGAGACTAAAAAAAATATATAAAGAAATAACAAAACTGATAGAAAAGCACAGGACGGAAATAGTGGCTGTTGAAACTTTATTCTTTTTTAAAAATTTAAAAACTATAATGCCGGTGAGTCAGACAAAAGGGGTTATATTGCTGGCGGCTGCAGAAAAAAAACTGCCGGTTTTTGAATTTACTCCTTTACAAATGAAGATGGCAATTGCGGGATATGGCAGGGCAGAAAAAAAACAGGTTATTGAAATGATAAAAAAAACCGTTAACCTGGACCGCTTTGACCTAAAAAAAAATAATAGAAAAAGAGACGATGCCTTTGACGCCATCGGCATAGCAATTTGCGCCTCGCTAAAAACCTATTAATGTCTTGTGGAAAAAGCGCTATTGACAATAATTTATGAAAAAATATAATAGGGACAAGGGTTATTAAAATTAAAGATAAAAGACCCATAAGGGTCGGTAACTAACCTTGTTTCTTTTCGCAGACCCAGAACAAATTTATTTCGTAATAAATTTAATATGCTGAGTTTGCTAAAAAAATAAGGTTTTAAAAAATGGAAGAGGATTTTTTAAATAGACTTATCAACCAAGATGACGATTTTGAAGATAGCGACTGGGACGACGAAGAGGAGGAAAAAGACGGAGATGATAAATTAGACGAAGAAGACGATTCTGACGTTGAAGCAGAAGAAGAATAGAAATCCGCAAACCAGCAATTTGGTCTAAAATTAGACTATTAAAAACAAACATCCCCAAAAACCGGCGGGGATTTTTGTTTTAAGTATAAGTCTGTCGCCCCATTACCTTCTGGAAAATAAATTCTTTTTAGAGTATGATGTGTGAATATGTTTAAAAACATGTTTACACAAAAAAAAATATTGACCGTCGTAAAATATTTGGCGTTCGCTTTTTTGTTGCTTTGCCTTTTTGTGATATTCTTGTTTTTTTATTACACATGGAACCTCCCGCGCCCAGAAAAATTTACCGAGAGTCCTTTTATACAATCAACAAAAATTTATGATAGAACTGGCAAAGTTCTTTTATATGACATTTATGGCGAAGAAAAAAGAGAAATAGTTTCCTTTGATAAAATTTCAGATAATTTGAAACATTCTATTTTGGCATCGGAAGATGCCAGATTTTATGAGCACGGAGGAATAGATTTTGCGGGCATATTAAGGGCAATTTTAACAGATTTGAAACTTCAATCGGCCAATCAGGGCGGGTCAACAATAACCCAACAGTTAATAAGAACGGTTTATTTGACAAACCAAAAGTCAATTGCCAGAAAAATAAGGGAAATGGTTTTAAGTATCGAGTTGGAGAGGCGATATTCAAAAGACCAAATTTTTAATTGGTATTTAAATGCGGTTCCTTTTGGACAAAACGCTTACGGGGTTGAAGCTGCCAGCCAAACTTATTTTAGTAAACCCGCTTCAGATATTTCTCTAACAGAGGCCGCAACTTTAACGGCGCTTCTTCCCGCTCCAAGTTATTATTCCCCTTATGGAACCCACAAGAACGAACTTATACAAAGAAAAGACTACGTATTAGACCGCATGCAACAGGTTGGATATATTACGAAAGACGAATTGAAAAAAGCCAAACAAGAAAAAATAAATTTTTCTGAAGACACAACCCCGATAAAGGCCCCCCATTTTGTAATGTATGTAAAAAAATATCTTGAAGACAAATATGGCGAAAATTATTTAAAAGAGAAAGGGTTGAGAGTTTATACCACACTGGATTGGGACATACAAAACTATGCCGAAAAAACCATTGAAGATTCAGAAAAATTTAACATGGCCCGCGACGCTAACAATACCGCCTTGGTTGTTATTGACCCAAAAACCGGAGAAATTTTATCTTTAGTAGGCTCAAAAAATTATTTTGAAAAACCTTATCCTATAGGATGTGACGAAAAACCTTCGGGAAGCTGTTTGTTTGACCCTAAATTTGATGTGGCCACAATGGGACTAAGGCAGCCGGGTTCTTCTTTTAAACCTTTTGTATATGCTACTGCTTTTAATAAGGGTTTTACCCCGGACACTATTTTATGGGATGCAAAAACAGAATTTAATCCAAACTGCCCCGCAGACGGAAACGGCGCAATAGATTCGTCTGGGCAACAATGTTATAACCCCAGAAACTATGACGGGTTATATAGAGGAAAAGTTTCTTTGCGCCAATCTTTAGCCGGGTCTCTCAACCTTCCCTCTGTAAAAATTTTTTACTTAACCGGCATGGATAAAACACTGCAAGCCGCGCGAGACTTTGGCATAACAACACTAAACGATCCTGATCGCTATGGGCTGTCATTAGTGTTGGGCGGCGGAGAAACAAATTTACTAGAACTAACCTCGGCATATGGCGTTTTCGCCACAGAGGGTCTGCAGACTTCATCGGTGAGTATTTTAAAAATAGAGGACAGCGAAGGAAATATTATTGAACAAAATAATAAACAACCTACAAAGGTTTTAAATACCCAAACGGCAAGACAAATAAATAATATTTTATCTGATAATAATGCCAGATCTTTTATTTTTGGACCAAACTCTCCGTTGTATTTTCCAGGCTATCAAGTTGCTGTAAAAACCGGCACCACATCAAATTTGAAAGACGGTTGGACTATGGGTTATACGCCTTATACTGTGGTGGGAGTTTGGGTTGGTAACAGCGATAATTCTCCAACAAAGGATGCGGGGGTTGGCTTAGCTGCCCCTATGTGGAGAAAAGTTATGGAAAAAATTATAACTTCCCGCCCGGCTGAAAACTTCACTCCGCCAGACCAGATAACAAACAGAAATCCTGTTTTATTGGGACAATTAGATCCAAATAACACAAATACTATTTTATATTATATTAACAAAGATGACCCATTGGGCCCTCCGCCTCAAAATCCGTCGGCTGACCCGCAATACGTTTTATGGCAGGCAGGAATAAATAATTGGCTGGCTGGCGCAAGATAATTATTACGAGGACTTGATCGGCATCACCACATAAATATAACTCGTGTCTCCCACTGGCCTTAAAATACACGGACCTTCTTCTTTGCTTAAATCAAAACACACCTCTGAACTTTTTATATTATTTAAGCCGTCTATTAAAAACTTATAATTAAAAGAAGCCTCTATCGCCTCGCCTTCTATTTTTCCTGAAAGAATAGACCTGCTTTCACCAATATCCGGGCTTTGAGCAAATATTTCTATTTCCTTGTTTTGCAGATTAACGGTAAATTTTATTTCATTGATTTTACCGGAAAAAAGCGAAGCTGTTTTTATTTGGTTTAAAAATTCGTCTCTTTTTAAAGTAACCCTAGTTTTAAATTTACTGGGAATAATTTCATGGTATGGCGGGTATTCTCCTTCAATTAACCTTGAGGTTATCTGCACTTGAGAATGACTTACTTCTTTCATAGGAAAGTCAAATAATATCTGACTTGGAGAAAAATATATTTTTAACAAACCCTCTTTTTCCTCTAAAATGTTTATAATTTCCCTTGCCGGTTTTTGAGGAATAATAAAAGAATATTCCTTTTTAACAGGATTTTCCAGGGTTAATGTTTTTTCAGCCAACCTAAAACTATCGGTCGCAACCATTTTTACCACATCTTTAGAAAAAAACAAATAAATGCCGGATATTTCTGGTCGCGTTTGTGAAGGGGATGCAATATCAACTATTTGAGCAAGTCCTTGGCAAAACTTTTTATTATTAATTTCTAAATAATCAAGATTTTTAAATTCAGGAATTATTGGAAATTCTTCTGGATTATAGCCTTGAATTTGATTTTTATAATTTTTACATTCAATATAAAGATTTTGTTTTTTTTCTTCTAAAATAATTTTTTCGTTGGGTAATAAAGAAATAAAACTTGATAAAAATCTAGCAGGAACAACTGTTTTTCCTTTTTTTACAATTTTAGTCAAAATCCATAATTTTATGGCGGTTTCTAAATCAGTAGAACTTAAACTTAAAAAATTATCCTCGGCGTCCATTAAAACATTATCTAATATTGGCAGCGATAAATTTTTACCAACCACTCTTTCCACAATATTTAATCCTGTTTTTAAATTTTCTTTTAAAACTTCTATCTTCATAATAATTATTTAATATTAAAATATTTATTGTTATTAGCGCCGTTTAAATTGGCGGGTTTTTAGGTGTATTTTATAGTGTGAAAAAAATGTGTATAAATAAGTGGTTAAGATTGTTAAAATTTTGGTATTATTTTTAATCGTAAATATTTAATACTATTTTTTACTTCTTAAACACTATTTTAATACTGCTTATCCACTATATATTCTCTGTTTAATTAATCCTAATTCTTCCGTCATTTTATTATTTTCCTCACTTTCCTGTAAAATCTTTTTATAGGCATAAATTGCGGTTGTGTGGTCTTTTCCGCCAAATTTTCTAGCTATGGCTGGAAAAGAATATTTTAACTCTTTTCTTAATAAAAACATAGCAACCTGCCTCGGTCTTACTATTTCTTTCCGTCTTGTCGGGTCAAAAAGATTCTTTTCTTCCAGGTTATAGAATTTAGCCACAGTTTCAATTATCTTTTTGTAGTTTGCAACGTCAAAAGGGGAAAAAATAAAGCCCTTTAAAAGTTTTTTTGCTGTTTCAATATTTAGAATACTATTGTTAGTTTTATAATATATTAAAAGTCTGTTTAATGCGCCTTCAAGTTCTCTAATGTTTTTTTTAACATTTGCGGCAATATACTCTAAAATCTCATCGGGCAATTCCATACTTTTTTCCTGAATTTTTATTTTTAAAATAACTAACCTGGTTTCATAATCAGGCAAACTTACATCAGCTATCATGCCGCCTTCAAACCTTGACCTTAATCTTTCTTCTAACTCAGGGATCGCATTCGGCGGCCTGTCGGAAGAAAGAACTATTTGTTTATTTTTTTCGTATAAAGAATTAAAAGCATGAAAAAATTCTTCTTGGGTTTTATTTTTTCCCGCCAGAAACTGGATATCATCTATAATTAAAACATCAATTGAGGCAAGCCCGGCTTTAAAGTTTTCAATATTATTACTTCTTATCGCCGAGACAATACCGGAAACAAATTTTTCAGAAGAAATATATTTAACCTTTTTCTTTTTTGGGCTATCTGAAATTTTATTCCCGATTGCCTGCACTAAATGAGTTTTTCCCAATCCTACCCCTCCATAAATAAACAAAGGATTATAAGTGAATCCGGGGTTGTCAGAAACCGCCAAAGCAGCCGCATGGGCTAATTCGTTAAAAGACCCTACTATAAAGTTTTCAAACGTATAGCGCGGATTAAGGTTGGTTTCCCTGTTTATTTTAAATTCATCAAATTTCAACTGTTCTATCTCTGTTTTTTCAATTTGTTCTTTTTTCGTAGGGTTATTTGAAGATTGCGGTTTTATAATAAAGTCTAAATATTTTATTGAAACGTCTAATTCATGCAGGGTTTTTAGTATCAGTTTATTATACTTATTGCTCAACCACTCTTTTGAAAAGGCGTTTGGCACCGAAATTGTTATTTTTTCTTCCTCTTTTGAAAGAATTTCGGTGTTTTGAAACCATGTGGCAAAATTTGCTTCAGAAATATGAAACTTCATTTGTGCCAATACTGTTTGCCACAGTTCTATATTGTTCATAAAATAAATATTGAGTGTTAGGTCGCCTATATTATATTTTTTACTTTATTTTGCTCTTTGTCAAACAACCGTAAAATACAGGCAACTGTTATTAAACTGTGGATAAGTTGTGGTATCTGTTTATATGTAGACGCACAATAAATATTGCTGATCTGTATATTCAAAAAGAGCAAGGACACATGGTTTCTTAAAAAGAAAAATGACAAAAAACGGCAGAAAAGTGATTAAAAGAAGAAGGGCAAAAGGAAGATCAAAACTTACTGTGTAAAGCGAGGATATATACTATGCTTTCAAAAATAAACAGAGTAAGAAAAAAAAAAGACTTCGAAGCGATTTTTGCAAAAAGCAAGGTCTTCAAAAATAAGTTTTTATCTTTGAGGGTTGCAAAAAATAATCTGCCCGAAGCTCGCTTCGGGTTTGTTGTCAGTAAAAAAATTTCCCTAAAAGCAGTTGTAAGAAATAAAATCAGAAGACGGTTGAGCGATATTATACATAAAAATATTAAAAAAATAAAAACAGGAATAGACGTTGTATTTATCGCAGTTCCAGGCATAGAAAAAAATAATTTTTCTGAAATAAAAGAAGCGACAGAAAATATTCTTATAAAAGCGGGGTTATTGTAATGTTTGATTTTATAATAAACATTTTTGATTTCTTTTTGTATCGCCCGTTATTTAACGCGTTGGTTTTATTGTATAACTACATCCCGGGACACGATTTTGGGATAGCCGTTATCCTTTTAACAATAATAATCAGGGTTGTGCTTTACCCTATCGCAGTAAAATCCCTTAATTCGCAAAAGGTAATTCAGAAAATACAACCCAAAATTAAAGAGATTCAAAAAAAATATAAAGACGATAAAGAAAAATTAGCCAAAGAAACGTTTGAAATTTACCGAAAAGAAAAAATAAATCCCTTTAGCGGTTTATTTTTAGCTCTTGCGCAACTTCCGATATTGATTGCTCTGTACAGGGTTTTTTGGCAAGGGCTGAAGCAGTCAGAGCTTGCCAATTTATATAATTTTGTTTTAAATCCGGTTGTTATAAATGCAAATTTTTTAGGAATAGTAGACCTGTCAAAGCCTAATATTGTGTTTGCAGTTTTGTCCGGAGTTCTGCAATTTTTTCAAACAAAAATGATGCTTCCTAAAACCGTTATAAAAGAAAAAAGTTCCGGACCAGATTTTTCCCAAGTGATGCAAAAACAAATGCTTTATTTTTTCCCGGTGTTGACAATAATAATACTTTTAGGATTACCTTCGGCAATAGGGCTTTATTGGACAGTCAGCGGTATTTTTTCTATAGCGCAACAATATTTTTTATTAAAGAAAAAAGATTAGACTTAAAAATATGTTAGACAAAAACGATGCCGAAAAAATCAAGGAAATAACAGAAGAGTTTTTTCAAAGAATGACAATAGATATCCTGCAAGTAGAGGTTGACTTTTCTCTTACTATAGACGTTGTCGGCATAAACATCAAAATAGAGGAACCACAAATTTTAATCGGAGAAAGAGGGCAGACTCTTTTTGAAACTCAACGGCTTTTAAGGACAATTTTAAACAAGAAGTTGCAAAAGTTTTTTTATTTGAACTTGGATATCAACGACTATAAAAAGAAAAAAGCAGAATACCTAAAAGACCTGGCTAAAAATTTAGCCGACGAGGTAGCCTTGGCAAAGAAAGAAAAAATTCTTTTTCCGATGCCTTCTCACGAAAGAAGAATAATTCATACAGAATTGTCCCAAAGAACAGATGTTATTACAGAAAGCCGAGGAGAGAGCCATGACAGATATATAGTGATAAAACCTAAATAATTTGAAATTTACAATTTATAATTAGAACCACTTCGCTCCGCTCGTTGTAATTCCGCGGAATTAAGTGAAATCAATTTAAAACATTTGAATGATTAAATTTGAAAACACGTCGGGTTTTAATCATTTCAAATTAAATAAATTCAAATTAAAAATTAGTTACTTCTGTTTTACCGGAACAATCGCCACATAATTGGGAAGTTGGCCTGTGTTTCTGATGTTCTCCCATTTTATTTGATTTGGGCCATTTTTAGTTATATCGTCTTTTGTCGGAAATGCCTGGCAAAAAGACCATGTTCCGTATTTTTGGTCTTTTTGCTCGTCAAAATATATCAGCAAAACAAAGTAATTTCCCTTTATTTTTATTGACGTGATATTTTCCCCGGCTAAATTAGGGCATTTTCTTTTTTTGCAAATTCCTTTGTCGTCAAAAAACACGCAATCTTGTTCTTCTTTCGGAACAGAGCAGTTATTATCATCGCCATACGATAAGTTCTCAAGTTTTTCTATAAAAATTTTTGAAGTTTTAATAGTTGAATTATCAATTTTTATCCACCCCCCGTCTTTATCAAAAAATGCTTTTCTATAAAAATAAACGCCGTCTCCGTTGGGTGATTGGTCATATTGGTAAATAGATGCGGAATCTGCAAATGGAGTTATTTCTTGGCAGCCGCTATTAGGATTAATATATTGGCACATTCCGGAATAATTTATTAAGTCATATAAAACCGCGACATAATAAAGGTTTTCTCCGGGATGTTGCACAATATTAACCGAATTTATCCTATTTTTAAGGTCGCCTAAGTTTAGTGAACTCGTTGTTTGGGCAGATAAATTATCTTGGCACCCTGAAGAATTATTAAAATAAACGCCGGCAGGGGCAGGAGAATCTGGTTGCGCAGGAATCGGGTCAAGTTTATTTAATTTAAAAATTGCTAAATTAGGATTTATTGTTGTCATTATCAGATAAAAGGTGGCTAATATGAGCAACCCGGAAATAGCGCCGGAAACCCTGTCTCTTCCGTTTGCCAAAGCGTCGGGCATTGCCGGCGATAATAAATAAAGAACTCCGGCCCAAATGAGAGAAAGAAAAACGGAAAAAAAGCCTAAAAAAACTCCGGCGTCAAAAATATATTTTAAATAGTTGGGCAGGTCGGTGTTAGAGTCAACCGTGGCGCCGGTTATCAAAGTTGGATAGTCAACCTCTAAGTTTGCGGCAAAAATTTTATTTGCCGGTAGACAGATAAAAAAGGCGGTCAAAACCAAAAAACCGAAAAAAGTGAAAAACAAATTTTTTTTCTGCGATTTTTTCATTATTTATTTTATTGGTATTACATTTACCCATATAAGATCTCTACCCTCTCCCATAAATTCTTCTCCGTTTAAATTCGGCGCGTCTTCTCTAAAAACTTGGCAGTAGTATGTGTCCGTGTCGCCTTCTTCATTTGGATAGCCGGTGTAAAAAATAGTTGCGTAATTCCCTTGAATTTTTATAGAACCGGGGCATTGGCCAAAATCCGGGCATTCTATCCTGTATTCTGAGCTCGCGCCTATCAAGTCGTAACTTTGGCTAAAATCTATTTTGTCTGGGGTATCCGACCACATACCAAATCTGATGTTTTTGCTTATTTGTTCAAAACCTAGATTATAAAAACCGGATTTTGCGCCCGGGGTCCTTGCCTCTTTTCCGAATGGTTCGCTGTAAAAAGTCACCCCGTTCCCAGATGCCTTAACATCGCCATTCCATCTAAAAATATTAATAGACGAGGCCGAAATATTAACTTTTGAGCAGCCTACGTTTTCCATTTCAAAATGAGCGTCATCGCATTCGCCCCTAAAATCAATGTCGCTGTGAACTACAAACCCGCCTACAAAACCATCGCCGTTAACAATCTTAATAGATTTAATGTTGCCCTTGAAAGGATCCGCAATTTGCGCTTCGTCAGACAAAACAGGACCAGACATATAACCACTGCAATTTGCTCCCAAAAAATAATAAACCCCGGGCGTTTTAAAAGCCATTTTAAAAGAGCCGTATCCTGTCGTGCCAGCTTGTTGCCCGCAGTCTACTTCTCTGACATCTACTCCGCCGGTATAATCAAAATTTTTATTTTGAAACATCCAAACAAAAAGAGTTGGTGAATAAGCGCCATCGGCGCACTTATAAACTATTGTTTGAAATCCTTCCGGTATATTTGCGGTATCTGATTCTGAAATTGGGGCAGGCTTGGCTTCTGTGCCGTTTGTATAAAAAGTGGCATAACTTGCTCC
>LBSQ01000033.1 GCA_000992015.1 Parcubacteria group bacterium GW2011_GWA2_37_10
GCTCATTTTATTTTAGTTAACTTTAAAAATATATATAATGTTACTTTCTTTGATGCTCCGATAGTGTAGTCCGGTCAAATCAGTCTTAGAAATAAGATTGAGACTATTCACTGCGGATTTTCGATCCGCAAACCCGGGTTCGAATCCCGGTCGGAGCATCTTTTAATCTTAAAATGGCAGAAACTAAAGATCTAAAAATGTACTTTAATGAAGAAATAGCTGCCTCTTTTGCAGAACTTGAGCAAAATGAAAAAAATTTCCGTGTTGCTATGCTATTAGACAGGACAATTATGTATGAAGCTGAAAGATTAAAAGATCCTATTTATGCAGCTGAGCTTGGAGGAGGAGCACATCAGGATAGGTATCATGCATTATTTAGGCATTTGCTAAAAACTCAATGACACATTGATTGGGTCGATACCTCTCCAATAATGTTAAAGTTAGCAGAGAAATATATTTCTAACGAAAAATATGAAGATAGGAAAAAAGTTATTAGTTTTGTTCAAAGTGATATCATAGCATAGACTATCTTGAAGGGCTTCCAGATAATAAATTAGTCATTGCAATCATGAAGTATGTTATAAACCATATCCAAGATTTAGACCAATTAATTAAGATAATGTCAAAAAAATTAAAAGGCAGTTTAATATCCACAATTGACTCCTTATCTCCGAAATTAAAAAGTATCTCAACAAATGCCAGATTTTTATATCATGGCAAGGAATTTCCAGAAGATGAAACTAGAACTTTAACAGAAGGAGATACTTATACAGTAAAATTCTTTAAAGAATCCGGAAATCCAGAAGCAGGATATTTAGAGGGCGCTGAAACAACAAAATATTACCATTCTCCTTATAAAATAGAAAATTTAGCAGCAAAATACAATCTTAAAGTTTTTGTTGGAGACTGGAAAGATTTTCTACCGAAAGAAAGGCATTTTGAAGAAGTTAGGGATCAAAGCATAGTAGTTTTGAGGAGGAAGTTTTAAGGATTTTTATGGCAGAAACAGTTTATGTATCAGATATACAGAAAGCAAAGAAATTTTTTCTAGAAGGCTTGGGATTTACTTTAGAAGAGGATTATGGGGATAATATTTTAATAAAATCAGAAAATTTGGAAATTGAAGTTGTTCAAGATGAGGAAAAAAGCAGTTTATTTAAAGAAGTAGAAATAAAAGCAAATGATAAGGAAGAAGCTAAGAAAAAACTAAAAAATTTAGGCTATATTTTAGATGAAGATTTGGTCGAAGGCTTTGATAATTTAAAGGTTAAGCTCCTTTAACAGCAAATTATAAAAACAGGAACATCCTAAAAATTAGCAAATAATGGCAGCAGAAAACAAGCATTGGGCTAAAGCAGTGTCTTTCAGTTCTTTAGCTCATAACTTAGTTTATTTATCAAACAATTCATTAACGCCAAACCGTTATGAATGCTTTCAATAATTAACTTTTTAATCAAATATAAAAGAATAATAAATTTGCTCGTTGGTATAATCTTATTGGTTATCCCTTTATATTATTTAATATTAGTTTTTAGAGTGTTTGGATAATGGAAAAATACAAAGATTTTTGGGAAAAAGGAATGTACAAATGCAATAAATGCGGGAATAAATTATTTTCTTCAGAAGCTAAATTTAATTCGCGAACAATGTGGCCGAGCTTTAGAAAATCAATGAAAAATGGAATAAGGAAAAAACCTGATTATTCCATATGATGATAAGGACAGAGGTTTTGTGCAAGAAATGTGGAGAACATCTTGGACATATCTTTAATGACGGAAAATTATTGGGTGATAAGCATCCGGAAGCGGGAAAGAGATACTGCATTCTGTCTGATAGTTTAAAGTTTGAAAAAAAAAGAGAAGGAAGGATTAAAATAAATATTCAATAATTAAACAAAGCCTTTAAAAACATTCAAATTATATTTCTACCAGTAAAATGAGGTTAAGATTTTTAATTTTAGGATTTTTAATTGGTATTTTAATAATCAGCGGATGCAGTGTTAAAGAAGATGAAATGCCTTATAAACTTGAATCAGAAGAAGGCATTAAGTCCGTATCTTTAGAACATCCTGTTAATATCAACAATGAAATTAATGTGATTACAAACAAGATTTTTTTGTTAAAATTCATAATTTTAATTTTATTTTCTTCTATATAAATATTCCTAACAAAGAATTAAGAAAAGTTTATAAATAGGATTTTTATTTTAATAATCATGAAAAGGAGTTCAAGAAGATGGAAAAAAAAAGGTCAGATGAGATGGAAGTGGCAAAGAAAAAGAATGAAAAAAGAGAAAAGAAAGAGGAATGCATAAAGAAAAGATTTAAATATTAGTTAAATTCAATTTTTGATTGAGAAGATAGAAAATAAGTGATATCTTTTCTAAATTTTTACAAAATCATATTCAACTTTTTTGAATGATTGCTTGAAGGACTTTTAAGCATGAGTCATAAGTAAGATTAAATGTGTGTGCTAATTTTAGTTCCCGTTGATCCTGCGGGAGATTACTGCTATTGGGATTCCACTAAGGCATGCAAGTCTAAGCTCGCAAGAGCTTGGCGAAAGGCTCAGTAACACGTCGATAATCTGTCCTTAGATCAGGGATAATCTTGGGAAACTGAGGCTAATACCTGATAAAAAATTGATGCTGGAATGCACTTTTTTAAAAAGCTTTGGCGTCTAAGGGTGAGTCGGCGGCGGATTAGGCTGTTGGCGGGGTAAAGGCCCACCAAACCTAAAATCCGTAAGGGGAATGAGAGTTCTAGCCCTGAGAAGGACACTGAGATACTGGTCCTAGCCCTAAGGGGTGCAGCAGCTAGGAAACCTTTACAATGCACGAAAGTGTGATAAGGGGAACCCAAGTGCTTGCTTTAAGCAGGCTTTTGCCGAGTGTAAATAGCTCGGCGAATAAGTGATGGGCAAGACCGGTGCCAGCAGCCGCGGTAACACCGGCGTCACAAGTGGTGATCACATTTATTTGGCCTAAAGCGTTCGTAGCCAGTTTAGCAAGTCTTTTGTGAAATCGTGGGGCTTAACTTCACGGCGTGCAAGAGAAACTACTAAGCTAGGGACCGGAAGGGGATAGGAGTATTTCTTGGGAAGCGGTAAAATGCTATAATCCTTGAAAGACTATCTATGGCGAAGGCACCTATCCAGTACGGGTCCGACAGTGAGGAACGAAAGCTAGGGGAGCAAAACGGATTAGATACCCGAGTAGTCCTAGCTGTAAACGCTGTGAGCTATGTGTTGCATTTTTTTAGTGAAAATGCGATGCCGTAGTGAAGACGTTAAGCTCACCGCCTGGGAAGTATAGTCGCAAGGCCGAAACTTAAAGGAATTGGCGGGGGAGCACAACAACGAGTGAAGTGTGCGGTTCAATTCGACTCAACACGAGGAATCTCACCAGGGGCGACGGCAGTATGAAGGTCAGATTGAAGGTTTTACCTGACAAGCCGAGAGGAGTTGCATGGCGGTCGTCAGCTCGTGCCGTAAGGTGTTACGTTAAGTCGTACAACGAGCAAGACCTATACCTATAGTTGCTACGCATCATTTTGAGGAGCAAGCACACTATAGGGACTGCATTCGTAAGAATGAGGAAGGTGTAGGCAACGATATGTCTGTATGGCCCGAATCTCCTGGGCTACACGCGCACTGCAATGGTGGAGACAATAGGTTACAACTCTGAAAAGAGAAGTCAATCCCTGAAACTCCATCTTAGTTTGAATTGAGGACTGTAACTCGTCCTCATGAAACTGGAATTCGTAGTAATCAGACTTCAACAGAGTCTGGTGAATAAGTCAATGCTTCTTGCACACACCGCCCGTCAAGCCATTCGAGCAGGGTCCAGGTGAGATTTAATTTTTTGATTAAATCGAATCTAGATTCAGTAAGAAGGGCTAAGTCGTCACAAGGTAGCCGTAGGGGAACCTGCGGCTGGATCACCTCCTTTTTATTAATATTTTACTTATGATCTTTACCTGGGCCTGTAGCTCAGCCTGGTAGAGCACCTCCCTTGCAAGGAGGGGGCCTCGGGTTCAAATAATTGTTTCATTGAGAACAATTTTGAAAGTCCCGACAGGTCCATTCAATAAAGTTTTAGTGCAACTCAATAAATGAATATTTTTGAGTGAAGGACACATTTATTTTAATGTGTTATGCATAAATGAGATCTTTGGAAAACACCATTAGGTGGATAACTAGGTTTAGTTTACTGATGAAGGACGTGGCAAGCTGCGAAAAGTCTTGGCTAGGCGCATGCAGCCTTTGAACCAAGAATTTCTGAATCAGACTTCTGAATCTCTTCGGAGATATGTTGGAAACAACAGGGAACGCAGGGAATTGAAGCGTCTTAGTACCTGCAGGAAAAGATATCAATAGATATGCTGAAAGTAAGGGCGACCGAAATCAGCAAAAGGCAAACTGAATCTGTTATTGAAAAATAACAGAGATGTGGTGTTTTAGGCTAATATTTAATCTTAACCAAAAGACCTGAAGTTTTCTGGAAAGAAACACTTTAAAGGGTGATAGTCCCGTAGGGGAAATTTGGAAAGATTGAGTTAGTACTAGAGTAGTGCTTACTGGATACTAAGCATGAATTTGGGAGGCATTAACTCCTAACTTTAAATATAAACTAAGTCCGATAGCACATAAGTACTGTGAAGGAAAGTTGAAAAGAACTTTTAATCAGGAGTTAAAAGACTTGAAACCTAATGGTAATAGAATATTACGGCTCTTAGGAGTTGTAATGTACGTTTCGAATAACGGACTAGGAAGTGTATTTGAGTGGCGAAGATAATCTTAATATTAGAGTATCTAAAGGGAAACCAATTTTCCGCAATTTATGAGGGAAAAGGTATGAAAATGCCTTTGAGTCACTTGAGTACGACCCGAAACCAGGCGATCTATCCTAGAGCATGGTGAAGTGAGATTTAAAATCTTATGGAGGCCAGAAGAGATACTACGTGCATGTGTTCTTCTGACTTTAGGATAGGGGTGAAAAGCCAATCGAGCCTGGTGATAGCTGGTTCCTGCTGAAATAGGCCGTAGTCTAGTGTTAGAAGAGATAACTAAGATTGTAGAGCTACGGATAGAGAGTTTAGGAGGAGAAATCCTTCGGCTTTCTGTCCAACTCCAAATGTTTTAGTATCGTAGAATCTAATAAACGGGGATGCGGGGTAAGCTCGTATTCCAAGAGGGGAACATCCCAGACCATAGTTAAGGTCCCTAAATGTTAGTTAAGTGTGAACGGGTGAAAGGTGTTCATAACCATAGACAGAGGGGAGGTTTGCTTAGAAGCAGCAATCCTTTAAAGAAAGCGTAACAGCTCACCCTTCAAGGTTATGTGCCCTGAAAATGGACGGGACTAAACTAACTACCGATACTATGGACTTCTTATAAAGAAGGGGTAAGCAGGCATTCTATTAGGGCAGAAGTTTTTTTGTAAAAGAAAATGGACCTAATAGAGAAGAGAATCCTAGTGGTAGTAGGATCTATATATGGTGAGAATCCATATTACTGAAAGGGCCAGGGTTTCTTAGCAATAAAGTTTAGCTAAGAGTAAGTCGATCCTAACTCAGTTCCTAACAGAAACTGGGGAAAGGGCAAAAGGTTAAGATTCCTTTACTATTTAGGTACTTATGGTAACATAAGTTTGATCTCTGACATTTTGGGTTAGATTGACATTTACTATCGTAAATGCTAATTAGAATAAATCAATAGAGTACTGTAATGGTGAGAAATTGATTAAATCTAAGAATGGTTGGCCTTATGGCTGATTTGATTGATACCTGGGATTGATAAAAAGGAGATTAAACGGATCCTAAATAATCGTACCTAGAACCAACACTGGTGCCCCTAGGTGAGAAGCCTAAAGTATTAGGGTTTAATCTAGTTGAGGGAATTCGGCAAGTTGGCTCTGTGACTTCGGTTTAAAGAGTCCCTGGGATTGTAATCGTATGATTGCAATTTCAGGGTGCAATGACAAGGGACGTCCGACTGTTTAACAAAAACGTAACTTATTGCTAATCTGTAAAGATTTATATAATAAGTGACATCTGCCCAGTACTAGTATCTCAAACTTCTTTTCAAGGAAGCTAAGGACTAGCAAACGGCGGGAATAACTGTAATTCTCTTAAGGTTAATTCGTAGCTTTAAGACCCAAAGTTAAACAGAATAACTAAAAAGATTGGGATAATAATTTGGCTATATGCTGGAAAGTCCGGGTATCTCACACTACCATAAATTTTATTAAGGTATAATTATACCTTTATATGGTGAAAATGTGATGAGTGCGGATAATCAGCAGGAAAGGCTAGATTCTAGTTGGATTGTTGGATTTATCGACGGAGAGGGTTGTTTTCATGTAGCAATAAATAGGCTACCAAAAATGACATTAGGTTGGCAAGTTCTTCCAGAGTTCAGAGTTGTTCAGCATCAACGTGATGAAGTTGTGCTTCAAAAACTAAAATTATTTTTTGGTTTTGGAAATGTAACAACGAATCATGGAGATAGAAAAG
>LBSQ01000034.1 GCA_000992015.1 Parcubacteria group bacterium GW2011_GWA2_37_10
TAAAAATAGAATTAATTTTGCTGATAAAATTTCTGCCGTCTATAAAAAGAATTATTTTCATATCTTATTTTATCATAGCAGTTATTTTTGAAATTAAAACCCCAGCGGACCTTTCGGCTGGCTGGGGCGCTTATACTGTAATGTTAGCATGTTATACGCCCCTGTCAATAGTAAGATTATTTACTTGGCTAACATCCGTAAAATTACAACCGCGCGATTATTATTTAAATTTATTTTTTTTGAGGTTGCGTCATTTCCACAAAATCTTTTGTGATGGTATTTGTTCTACCCTGTGTCAGTTCCTCTAAATTACCACGCCTAGTTTGTTCGTCGACAAGTACAATTTCTGACACTTCGCTAGTGTTTAGTCCATCCCCATACATAAAAGGTTCTCCAACTCTTAAATATCTATTTTTTAAATCTTCCTCAGTCAGAAAATCCCCGTTTATTTTTTTTCCCCGTTCCCACCCCGCATTTTCTTTACCATTTATAACAAACCAATCTATATCTCCACTTGCAGTCCCTTTCTCGTCGGGTGCCATCTCCTGAATTAGATATATATTTCCTGATGCAGTTCTAAAATATGTTTTTTTAAACCCTTTATAAAAATGCGAATTTATTTTTTCTAAAAGGAGTTCGTCTGTTTCTATTCCTAAATGTTTTTCGTCAACTGCAACTCGGCGCTCAAAATGTTCTTGCTCTCTTTTTTCTGGTGATCTCATGGTATTTTATTATTTTTTCAATAAAAATCTTGATAGGTTATTTTTTAATTTTACAACCATGTTTGTTGAAATTATCAAGACAATCATTCAAATTTTTTAAATCATCAACAATTCGGTGTGATTGGCAAACCATACATCCAAAGTTAAAATCTTTACATTTTTTTCCGAAATGTTTGATAACTTCTTTTTTAAATTCTTTTGCCAGATTTTTATATTTATTCATTTTAAAATTTTATTCTGTAAATCCAATCGTGCGGCCCTATGGCTATAAAAACTACTTTATTTTTTCCTAAAACTCTAAAGATAACTCGATAATTTTTATCTACACGAAAACTCCATACCGCTCGTGATTTAGGATGTAATTTTTCGGTATGGAGCGAGGGATAAAATGGATTATCCTTAAAAATTTGTTCCTGCCTTTTCGCCTTTTTCTGAATTTGTTTGGGTAAAACAGAATAATCCTTTTCAAAATCCTCCGTAGTAAAAACTTCCATTTATTATTTGTCTAAATCTCTCAAAGATTTGATTTTTCTTATCCTCCCGGCTTTAATATCTTTCTCTGCTTTGTTTAATCTCTTTATAAAATCCGGGTTAAACATACCTAATGCAGTAGCGAGCCTTTCAAATTGCCCAATATCAAACTCTACCATTTTTTTCTGGCTTTTTTTGTCTTGTTTGATTGTTATATTTAATGAAACCATAATTTTTTCTATATTATTTAATACGATTTAATCTTACCAAAAATTGCCTTAAAAATCAATTATTATTTCTTCAATAAAAATTTTGGTAGGCCGTCGTCAAGGTCAATAAATTCGTCTGCAACCTCTTTTAATTTTGCAGAAGTTGTTTTTCCAAAAGCCATAACCTCAACCCGTTTTCCCTGATTTTTTAAATATTCAACTAAAGCAATAAAGTCGCCGTCTCCAGAGCATAAAACAATTACATCAAGCCCCGAAGCGGTTCTAATTGCGTCAATTACAATGCCAACATCCCAGTCAGCTTTTTTTGCTCCGCCGTAAAATTCCTGCAAGTCTCTTACTCTTGTTTCAATGCCCAATTTTGTCAAAGCATCAAAAAATGGCGCTTCTTCGCCAGTTTTTGTGCGCACAACATAACCAAAAGCCCTAATGAACTTTCTGCCCGCAACTGCTTGTTTTAAAATTTCCTGATAATTAACTTTTGCGCGGTAAAGGTTTTTTGCCGAGTGATACAAATTTTGAATATCAATTAAAACCTCCACTCTTTGTTCTTTTGGTTTTGGCTGCATAAAATTACTAATTTACGAATTTTTACCAATATACGAATACGCATTTGTATATTCGTAGCAATTAGTAAATTCGTAGTTTATCTACTTCTTCAATCCTATCTGTTTGATGATGGCACTGTATCTTTTTTCATCTTCTTTTTTTAAATATGCCAAAAGTTTTTTTCTTTTTATAACCATTCCTATTAAGCCCCTTTTAGAGTGCATGTCTTTTTGGTGCTTTTTTAAGTGTAAAGCAAGCTTATCAATTTCTTTGGTTAACAAAGCAATCTGGACATCCGAAGACCCAGTATCTTTTTCGTTAATTCCTATCTCTTTTATTATTTTTGCTTTTTCTTTGGTAGTTAAAGCCATATCAATAATTTTTAATTCTTAATTTTTAATAATAATGTATTATATTATGTTTTTCCTGTTTTGGCAAGTGCCCCCACTCAGAATCGGACTGAGATAGGCTGCTTAAGAGGCAGCTACTTTACCATTAAGTTATGGGGGCGTAAATTTTTATTAAAGTACACTCCAGTTGCCGGTGTATCCAAGGGCTCCTAAAATAAAGTTGATAATTACCCAAGAGCCAAAAGCCAAGGCTATGCCGATAATTGCCGCATAAAGTGTTTTTTTGCCCAAACCCGCCAAATTAGGATTTCCGGCCGAAATAAGAATTAATACCCCGCCGATTATAAGCATTAATGTTGCCAACGGAGCCACTATCATTGTTATCGCAAAATTGAAAATTTTGCCCAGCATTATAAAAAAATCATTTATTGTGCAAGCATTTTCGCCCGGGTTACCGCAAGGAACAAGCCCTGCCGCATTTGAAAAAATTGGAAACAAAAACAATGAGAGTAAAGCAGTAAATAAAATTATTTTTTTCATACAATATTATTAAAAATTAAAAAAATTAAAAATTGAAAAATTCGCGGTGTGCCCTCGGCAGGATTCGGACCTGCAGACTTTTGGTTCGAAGCCAAATGTGATATCCAGTTTCACCACGAGGGCTAATTTTTATATTTTATCTAAAAAATTGAAAAAAAGCAAATTATAAGATAGAATAAAGTCAGGAGAGACCCCGACCTCCTTAAAAGTTTAACGAAGTTTTCGGGGAGGTCGGGTCTCTTTTAAACTTTATGTTAATTCCAAAAGAAGTTAAAAATGTTATGGACAGCCTGAAAAGGGCGGGCTATGAGGCATATATTGTGGGCGGATGCGCGCGTGATTTTTTGTTTGAAAAAGAGCCGAACGACTGGGACGTAACTACAAATGCCAAACCAGAAGAAATAACAAAGGTTTTTCCAGATAGTTTTTATGAAAATAAATTTTTGACCGTGACCGTAAGAACCGGCAGTAAAAATGAAAAATTGGCAGAAATAGAAATAACCACTTACAGGCATGAGGCAGAATATTCCGACAAAAGGCATCCCGATAGTATACAATATGCGAATAATTTACAGGATGATTTAGAACGTAGAGACTTCACTATAAATGCGATGGCTATTGGCGAAAAATCCGAAATCCGACTTAATTCCGCAGAATTACAGCGAGCAAAGTTGAGTGGTTATAATCCGAAATTCGAAACAAATTCTAAAAAACCCTACGGGGAATCCGCCTACTGGCGTCAAATCAAAATTCAAAATTCAAAATTCGTTCTTGTAGATTTGTTTGATGGCCAAAAAGATCTGAAAAACAAAATTATCCGAACAGTCGGCAAAGCAGAAGAACGTTTTAATGAAGATGCCTTGCGAATGTTGAGAGCAGTAAGGTTTGCAACCACGCTCAACTTTAGCATAGAAGAAAAAACAGCCAACGCAATCAAAAAAAACAGCATTTGGTTAGAGGCCATTTCTAAAGAAAGAATTAGGGACGAGTTTGTAAAAATAATTATGGCAGATAACGCGGCTGGCGGAATTGAGTTGCTTCGCGAGTTAAATTTATTAAAATATATTGTGCCGGAATTATTGGAAAATTATGGCATTCAGCAAAATAAACATCACATTTACGACTGTTATCAGCACGCAGTAAAATCTTTGGAATATACCGCAAAGAAAAAATTTAATATGCATGTACGGTTGGCGGCTTTATTGCACGATATTGCAAAGCCAAAGGTAAAAAACGGCGAGGGTGAGAACGCAACATTTTATAATCACGAAATTGTGGGAGCAAAAATGACATTTCAAATTTTAAACCGATTAAAGTTTCCAAACAAAGACGTTGAAAAGATTACAAAATTAGTGAGGTTTCATTTGTTTTATTACAATGTTGACGAAGTGGGGGAATCTTCTGTGAGAAGGTTGGTAAAAAATGTAGGTCCTGAAAATATGGAGGAATTATTGCAGGTGCGCCAAGCAGACAGAATTGGTTCTGGCGTGCCAAAAGCCGAACCATATAAATTGAGGCATTTGAAATATTTAATTGAAAAGGTTTCCAAAGACCCGATTTCGACTAAAATGCTGAAGGTTGATGGAAATGATATAATAAAAGTTTTAAATATAAAGCCAGGCCCAAAAATTGGCCAGATTTTGGATGCTTTGCTGGGTTATGTTTTAGACGATCCCAAAAAAAATAACAAAGAATTTCTGGAAAAGGAAGTTGCAAAATTAGGGAAATTAAGCGATAAAGAACTGCAAAACCTAGCAGAAAAATCCAAAAATGAAAAACAGGAAGTTGAAACCAAAAATGACCAAATGACCAAAAGCAAATACTGGGTCACATAAAAATTATGTCAGAATTTTCAAAAAGGGAAAAAGAAGAAAATTTGCTATGGGAAATGAATGAGACTATTGGTTTGGATGATCGCGAAACTCCGGAAGAAGGATATCTTTATTCTGTAGATAAAAGTATTGAGGTAAGACTTCCTGACGAACATTTCAGTTGGGTGGCCGTAGAGGAGGAAATAAGGAATTTTATTAATCAAAATTTAGAAATACTGAAACAGCCGGGATATTTTGTAGGCGTTTGGCATCATGATAATTCGCATTATATCGAAGCCGTTAGAGTTACAGAATCCGAAGCGGAAGCATTAATTGAAGCGAAGAAAAATGGGCAACAGGCAGTATACGATTTAAAAAATAAAAAAATTATTTATTTATAAAAATAAACAACGGGAGATGGTTTAGTGGCAGAATCTACGGTTCGGGACCGTAGGGCGGCAGTTCGATTCTGCCTCTCCCGAATTTTTTGAAAATTAAAAACTGAAAATTGAAAATTTTACTTTTGCAAAAGTAAAATGTGGCTGGGGCCTGTAGTAAAGTGGCATTACGCGTCATTCGCATTGACGAGGCGGCGGTCCGATTCCGCCCAGGTCCACATTTCTAAATGTTATAGATTTATAATAAGATATAATTATATGGTTGACATTCCTCAAAATATTTTAAATAAATTTATAGTCAGACAGGATTATTTAGAGTGTATTAACAATGAGGTCGCAATAAATGTTTATTTAGATTTAAATAATATGTTTCATTGGCAAGATATGTTGGGTTGGAAATTCCGTATTGAGGATTTAATATTTCAATGAATTGGTCGATGGCCTTCAAAAAGCAGGGGTTGTTATTGAAGAGCCAAAGTGTAATTTTGATGTTGAAATTGCTATGGATATGATAGATGATGCTGATAAAATAACTGCATCAATGCTTTTTTCTGAAGATTCTGATATGATAGAGCCGTTAGAACGTTTGAAAGTAAAGGGGAAAAAGATATTTGTCGTGGGCGCGCGAGATATGGTGGCTGAAGAATTGCACAAAATTAAGGATAAATACATTGATTTTGGTAAATTTTATAATGGGAAAAGAAGATATGACGAGAAAATAAAAAGCGAAAATCCCGCTTTTGGCGGGACCGCGTGATTAGTAGATTTTCATCTACATTTTAAGTATATCAAATAGGCTGGGTGCGTGTCAATGGGTTTGATTGAAGCCGATAAAAACCAGAATCCAACGCTTGATACTCTCAAGAAAATTTCCGAAGCTCTTGAGGTAAGCGTTGATGAGTTAATGAAATAGATTTTATGGATTATTTAAACAAATTATTTTTTAAAGACGCAAGAAAAATGACAGAATTGCCAGACAATTCTGTCCAATTGGTCGTTA
>LBSQ01000035.1 GCA_000992015.1 Parcubacteria group bacterium GW2011_GWA2_37_10
GCGCGCGCGCCAAAAGGCGGAATTATTATTTAAACATTCAAGTAAATTTCTTAATCTTATTTCAGTAATCTCATTAATTTTTTCCTGGGGCCAGCGCTGAATTTCTTTTATTAACTTCAATCTTGGCAAGAACCAATCTATAAAAACCTCATTGCCTAATAAATTCTTAAAATTAATAGTTTGAGGCAATGAGTCAAATGGATTCCCAGTCAAAATCTCTTTTTCTTTTTTAGTCATTGTAATTTCTGGAACAAACTAAATATAATGGTATTATGCGTTTAATATATTCAATATTGCAATGGCTCTCAAATAAAGACCTAATAAACATTCGGCGGCTTATAACAGAAATTTTAGCAAGTAAACTCCCACATCATGAACAATCGAAGCTATTTTGGGATAACAACGGTTATACGCGGAATCTGCGCGTGTCGCCGGCGAATCCATCCGAAGATGACTTAAGACTTTACAAAAAATATTTAACGGACGGAGGAAATAATAAAAGAGTACTTTTGTTGGGCTCCACTCCTTTACTGCGTCATTTATTAAGCGAATCGGGATTCAAAAATTATGTAATAGCAGATTTTTCATTCACTGCGATTGAAAATAGTTTACAGGCCCTTAATAAATCAGGCAATGACTTCGATGCCGAAAACGAAATATGGCTCAAATCGGAATGGTTAGAAATGCCGCTTGAGCCAGAATCTTTCGACTGCATAATGGGAGATATGGTGTTTACTCAAATTGAACCAAGCAAGCAACCGCTATTTGTAAAAAAAATCTCGTCACTTTTAAAACAAAGTGGGGCTTTTATCGGAAGAATGTATATGTGCAATACAAATTTTGACTATAAAGACCCTGAAAAAATCATTGAAGAAATTTTATTTTCCGAAGATTTCGAAAACACCGTTGAACAAAGGTTCGCCCTGCTTTACAGACTAAGAGACCGCCTAAGAGACAGAAAAACTCAAACCACCTCTCCCCATGTAATAGTTGATGAGATATTGCAATATAAAACCCAGGATGAAAAAGAGCTAGACTTCTTGAGGTCAGTAGTCAAAATGGTCTCAAGGCGCGCTGAAGTGGGCTTGCCATTCATCACTCAAACCAAAGACGAGCTTGCGGATGTTATATCAAAAGAATTTTTGTTGGAAGCGAGCGCAACCGCGTCCGATTACCCATCTGAATACTTCCCTATATTTGTTTTGCGGAAAAAAACATAATTTTAAGCAAACTTATACAGAAAGTACTTCAGCAATCGCGGGTTTGACTTAAAAAACTGCAAGGTGTATACTATAAGATGAAGGTGACGGCTGGATAGGTGCTTAACAACAAGTTCGCAAAAAGGGAGGAACTATGAAAAAAATAATTTTTGGCGCCGCATTGGCACTCGTTTTTATTTTTACATCAGCGGGAATAGCCTTTGGCGACAGGGAAATACTGCGTCCAAAGGATATTCCGGAGGAGGCGATTCCGGCAGAACAGATGCCAAAGATCGAATTGCCAAAATTTGTCGAAGGTGAGCGCTGGGAGTTCACAGCAACCACGAAACAAGGGGCCGCCAAAACTTCTGATATCCTAGAAGGTGAATTCGAGGCGGTGTACCAAGCGGGAGAGCTTGAGGTCTTTGAGATCATAAACGGCGAGAAGACTACACCAACTCAACCGAGTAGCGCGGCACGTATAAAGCGGCTGATATTGCCTGACTACATAGGATACCTGGTCTTCCCTCTCCAAGTAAGCTGGGAAGCGACGTATCCCGTGAACGCCCCCGGCGCGCGAAGAACCTATACCCGAACGGTGAATTACAAAGTAGTTGCGGTAAAAAAGAGGGTGGTTACAATACGAGGAGAAGGCCTAATAGGCAGCTCTAGTGTCGCCGAATGGATCTATCGCTATGATCCTGGCGAGAAATGCGTCGTGGAGTCTTACGGCGATCAACTGGTTGGCGGTGGTGGTGTCAAGACAGAAGCCAAGCTCAAAAAACATACCCTGCCGCCCGTCCCTGGAGGTGTCGTCCTAAGATGAGCAGGACCGAAAAAGGTCCATGCGCATAAAGTAAGGTAGGCTGGGATATAAACTCAGCCTACTTTTTATTTATACTCCTCACTAATCCTGGGAAAGAGGAATAAAAAATATAGGCTTCCGGCCTCGTTCGGGGATTCTTTCTACATAATCAATTTCAATAAAGACTTTCTCGTTCTGAAAAAGTTTCGTTAGTGCCAAACGAAATTTCGCTTCATGGGTTATATTTGGTCGCATTTTAGGCACTATCAACAAACGTAGCAAGTTCTTATCTTCTTGGACTATTTGAAATTGTCTTGAATATTTTTGAATTTGAGCATAAGCCAGCGCTATATAAAAATGTAAGGCTCCTATTTTATTGCCGCTTGGTAAAATGAATTCATTATTTCTTCTTCCGATAAAATTAAAAACTGGTAGGGTTTTACCGCACGCGCATTGAGTAGTGAGGAAATTTCCCGTATCATCAATTGCATATCTTAATAAGGGGGTGGTGCTATATGCTAATGATGTAATAACAAGTTCCCCATCTTTTCCCAAAGGAACTTTTTTATCATTTTCATCTATAAATTCGAGTATCACTTGTTCTGCGTTTAAATGAAATACACCAAACCGCTTTTCACACTCAAATCCTATCGCCCCGCCCAATCCGCTATTACTGACCAAATTAGCTATTGGAACATTAAATATCTTCTGTAAAAAAACATTGTCTTCAGCAGAAATAGATTCTCCACTCAGTTGTATTGCCGAAAGTGGTAAAGAGATTTTGTCTTCATTAATCATTTGAGCAAGTTTTATTAGAAGAGATGGAAAACTAATAAGCAAAGCGGGTCGTGCTTGTTCTATGGCATTATATATGGAAAGGCGTATATTTTTATCCTCCAGAGCTGCCGGAGCAACTTGAAAAACTTCCACAACGAAGTCCTTCGCCAATAAGTATGCTGCTCCTTTTCCTCCCAAAATAACAATAAACTTCCTCTCAAGCATATTTCTTAAAGGGAGCTTCATAAGAAATGGGTGCCTAAATTGAAGTGCAAATGCTGCAGTCAATTGTTCCCGATTATCAAACAAGAATTTCGTAGGTATTCCTGACGTTCCGCTTGAATTTTGAGAAGAAATATAATCTTTATTTTCGTCGTTCACAACATATATTTTTTCACCAAATTCTAGTAAATCCTCGCGCCGCAATATCGGCAATGAATCCAATCCATCAAGGGTGTTAATGGCATTTGAATCAAAATTATTCTTTTTAAAATATTCAGCCCAAAAAGATGAATTTTTCGACAAGTAAGACATTAATTTTTTCAGTCGCCTCAATCTAATTTCGTTTCTCAAAT
The DNA here is from genome assembly GCA_000992015.1 of Parcubacteria group bacterium GW2011_GWA2_37_10. GTDB lineage: Bacteria > Patescibacteriota > Minisyncoccia > Minisyncoccales > Staskawiczbacteraceae > GWA2-37-10. The sequence continues at coordinate 3,357 of LBSQ01000035.1, forward strand.
CTTCCGGCCAATACTGTGATTCCTCCAAAATCGATAAATAATTCAAAAATGGGTCAATGAAGTTCTTGTTTCCTCGCAAATCGCCAAACCTCAAATTTGTTGAGAAAACTTTTTCAAGAAAGATCAGGTGATCTATCTTCTTCTGTTCGATCATATCATTATATTTGTTTTAACCTTAATAAGGCTTTCTCGCCAATATCTTTTCTATAATACATGCCGTCAAAATGAATTTTATCTATTCCTTGATAAGCGCGACTTACTGCTTCCTTTAAAGTCAATCCCGTAGAACTTACGCTTATAACCCTGGGACCACTGGTAACCAACTGATTATTATTCCTTTTTATATTGCTGTAAAAAAGTAACGTGTGATTGTTTTTAGTTAATCTCTCCAGACCAAACACAGGAACCCCAATCTTGTAATTTTCTGAAGGATATCCGGCAGCTGCCAGCACAACACAACAAGCCGAACCACTCTCCCATTCTATTTTTACCTTATCTAACTTACCTCCAATACAAGCAACGATTATTTCATATAGATCGGTTTTTAATAATCTCATATAACACTGCGCCTCCGGATCGCCGAACCGAACGTTAACTTCCAAAACGCGCCAACCGTTTTTGGTAATCATAATGCCGGGATACATTACTCCCAAAAATGGTTTACCCAGTTTTTTCAATTCTTTCATTATTGGTAAAATAACTTGACCGCGAATCTCAGTTAAAAGCTTATCTGACAAACCGGGAACAGGAGCTATTACTCCAAGACCTCCGGTATTTGGCCCCTTATCGCCGTCCAAAAGCCGTTTGTGATCCTGCGACGCTGGGAAAAGTTCAGCGTTTTCACCGTCGCAAAATGCATGTACAGAAATTTCTTCTCCCTCTAAAAATTCTTCAATAATGACAATTTCGCCCGCTCTTCCGAATATTTTTTTTACCATCAGATCATATAAAGCTAATTCAGCTTCCTCAAGATTTTTTACAATGACCGTACCAAGCCCAAACGCTAGGCCGTCTGCCTTTATCACTAACGGGAAACGTTTATTTTTAACATATTGTCTTGCCTGCCCGATATCAGAGAAAATTTCAAATGCGGCGGTTGGTATTCCCTCTTCACGCATAAATTTTTTAGCAAACGATTTTGACCACTCTATTTGAGCCGCCGCCTTTGTCGGCCCAAAAACCGGCAATTTCAATTGTTGAATTTTATCTGCCAATCCATCTGCCAAATATGAGGCCGAACCAATAAGCACTAAATCAACTTTATTTATTTTGAGCCAACTAATAATATCTTCTGCGCTGGTAATAGGGATATTTTCCCCAATAGTAACTGTGCCAGCATTTCCGGGGGCAATATAGATTTTGCTTACTTTCGCGGATTGGTGCAGTTTCCATGCAAGCGCATGTTCACCTCCATAGCGACCAACGACTAGAACCTTCATAGACATAGTTATAATATATTAAACTGGTTATAGTAAATAAGATGAGCACAGATAAAACAACCCATCTCTTAACCAAAGAGGTAGTAGATAAACTAATAAGAGATTATGGATCTCCGCTTTTAGTTTTTGACGAAAGTGTTATAAAAACTAGGTACAAGGAAATCGAAGGCGCTTTAGATATATTATATCCCAAAAACAAAATTGCCTATTCAGTCAAAACGAATTATTTACCCGCTTTAATCTCAATTCTGAAGGATTCTGGAGTTCTATCCGAAGTAGTTTCGGGTTTTGAATATTGGCTGGCAAAAAAATTGGGATATAGGGATGAGGAAATTATTTATAACGGCCCGGATAAATCAAAAGAGTCTCTGGAAGAAGCTTTAATGAATGGAGCTATGGTTAACATTGACAGTCGAGATGAATTCCTCGCGCTTCCTTTTAAAAAACTAAAAAATAAAAAAATAAAAATAGGCATACGAACAAATACTTCGACACGTTCTCTTTCTCATCAACGTTTCGGGTTCAATTTAGAAAATGGCGAAATATTCAGCTTTATCGATGAAGTGAAAAAAAAATATCCTCAATGCGTAATCGCGGGACTTCATATACATCTAAACTCGGTGATAAAACCCAGTCATTATGAAGATATTGCTGAACGTTTGTCCGATTGCGCCATAGCTATTGAGAAAAAATGGGGAGATTCAATCCAATATTTGGATTTCGGAGGAGGATTTTTGGTTCCCGGAGCCAGGTCGATGTGGGGAATTTTATGGGATGTTCCTGATATTGAAGAATATGTCATGGGAATTGCAAACGTTTTATTAAAAAAATTTCCAAATGAAAAACCGTATCTCATCGTGGAGCCCGGTCGATATCTTATTGACGAAGCCGGTATCTTTATCACAACAGTTATTAATTCTAAATTCGTTGAGTCGTTTCAAGATAACAATAAAATTCGTCACTTATTTGCGAATATATTATTCAAAGCGAAAAAACATTCAGATTCTATACAAATTGCCGCCATTGATTCGAATAAAACTTCTATATTGAAGTCTTTATCAGACGAGAGACATATAAAACTTATACAAACAAATAAAAGCCTGAAAAATAAAACTTATTCCACTTATATCGTCGGAAACTCTTGCATCCCGCCTGATTATCTTAGTAAAAAAATTAATCTTCCCTGTCTTAACAGGGGCGACAAAATCTTATTTTCCAATGCCGGGGCGTACTCAATATCGCGGTCAGAACAATTCAGTGTTTCTTTTGGAAAGGCAAAAAATCTCGTTGGCATAAGTAGGAAGAAAAAATCTTTTGGTAATCGCGTTATATGCTATTGGATTTGTGATTCTCTCTGTGGCCTGGAAAAAGCCTATTAATTTACCTGTTTCCGGATTTATTTCATAAAGTCGCCCGTCATTGGCTCCAAAAAAAATATTGCCTTCAACCATTACCGGGGAAGAAAAAATCCGGGCGCCTGCGTCAAACGACCAAACAAGCTCCCCTTTCCGGTCCAAGTCCAAGCAGTATAATTTCTTATCCAGAGAGGAGATATAAACCCTGTTACCAAAAACCAAGGGCGTGGAATAAGCTCCGGCTTGCATCTTAAAACTGAAGGCCGGAAGTCCGGTATCCGCATCCAAAGCATAAAGATTGCCGTCAAAAGAATTGAACAAGATGAGATTTCTGTCCGCGTCAAAGGCAAAAGAAGCTTTAATCTCGCCCTGGGTGGAAAAACTCCACAAAAGCTTGCCGTC
>LBSQ01000036.1 GCA_000992015.1 Parcubacteria group bacterium GW2011_GWA2_37_10
ATTCAAACTACCACTTCACAACATGGAGCGACGGCTCAACAGCAAATCCAAGAACCGACACCAACATCGTATCTGATATTTCCGCCGCAGCTAATTTTGAAATAAATAATACAGGAGGAGGCGGTGGAGGCGGAAGCAGTTGTTGCGGCGGGCGCGTAGATACAACTCCAACTCCTGTAGTTGTTCATCCGCCCCCAATAGTTCAGCCAGAAATTCAGCCTATCCTAGAGCCAGAACCAAAACTACAAATAGGGCCGGAGTTGGCATTGATTGTTTCTCCTGTGATTGCTTATCCCGTAACTATATCTCCTAATATAGTTAAAAATACGGCGCCGGCAAAAATAATACCAGAAATACCAGAAGTTTTATCGGTTGAGCAAAATCAAAATTCAGAGCCAGAACAAATTACTGCAGCAGAACCAACGGTTCCGCTAGAAACCAGCCAGCCATCTGCCCTGAGCTTGGGTTCGCGAATCAATGCAATTTTTACCGCAGCCATTTCTAATATAGTTATACAGAGTGTTTCCGCAGTTATAAGTTTTTTCAAAAATTTAAAATGGTGGTAAAATAGGTATAAAAGGTTGCCAAAAAGGCAACTTTTTGGTATAATTTAAAAATGTTATCTTTATCGGCTTTCATTTTTGCAATCGCTGCTTTTTTTTCAACTGCGCTGGGCGGGCTGTTTTCGATTAAGTATAAAGATAAAATGAATCTAATTATGGGATTTTCTGCAGGAGTTTTAATTGGCGTTGTAGCGTTTGACATATTTCCTGAAATAATAGAGCAGGTAAAAAGCAATGGGCTTAATTCTCTCGGGCCGATGATAGCCCTTGTTCTCGGATTTTTTATTTTTCATATATTTGAAAAGGCAATTGTTATCCATCACTCTCACGAAGATCAATACGCAGACCACAAACATCCGTACGTAGGAGTTCTTTCGGTGATTGCTTTGGCCGGCCACAGTTTTTTAGACGGAGTTGGAATTGGTTTAGGATTTCAAATTAATTCAACTGTCGGAATTTTAATAGCCATAGCGGTTATCGTCCATAGTTTCACAGATGGAATGAATAATGTTGCATTGATGCTCATAAATAAAAATACAATTAAAAAAGCAAAACGGTTTTTGCTTTTACACTCCACAGCGCCAATATTAGGAGTTTTATCAACTTTATTTTTCACAATCCCTTACAGATTTCTTGTTTTGTATTTGGGTTTTTTCGCCGGATTTCTTCTTTATATCGGAGCTTCGGATATTTTGCCCGAAGCCCACAGTAAACACAGTTCGTATAAAACCATTGCCCTTACAATTTTAGGCGTTATTTTTGTTTTTGTAATCAGCAGATTAGCGTAAAAATATTTTAAATATGAAGCGCAAAAACTCAATTTTTATTGATAAAAAATCAGAGATTGGGATATTGATGATTCATGGGTTCACCAGCACCCCGGATCAATTTAACGAACTGAGCGTTTTTTTGGCAAACAAGGGTTTTTCGGTTTCAGCTCCCATAATTGCCGGGCACGGAACCAATCCGGGCGACCTGGAAAAAACCGGCCCGAAAGACTGGGAAAAATCTGTAAAAGACGGCTATCTGCAACTTAAAAAAATTTCTTCTAAAATTTTTATAATCGGCAATTCTTTTGGCGCAAATCTCGGTTTTTGGTTAGTTAGGGAGTTTAATAATGAGCCATGCGCCATAGTTTCCTTGGGCGCGCCGATTTTTTTGCGATACCACAAATTTACCCTCTGCCGGCTTTACACATACGGGCTAATTAGAAAAAATTATAGAAAACCCCGGCGCGTTTACAGAACCGACTACACTGATTTTGACGACGAGGTTACATATCCGATTATTCCATGCAAAAGTTTGCGCGATTTTTTCAATTTTATAAAAAACGAAACTGTTCCGAATTTGAATAAAATAAATATACCGATTTTCGTTGGCCAATCGGATTCAGACAATGTGGTCAAACCAAAAAGCGCAACGTATATTTATGAAAACGTGAGGTCCCGATTTAAGAGAATTTATTGGTTTCCCGGAAAAGCCCACGCGATTATGTCTCACCAAAGAAGAGATGAGTTATTTGAAAAAATTTATAGCTTCATTAAAGAAACAGCATAATAAAGCGATATGTATAAATCAATCCCGGAAATTTTTTTTGAAACGGTAAAAAAACGCGGCAATAAAATAGCGCTTCTTTATAAAAAAGAAGGCGTTTACTTCCCGATTACGTATAAAGAGCTTGCCCAAAAAATAAAAATTTTTAGCGCGGCTCTTCAAAAATTAGGACTAGAAAAGGGCGATAATGTCGCAATTTTATCTGAGAACAGGCCGGAGTGGGTGATTTCAGACATTTCCATAATGGCGTCGGGAGCCATAACTGTTCCTTTGCACACAACATTCAGCGCAAGAGCTGTTTGCACGGTTTTAAACCACTCAAAAGCAAAAATTCTTATTGTTTCAAACATTGATTTTTTGAACAAAGTTTTGCTTGGCCAAAAATATCTAAAACACCTTAAAAAAATTATTGTAATTGAGAAACTTACCGGAGTCCAACGGGAAACTTTGAGCGGCAAAGTTTTGGGATTCAAAGCCTTAATGAGCCTGCGCCAGCCAGATGACTATGAAAATATATTTTTAGATCCGGACGAGGTTTGCAGTATTATTTATACTTCGGGCACCACCGGCCAACCAAAAGGAGTGCTTTTAACTCATAGAAACTTTTTAAGCAACATAGAATCTGTAAATGAAATTATACCGGTAAAGTTAAACGATGTGTTTTTGTCGTTTTTGCCCTTGTCCCACGTTTTAGAAAGAATGGCAGGATATTATTTGCCTTTGTGTTTTGGGGCCACAATAGCATACGGTGAAAACGCAAAACAGTTGTCATATAATTTAAAAGAAGTAAGGCCGACTATTTTGATATCTGTGCCAAGAATTTTTGAAAAATTTCACGATGCGATTTGGGATAAAATAAATGCGTCGTCTCATCTGCAAATTAATTTTTTCAAGTGGGCGTTAAAACAAAACAAAAAAAGTTTTGGTTATAAAATAGCAGATTACATGGTTTTTAGAAAAATAAGAAACCGGATGGGCGGAAGGTTGCGTTTAGCGGTTTCTGGAGGAGCTTCCTTAAACGAAAATATCGGCAGATTTTTTTCAAAAATTGGAATTTTAATTCTTGAGGGCTACGGCTTGACCGAAACCTCGCCCGTGATTTCCGCAAACAGGGAAGATAATTTTAAGTTCGGCACTGTCGGCAAAGTGGCGCCGGGTGTAAAGGTAAAAATTTCAGATAACAAAGAGATATTAGTAAAAGGGCCAAATGTCACGCAAGGTTATTTTGAAAATAAAAGAGAGTCAAAAAATGCCTTTAATAAAGAAGGTTGGTTCCGCACCGGAGATTTGGGTTTTTTGGATAAACAGGGATTTTTGACGGTTATAGGCAGAGGCAAAGAAATGATTGTAACCTCGGGCGGAAAAAATGTTTGGCCAGAGCCTATAGAAAATTTATTGAACAACGACCGTTTTATTTCCCAGTCAGTAGTAGTGGGGAACAACCAAAAATTTATTTCAGCCTTAATTGTTCCCGATTGGCAGGAAATTGAAACATATATGAAAGAAAAAAAATTAGCCTTGCAAGAGCACGACAAACTGGCTAAAAGCCCGGAACTTTTAGCCGTTTTTCAGGAGAGAATTGATAAAAAAATAAATCCGAATCTTTCGGAATATGAAAAAATTAAAAAATTTAAATTACTGCCGCAGGAATTTTCACAAGAGCACGACGAACTTACTCCAACTCTAAAACTCCGCAGACGCATTATTGAAACCCACTGCCAAAAAGCCATAGCCTCAATGTATTCCTAAAAATTTGACTAAATTATTGATAAATGGTAAAATAAAAAATTAAGCTAATTTAACTGAAAAATTTGTTTTTTCTATGAAAAACAAAAAGAACCAATTTTTTAACGATATTTTTTTCAGCCGATTCTTTACAAAATCAGCGAAGAGTTTTTTATTTAAGCCAACTGTAATAATGTTGTTTTTTTTGTTTGCCTTACAGCCTTTGGCGCCTGTTTTTGCGCAGGAAATAAATGTTATTACTCCGATAATAAGTCCTGAAATATCCAGTCCGATAAATATGCCTGTTTTGAGCCCTACAGATACTTTAACTCCGATCGTGTCTCAAAGCCCTTTAGCAATGCCAGAAAATCTAATCGTTTCTTCTCCTGATACTATTTTGCCAGCCGCAACAGAGACTGCAAATACTTCAGATAATTCCCAATCAGGCAGTTTGCCCGCCATTGAAGATATTAGCGTTGAGGGAAGCAGTTTAGATAATTCTTCTGCGGCAAGCCAAAGTTCAGAGCAGGGCAGTCCCGCGGCGCAACCAGCGCCGCTAGCGCAAAAATTGCCGGAAATAGACAAAAACACAGGCGCTTTAAATTATAATTATCCCATTGCCGTTCCGCCTGGAAGAAACAATTTTCAGCCGGATATTGCGTTATCATATAACAGTAATTTAAACGGGCAAAATGGCATTTTCGGCTCTGGTTGGACGGTAAACATTCCTTATATTCAGAGATTAAATAAAACCGGAACAGATTCGTTGTACAGTTCAAATTATTTTTATTCTTCGCTTGACGGAGAATTGTCATCGCTTGGCGGGTCTTCTTACACTGCGAGGACAGAGAGCGGAAGTTTTAACAAATATAATTTTTCAAATAACCAGTGGACAGTAACAGCTAAAAACGGAACGCAATATAAATTTGGATATGAGCCAGCGGCAAGACAGGACGATCCGGCAAACCCCGGTAATGTCTATAAATGGATGCTTGAGGAAATACGAGATACCAACGACAATTTTATTTCTTACACTTATTTTAAAGATGCAGGCCAGATTTATCCTTTGGTTATAAAATACACGGGAAACGGCGGCACAGATGGAATTTTTGAAATTGATTTTCAAAGAATTTTAAGGGCAGATAACACTGTTTCGCATTCCACCGGTTTTGCCGTAAATTCCAATTATCTTATCGGAGAAATTAATTCAAAAATAAACAACAGTTGGGTAAATAAATATGCTTTGTCTTATGCAAAAAGCCAAAGCAGAGATGCGTCTTTATTAAAATCAATAACAGCTTTCGGCAAGAATAACAGCGGGGAGGTTATTTCCTTATCACCGATAGACTTTAATTACCAAACCCCGACCGCAGGCTTTACTCCCGTAAATGTTTTGTGGAATATTCCGCCAGCTCCGCCTGGCTTTGAATGGAATTTACATTCCAGACCACCTCAATTTCCAGACCTCAACGGAGATGGACTGCCAGATTTAGTAATAGTTGG
>LBSQ01000037.1:0-4600 GCA_000992015.1 Parcubacteria group bacterium GW2011_GWA2_37_10
TGTAAAATGTTTGCAAGCAGTTCTGAACATGTCAGCAACAACTCAAGTTAGCGCAACAGGAGCAGGCTCGCCTGGCAGTGAAACAACTTACTTTGGCCCAAAAACCTTAGTGGCTGTTAGAGTATATCAGGCAGAGCACGGATGGACTCCTGCAAACCAGGTTGGTCCATTAACAAGACAAGCATTGAATGCAACATTATCAGGCGGAACAGTTGTAATTCCTGGACAACCTCCAGTTGTAGTTCTAACAGGCGCGGGATTAACGGTGCAATTAGCATCAAATAATCCAGCTTCGGGAACAATTGTTGACGGCCAGGCATTATATCCATTGGCGAGATTAACTCTTACTAATGGCGATAACGCTGAAGTAAAAATTACCGGCTTTAAAGTAAAGAGAATCGGCGTATCAGCCGATGCTTCTGTAGTGGCCGCGTATTTGTTTGACGGAGCCACAAGACTGACCGATGGAGCCGCTGTTTCGTCAACAATAATAAACTTCAATAATTCTTCAGGATTATTCACAGTTCCTAGCAACGGTTCAAAAACAATCAGCGTTTTAGCTGATGTTAACGGAGATGCCAGCGAAACATTTGGAGTTCAAGTTGTTGCTTCAACTGATGTAACAACAAACGCCAGTTCTGTAAAAGGAACATATCCTATCACTGGTAACTTGCATACATTAGCCAGTGGCACATTGGCAGGAGTTGAGTTTAACGCCACAACAACCCCTTCTTCAGCAGCTACAATTGACCCCCAGAATGATTACACTATGTGGCAAAACAGCGTAGTTGTAACAACAAGAGCAGTTGATATGACCCGTATTTCTTTCAGGAAAACAGGGTCTGTCAAAGACGCTGATTTGCAAAACTTCAGATTGTATGTTGACGGCGTTCAGGTTGGTTCGGCTATTCCAAACTTAGTTCTAAGCTCTAACAATGAATCGCTTGTAACTTTTGATTTGTCTGGTTCTCCAAAGAGATTGGAAGCTGGCACAAGGGTTATTAAATTATTAGCTGACATTATTGGAGGCTCTTCGTTGACATTTACCTTTAATCTGTGGAACTCTGCTGATGTAACAGTTGTTGACAGCCAATACTTGGCAAACGTATTGCCAGATTTGGTATCGAACGCAACCTTTACAAAGAGATCAACTGCAGAAATGACAATTGGTTCTGGAACAATCACCATTACCAAAAAAACAGACTCTCCGTCTGGAAACATTGTTGATAGCGCTTCAAACGCGACATTGGCAAAATTCGAAATAAAGGCAGCTGGAGAAAAGGTAAAAATTGAAACATTGTATGTTTCAGCCAATGTAAGCACAGCCGCAGTTTCCGGATTAAGGAATGGTATGCTGTTAGCTAACGGAGTCCAAATTGGTTCAACAACCACTTTGTACGACCCAGCTGACACCACATATGACTATACAACATTCAGCTTAGGTTCTTCTTTAATAGTTGAGCCGGGAAGCCCGGTAACTTTGGAAGTAAGAGCTGATATCTTTGATACTGGAACTGGAGACACCACGAACAGCATTGTGTCAGGCAGCACGATTCAGGTTACAGTTGAAGGAGCTAGCACATGGAACAACGGAACAGGCCAAGTATCAGCAACCACAATTGATGTTCCGGCCTCTGATGTTTCAGCCAATTCCTTGACTGTCAAACAGGGCGGATTGACATTATCAACAAACCCTGCTTACACAGCCCAGACAGTTGTTGCTCCTTTGACTGCTTACAAATTGGCTTCTTTCAACTTAGTTGCCAACACAACAGAAGCAGTTAACATAACAGCTATCAATGTTGCTATAGATGATGTATCTTCATACGCAAGTAATTTGTATGTGAAATACGGAACTAAAACAACTTCTGTTAAACCAACCGTCGCAGCATCAAACTCCTGGTCAATCAACGAAGTATTGGCCGCAGGCGCAACGATACCTATAGAGGTTTATATTGACGTCTCCTCGTCAATGACATCAGGCGATGGCATTGCAACGGTTGATGTTGACGGCACAACTGTAAGTTCAGCTGTTTCAGCTGATTCTTCAGGAACAGCAACTGGTCAGACAATCAACTTTAGCACAGGAACATTCACGCCATCCTTTGCCAGCACGCCTCAAAACCAGATAGTTTCGGGCGCCCAGGCAGTTGAGATTGGAAGGTGGAAGTTCACTTCTTCTTATCAGGATTACATTATTCAAGAAATCAAGATTGACCCAGACGTTGCTGCGAACGCTGGCGGAGATTCAGCTGCTGATACAAGCGATAACGCAGAAGACGCTATTGTAAGTTTGACCCTTAAAGACGGTTCAACGGTTTTGGGCACAGAAAGTTTTAATAGTTCTACTGCTGTAAGCGGCACCGGTTCTACCGGCGTTTACTACTTCACAGGTTTGAACGTTAATGTTCCCGCCAGTACGTCAAAAACCTTGACTGTTGTTGCTAACTTTACTATTCCGTCAGCCACAGCTGGAAACTCTGGTTTGAGAATAATTCCGGCATTAACCTATGTTAAGCGAATGGATACGCAGGGAACAGTAACAGAAACTGAAGATGCGGCAGGCGGTGATCTTTATGAAGCAAACAGCACTTATGTTTACAGGACAATCCCTACTCTTTCATTGGCTTCAACTACCATCAACAATACTCTTATCAACGGCCAAGTTTTAGACCTGTACAAGTTTAAAGTTGCCGCTCCCGCGCAGGGAGATATCTTCGTTAAGCAGTTTAAGCTTGCCGTGTCATGGTCTGAGGGTGGAACAGACGACGAAATGGAATTAGAGTCATTGAAGCTCTATAAAGACGGAGTTGATATTACAACTTCTGTTACAATAACAGATGAAGACGCAGGCACTTCTGCTGAAGGCACATCTGGAATTACTGAGGACGCCTCTGCTATAGTAGTGACTTGGGACGGAGATACTGAAGATACGATTACAGCCGGAACTTCAACTACTTACACTCTTAATGGTACGCCCCAAGAATTCAGGCTTGACGGAGCCACCGATGTCGCCTCAGACAGCGTTGCTCTGTCATTTACCCAAGATACTGCTGATGTAACATTCGGCTCTGATACTGTTGATTATATTGGTTATCTCAATACCGACAGCACCGCTCAAATTGGCTCTCAAATGAGTTTGTACACATCAGCAACAGCCAGCACTTCAGCTGAAACCGCAAACTTAATCTGGTCAGACGGTTCTGCTGTGGCGCACTCTGCGTCAACAACAGTTGGCACCGGCGACTGGACAAATAGCTATTTGTTGAATTCGGTACCTTCAGTAACCTGGACAAAGTAATTTTCTGAATAAAACCCTTGTTCTTCTTGTGAAAGGGCTGAAGGGATAAAAAAACTCCCGGGCTTAACCGCTCGGGAGTTTTTGTTTACTGATTACGTTAAATATCTATTTTTTATATCTATATCTTTCTATGTAATTTTCGGGCAAGGTGTACATAAAGTCTAACACATTATTTTTGAGACCAGGATCTATTTTTTCGGCAAGCACAGCTTCGTAATACGCTTGTTCATATTCGCCTAATTCCTTGGAAACTCCCGCCAAATTAAAATGATAAGTACCCTCTTTTGGATATTGCGCCACGGCTTGTTCGTAAAGAGATTTAGTTATTAGATATTCCTGCCTGGATTTTTCGGTTTTTCCTGTTTGTTTGTAAATATAAGCCAAGGAGGAATGAAGAGATGGGTCGTTAGGACTTAATCCCAACAGTTGCTCAAGAAAATCCATTGCGTCTTTATTTTCCGGCTGTAATTCAAAAACCCGCAGAGTTGCTTTTCCGGCTTTTTCATATTCTTTCGTTTGCTTGTATAAAAAAGCCAAAACAGCGTAATAACTGGCATTTTTATCATCATTATAAACAGTGGCCATGCGGTAGGCTTCTGCCGCGTCTTTATAATTTTTCTGGCTTATATAGGCAACGCCAAGCTGAACATACGGAGGGGTAACGCCTCCTTCCTGCGACTTCTGAATATGTTTTTTGCCGTTTTTTTGGTCTCCTAAAAATATCTCTGCAATACCTAAATACCAAAAACATTGCCCGTAGTTAGAATCTATTTTAAGGCAATCTTCGGCCATTTTTTTTACTGTTTGATAATCTTTTGCAATTAAATAATTTTTTTCCATTTCTATAATAATCTCCTGTCTTTTTGGGCTTAATTCCAGCCCTTTTTTAAGATAGCCGATTGCTTCTGCGAGCATTTTTTTTTGGGTTTCAGGATTTTGTTCTTTTGCCGCCAAGGCATTGGTAAATCCGCCCAAAAATAACCATGTTCTGGTAAACTTAGGTTGGGCCTCGGAAGAAATTTTTAACGCTTTATATGCCGTAAAAATATAATCAGGCCCGTTTTGCGATTTTGAGTCGGCGCATTTTTTTATAAAATCAGCATATCTTATTCCGGCATAAAATTTTAATATCCCGCTGTTTTGCCAAACATTGTCTGCTATGCTCATTGCTTTGCCGCATCTTTTTGCGTTGATTAAATTTTGCCCGTAATTGATTTTTTCGTTAATATACAAAGGCTTTATATTCAAGAACCAAATAAAACTGATTAAAATCATCAGAAGCGGGATATAAACAAATTT
>LBSQ01000037.1:4732-9707 GCA_000992015.1 Parcubacteria group bacterium GW2011_GWA2_37_10
CCCTCTCCTCGCTGTATTTTAAATATCTGCAGCTGACAAAAGAGAACAATCCAAAACAGAGAATAAAAAATTAACGACATTATGCCCGAGTTTGCGGCAATTTCTAAAAACACGTTATGCGGTCTGTCCCACCATGTGTTTTTAATAATAGGAACAGTTGGGTCATAGTATTTTTCAAAGCCAATGTAAAAATTTTCAGGGCCCCATCCTAAAATTGGCTTGTCTTTTATTGTTTGAAGGGCGATTTTCCATACTAAGAAGCGGGTTCCTGCCAGGTCTGTTACTATTTTTTTTATAGACAACCTGTCGGCCGCTATTTTTAATAAATTGTTTTTTTCCGAAATTTGAGGGAAAAAATTAAAAACGATAACAGTAATTACGGCAAATAACACAAGACCAGCGGCAATTATTTTGAGAGTTTTAAGGTTTTTAGGATTTATCCCGCTAGAAACTTTACTTCTAACGGGGTAAAAGAAAAAGAAATAAAAGAAACCGATTAAAAGCCCAAGATAAGTTGCGCGCGCATTCGTAACTAAAATAGTAAAGGTAAAAAGCAGAAACAGAACGCCATATGTCACTTTTTTCTTTTTTTCTTTCTCCTGCAAAAAATAAGTAAAAGATAATATGCTTAAAAAAAGCATATAAATTGCTAAAAAAGTGGAATTGCCTAAAAAAGACGGGGTGCCGCCTTCTTCAAAAGAAACAAAAACGTCTTTTAGGATATTAAAGTATTGGACAATGGTCAGCGAAGAGATTAAAACTCCGGCAACAAACAACGCATTAAATAATTTTTTCCAATTATTTTCATCCGTGAAAAGAGCCAAAAAACAAGCAAAAGCAAAGAAAAATAGCAAGTTTAAAACTCCTCCGGCTCTTTGCGGCGAGCCAAAGACGCTAAACACCGGATCCTGCGAAAACAGAGTTGATAAAATTAGGGTAATAAAGAAAGCCGAAAGTATCAGTAAAGGCAAATAAACGGGATTTTTCCATTTAGGGACAGATATGGAAATTTCTTTTTTGTAGAAAAATTCAAACAATAAAAAAGAAATTAAAACCGTCAAAATAATTTTAAACAAAATTACCCGGCTCCATTCATTAGGCTGAAAAGTTGGGGGGAGAATAACTATAGGTAAAAATAAAATAAAACAAGCCCCCCAAAAGAACAAACTGCGGAATTTTTTCTGTGAAATATAATTATTGTTTTCCATTACAATTTATGATATAAGTTAAATATACAAAAATCAAGACTATCAATTATGAAAAAAATAGTGATAGTTTCTGGCTACTTCAACCCTCTGCACATTGGTCATGTCCACTATATAGAGGGAGCGAAAAAACTTGGAGATTTTTTGATTGCCATTGTCAATAATGATGAGCAAGTGAAAATTAAAGGGAGTATGCCATTTTTATCTGAAAATGAAAGGGTTGAGATAGTAAAATCAATAAAGTATGTTGACGTTGTTTATTTATCAATTGATAAAGACGAAACCGTATCAAAAAGCCTGGAGGCGGTTGCTGAAAAATATCCGGGGCAATTGATCCTTGCCAGGGGAGCCGGCAGAAACGCAGACAACGTTTCCGAATCAGAAAAACAGTTTTGCAAAAAATTTAATATAGAAACGATTTATGGAGTTGGCGGTGAAAAAATTCAAAATTCTTCTTGGCTTCTAAAAAAAGTTATTAAAGAGAATAGCTAAAATGGATGTAATTATAGTTTGTCATACAGAGCCTGGTTTTGTGATTAACAAAAGAATAATTTTTGATAAAAAAGATTATAAAGGAGTAAAAGACGGAGTGCCTAATTTAGTTAAATTGGCAAGAAAATATGGAGCAAAAATAACTTTTACCGTTTGTCCGGAAGTTGTTGACTATTTTCCTAAAGATACAGGGCAAGAGGTCGGTCTTCATATTCATCCGGGCTGGGAAGAATTTGAGAGAATCGGGTTCAAATGGCGCGTAGGAGATATGTATTTAAAAGAGCATTGTAAACAAAGCTCGGTTTCTACGGCAATGCAGGACCACCCCTATTCAGAGCAATTTGATATGATAAAAACTGGAAAGGAATATATAAAGAGCAGACTGGGAATTGACCCAAAAGTTTTTGTTGCCGGCCGCGGTTCTTTAAATGACGACACCATAAAAGCTTTGGTTGAGAATGGATTAACTCATGATTGTTCTGCCATATCTAATAAAAAATTGCCGTATTTTGATTGGTCAAGACTCCCTAGAATTTGCATGCCCTATCACCCCAGTTCAAAAGATTATCAAAAAAAAGGTGATTTACCGATGTTGATTGTTCCGGCCTCCCAAACAATTTTCAGAAGAGGAATTGCTCCTGAAAGCATTCCTATCTATGGTTTTTCTTGGTTTAAGGTTTGTTTTTCTGAATATTACAAACAAAACGTTCCGTTGTTCCATATTTTTACACATTCGCCGGCAATGACAGACCCGTACTATTTATCTGTAATGGAAACGTTTCTTCTTTTTATTTCAAAATATGATAATATCAATTTTAAATTCGCCGGAGAAATTAAAGAATATCCAGGTGCTAATTTTAAAACAAAATTATTGCCATATCTGTTTAACCCAAATAAAGAAATTGTAAAAAAAATTCTTAGAAAATTATTCAACCAAGTTAAATAAAAGCAATATGCAGGATAGAAAAAATTTTAAATCAATTTTTCTCGTAAAGCTCCCTATGTGTTCGCATCCCGACTCCATAGGCAGTGATAGCTTCAGGACTAAAAATCCATTCAGGCCAGGCCCTTCTTTGGCTTTGCCGGTATTGCGCGCTTTTTTAGAAAAATATAAGACTTATGATTATAAAATAAAAGCCGTAGATTTAAATTTAGAGGCTTATACTGAACCCGGAATTCCTGTAGACACATCTGTTTACCCTAATTTATTGGCTGGAGTTATTAAAAATAATGATTATGACGTTTTAGCCATATCAATAATGTTTGTTTTTAATGTAAGGTGGGTTGATGACATTGTAAAATTATCAAGAAAATTACATCCTGAAGCAAAAATAATGATCGGTGGCGGATATCCTACGCTTTTTCCGGAAAGATGCCTGTTAAAACACGATATTGACGACGCGATAATAGGAGAGGGCGAAGCCACTTTTTTGCATATTCTCAATAAATATAATAACCATCGGGACGTTGAATTTGATAAAAAATTTCCCCACGGTTCATACGCGACAAAAAATGAAAAAGGGGAGGTTAATGTTATCAAGGGAGAATATCATCTTATTGACCTTGCTGACCTGCCAATGCCAGCTTGGGATTATATAAATATAGAAGGATATTTTAAGAGAAGCGGGGATAAAGTATTGCCGATTGAGGGAAGCAGAGGATGCCCGTATCGCTGTTCTTATTGCACTAGTTTTATTTTTTGTGGCCCGCGGATTCGTTACAAACCCGTTGAAAATTTGATAAATGAGATATTGGAAATAAAAGAAAGATACAAAGATATAAAGACCCTGCGTTTTATAGACGACAATCTTTCTTTTTCCAAAGACTGGATTAAAGATTTTTTAACCAAAATAATAAACCTGAAATTGCCGCTTAAATTAGAAATTCAAAATTTTTCAGTCAAGCATTTAGATGAAGAAATCGTAAGATTATTAATAGAGGCCGGCACTCATACCTTTACCATAGCCGTTGAATCTGGTTCTCCTGAAATGCAAAAACGAATCAACAAAAACTTAAATTTTAATTTGGTAAGAGATGCGGTGAAAATGATGAAATCTCACGATGTTCATATTCACGTTTGCTGGATGATAGGCTTTCCGGGAGAAACATTAGAACAAATTAACGAGACCTTTAATTTCGCCCGAGAGTTAAAAGCCAATTCCAACCAGTTTGTTACTGTCCTGCCATATCCAGGAACGCAACTGTTTGATGAAGCGAAGAAAGCTAATCTCTTGGTTTTTTCAGAAGACGATTTAGACAAATTTGATAATCGGCGATGCGATTATGTGAAATCAGACCAATGGAATTATGATCAGCTGCAAAAAATTATATATGACGCCAATATTGAAATGAATTTTCTTAACAACCCCTCTCTTAAAACTCCTGCCGGACGGGACAAGCTTTTAAGTTTTTTTATCGACAACGAACTTTTGCTATCGATACCCGACCACATAATTTTATATCTAGTCATAGGGTATATTTATAAGCAAAAAAATTGTTATGCTGAATATGAAAAACACTACAATAAAGCCAAAGAGCTTTTTAAGGATGAAAAACTTGCCGAAACTTTTTCCAAGTATTTATCCTGGGACAACCCGATTATAAAAGATTATAATCAATTTCTTAGTAAATTCCAATAAAAAATCTTTAATATGGTTCTAAACATATATCTTGCCGATTTAACGTATAATACTATCAAAACAAATTATGTTGTGCCCTTAAATATAGGGTATGTGGCGGCATTTCTTAAAGAAAAATTCGGACAGGAGGTTAATATAAAACTTTTTAAATATCCTGATATTCTTGAGAAAGCCCTTCTTGAAAATCCTCCTGATATTTTAGCTTTAAGCCATTACAGCTGGAATGTGAGGCTCAGCTTGCTTTTTTTAGATATGGCAAAACGTTTAAATCCTAAAACGTTAACAGTAATGGGCGGTCCGAATATCAGATCAGAACCTGCTGACATTAAGAAATTTCTCACTGAACACCGAAATCTTGATTATTATATAATAAATGAAGGCGAGGAATCTTTTACAAGAATTGTGGGTGAAATTTTGGAAGGATGTGATAGGCCGCGCTCCTTAGGTTGCGCCACTATTGTTGACAGAGAGTTTTTTTACACTGCGGATTCATTAAATAAAAAAGGTATGGAAATAAACCAGCCGAGCCCATATCTTACGGGATGTCTGGATCAGTTTTTGGCTGACCCCAATATGATTCCCCTTTTGGAAACTAACAGGGGGTGTCCTTTTCGGTGCGTTTACTGCGCATGGGGGACA
>LBSQ01000038.1 GCA_000992015.1 Parcubacteria group bacterium GW2011_GWA2_37_10
AAAAGGAGGCACTTGCGCGTTTGTTGATGCAGAGCACGCAATGGATCCTGATTATGCGGCCAGAATTGGCGTTAATATTGACGACTTGCTAATTTCACAGCCGGATTCTGGCGAGCAGGCTTTGCAGATTGTTGAGACTTTAGTGAAGTCAGAAAATATTGATGTAATAGTAGTTGACTCTGTGGCTGCGTTAACACCTCAACGGGAAATTGAAGGAGAAATTGGCGACCAGCATATGGGCTTGCAGGCTCGCTTAATGAGCCAAGCCTGCAGAAAGCTTTCTGCCATAATGGCAAAAACAAACACAATGGTTATATTTTTGAACCAGACAAGAATGAAAATTGGAATGGTTTTTGGAAATCCGGAAACAACGCCAGGAGGTTTGGCGCTAAAATTTTATGCTTCTGTGCGAGTTAATTTGGCGCGAACTGCCCAAATAAAATCGGGAGATGAGATTATTGGAAATCGGGTAAAAGCAAAAGTTGTAAAGAATAAAGTGGCGGCTCCCTTTCGCATTGCCGAATTTGATATTTATTATAACGAAGGAATTTCAAAATCTGGGGATGCGTTAAGGGCTGGTTTGGCAACCGGTTTAATAAAACAATCAGGAAGTTATTTCACCCTTGAAGGAGAAAAAATCGGCCAGGGGACAGAGGCAACAAAAGCATATTTAAAAGAGCATCCGGCAGTAATGGAGAAGATAAAAACGGAGGCGATGAAAATAAAAGAATAAAAAACAGCCGAGAAATATTTTATCTTTTAGCTGTTAAGAAGTCAACCGAGAGGTTGTTGCGCCTCGGGGCCGTTAGGACAAAATGCGGGCCAGGCCCATGCTTTCAAAGACTGCTTGGACGTGTTTTATCTTAACCACAAATACTACTTCTTCTGGCGGCGATTCTCGCTTCGCTAGTTTCGCCGCTTCTGCCATTATTCTTCTTCGGAGAACTTGGAGTTGTCTTTCTAAGTGCCAAAGAGTATCACGCGGAAAATCTTCTTCCTTTTGTATAGGCGATTGGGCGGCGCTCATTGCAGACCCTCCTGTATTGTTGTGATGAAAGGTACTGATTTTATATTAACAAATAATAATCTTTTTGCAACTAAAAAACCGCCTTTCAGCAGGCATAACGGAAATTTTAAATTTGCAATTTACAATCAATTTTAAATTGTTAAATTTTAAAAAGTAGGGGGAAAATACCAAGACAACTAGAAGAAACACCCGAAGAAAAACCAAAAAAACATTGGTCAAATATAGAGAGAATTTTGAAAAAAATGAAAAATGAGCAATCAAGAGAAGAGCAGCCGGTAACAGAAGCAGAAAAAACTGGAAAAGAACTTTTAGAAAGGGATAAAAAAATATTCGAAACTCAAGAGGCAAAACGAAAAAAATCCTTGGAGGATTTGGCCAATAAAAAGAGAGAGGAGCATGAGCAAAATATTGCTTAAGCGAAAGAAGAACAAAAAGAAGCACAAGCAAGACTTGAAAAGGCCCAAGAAGAATTGAGAAAAAAGAATGAAGAAATAGAAAATCTAAGAAAATCTTTAGAACTTCAGTAATAACGAAAACAGCTGTGAAGGCTGTTTTTGTTTAGAAAAGTTTTCCTTTGTGACTACGATCGTATTGACAAGGGAAAGCTATTTGAATAAAATAAAAAAATGAAAGCAAGATACGGAGAAATTACAAAAGATACTTTATTAATATTAGCCGTTGTCGGCATTTTAGCTATTGCCGCAACCTCGCCATTCTTTTTAATAAATATAGCAAGATGGCTCATAAAGCATAAAAAATATAGCAAGAATGGCAGTGGGGATATTGACGAGGCAGGATTAGCTAAATCTTTAGGGGGTCTAAATAAAAATAAAATTATAATTATTAAAAAACAAAAAGACAAATTTACGGTAAGATTGACGGAGAAGGGGAAGAAAATCGTTAAAGAGATTCTATTTGATGGCATGAGTATTGAAAAACAAAAAATATGGGATAAAAAATGGCGAATTGTTATATTCGACATACCTGAAAGAAAAAGAAGGCATATGCGGGATGCGATGAGGCATAAATTACAAACTATAGGGTTTTATCAACTTCAAAAAAGTGTTTGGGTCCATCCTTATCCTTGCGAAAAGGAAATTCAGCTTTTGTGCGAAGTTTTTAAAATAAATCCATTTGTTAACATCATAACAGCAGAAAAGATATACAATGGCGACATTTTATTGAAGCATTTTAAACTGTATAGGTACTAGGTAAAGTTTTCCTCTGTAGATACGATCGTATGTACAAGAGAAAACTTTGAAAACAACGAAAAACAGCCGTGAAAAGCTGTTTTTTTGGTGTTTTTAATTTCAGCTCTTATTTTGGGGTGTAGGGAAGCATTCCCATTTGGCGGGCGCGTTTGATTGCTGTTGCGATTTTCTTTTGATGGTGTCCGCAGAGCCCGGACTTTTTCCGCGGTTTTATTTTATAGGAGCCGGAAATAAAACGCGACAGTAATTCTGTATTTTTAAAATCTATGTCGTCAATATTTTTTTGGCAAAAATAACAAAACATTATAAGTTAGTTTTCAATTTTCAAACTCCAATTTTCAATAAATGAATCAATGTTTCTTTTTGGTTCTTCTGCGCTTGGCGGGGGAGTGTAGTTTTCTTCAATAATTGGTATGTCCTCTTTTCCGCCGGCCTGTGGGTTTGCATTTTCGGCTGGATTGGATAACGGTTTTCCGTAATTCGAGCTTTTATATCCTGATCCTCCCGCCCCCGCGCCTCCGCTGTTTTTTGGACCCAATTGGAGGCTTTCAGCAATTATTTCTGTTCTATACTGTTTTACTCCGGCTGTATTTACCCAATTTCTGGTTTTTATCCTTCCCTCTATTAAAACCATTGAACCTTTATTTAAATATCTTGAGCTTATATCGGCTAATTTTCCGAAACAAACGATATTATGAAATTCGGCTTCCTCTTTTTTTTGCCCGGCGCTGTCTGTGTAATACCTGTTTGTGGCTATGCCAAAAGAGGTAACCTGGCTCCCCGAAGGCAATGCCCGAACTTCGGGATCGCGAGTGACATTTCCTAAAACAAATGCTTTATTTAAATTCATGATTTTATGAACGGAGTGAATAAAATCATCCTGAGCCCGATAGGCGAAGGATTATCCTATTCGCCAAGAATTTCGTCTAGTTTTTTTTCAATTTCCTCTAATTCAATTTTTTTACCCTTTTCTTCTGCTGCTTCTGCGCGCAGATTTTTATCAGCAGTTCCATTTTTGGTCTCGGCTTCATTGGAAAAAATTAGTTTTCTGACACTTTTTCTTTCTTTTCTTGTTCTGGCAGGCCTTTTTATTATAACCAAATGGCGGAGAATTTTTTTGTCATTTTTTAGTTTTTCTCCCAACTCTTTTATTTTTTCCGGTTCCGCGCTAAACTCCAAAACAACAAAGTAGCCAGACCCGAATTTTTTGATAGGGTAGGACAGTGTTTTGGCAACAGGATTTTCAGACCTTAAAATTGTCCCTTCTTTGCTTTCAATGAAGGAATTTACCTCTTTTGCCATTGCCCCAGCTTCCTCGCTGGTAATTTCCGAGGAAATTATATATGTTAACTCATATGTCTTCATATGTTGATATTATAGCAGATTGTCCTTGAAAATTCAAGTCTTTAGTGAGATAATAATAACAATACGTAATTTTTAAAAAATGGATAGACAACAAGAGATTAAAGATTTAAAAAAAGAATATTTTAAATTGGTGGAAAAATTTACGCCAGAGGAGATAAAAAATTCTCCCATTTTTGACTTGGATAATGCCGGCGAGATTAAATTGGCTTTGACCAAAGATTTAATTGAAAAATTGAAAACAGAGGATTGGTTGACGAATTACGAGAAAGAAGCAAAAGTTTCAACCGGAGGAATCAGGGGGGCCCAGAATGTTGTTTATTACTGGGATAGCCGATTTCCCATAAATCAATTGGGCATTGCCTTGGCAACTTTGGGCAAAGCATTAGTTTTAAAAGAAGAAGTAAGGGGCGAAATTAACAAAATAGTGGCTGGAGAAGTTAGATATAATACTCAAGATTATATCGATTTAATCTCAAGAATTCAGGCGAATTTAGAAATAAATATCCATATGCCTTTTAACAGACAGACGATTCCTGTGTGGATGGTTTCTTTTTTGATATTTATGTTAGATTATGACGGAGGAGAATTTGTAACTTCTTCCCATGCTATAAGCAGTAAAACAGCGACTAAGGATTTAGAAAATCAAGGGAGTCAGTTTTTGCCGGAAATGTCGCTAAAATTTATTGCGAGAATAAAAGATGTGATAAAGCAGGCAAAAGAAAATCCGGAAGGATATGAAATAATTCTATCCCCTAGAAATAACGGTTTTATAAAAGAAGATTTTAACGGCTATGATATGTACGTTGATTATTTGAGAAAAAACGTAGCCAAACCTGCCAACTTGAAAATTATAAAAAAAGCCGGCGAAAATGGGTTTAGAATTATGTATGATACGGTTGGGGGATGTATGTACAAAACAATGTCTAGAATATTGAATAGATTAGAAATAGCAGAAGTTTTTGATTGGAGAAACAAAGAGGAAGATCCGTTTTTTCACGGAATCGGCAAGATTTGGAAGATAAATCCAAAAACCGGCGAAAAAGAATTTTTTGACGGTTCATGCGATTTCTGCCTTTTAGAAGTGGCAAAATCGGCAAATTTTGAAGAAGATTTAAAAGATAAGCCCCAAGGATATATTGTCTTGATAACAGACCCTGACGGCGATAGACTTGTGATAGGACAAGTTGAATCAGTTAACAAAGCAAAAACTCTGGAAGATTTAGGCATGGATTTTATTAAGATAGACGACGAAAAAATATTTGTTGTTTATAGTCCAACGTATTCTTTTTTTCTAATAATGGATTATTATATGAAACAATTAAAAAACGAGGGAATTTGGAAAAATCATCCTCGGTTTATAATAGCCACCACTCCTTCTTCAAAATGTTGGAACGAATGGGCAAAAAACAATGGAATAAAAATTGTTACAACTCCGGTAGGAATGAAGGAAATAGCCGTTGTAATTAAAAAAGTAGAAAAACAAATATTGGATAATCCGGAAAAAGAGGTTATTATAGAGGATGTTTTTGGGCAGGAAATAAATCTTGGAAAACAGCCAAGAATGGTATTTGGCGGAGAAGAAAGCGGTGGAATGATAACGGGGCTTGAAGAATTTATTGAGACCAAAAAATTAAAAAGAAAAGCGATTGCTATGCGAGAAAAAAGCGCGGGAGAAGCCAGCGTTATCGCAACGGCCCTTGGCGCATGGCTTTTTAATAATAAAAAATTAATTTCCGAACAAATTCAAGATATATTTAAAGAAAATAATATAAAAAGCGTTTATTATTTTAGGGATGACATAATATATTACAACGAGAGCGAGCCAGACCCGATAAAACTGAGAAGGGACAAAGAAGAAGGCGAGATAAAAAGGGACAAAACCGACACCTTTTATCTTTCCCTAACTTTGGCTTTAAGAAACAAAGAAATTTCTATAGATAATGTTCGGGAAATTTTACAGGAAGTCATCTCAAATGTTGATTTTACTAAACTGGTTGACTTGAAATTTACAGGAGATGCCACTTTATTCCAGTTTACCGATAATCTTTTTGTTCAGGTAAGAAGATCGGGAACTGACGCAAAAATGAGGGGTTATGCAGGCGGCCCGGATAAAAGAGATTGCGCTAATTTTTTGAAATATTTATTACATTATAGCGGCGAAAGGACAAATTTATATAAAAAAATCGTGCCGGAGAAATACCAAAGCGATATATATATTTTATCGCAGGAAATATATCAAAAATATCTCTATAACGGGTTATAAAAACAAAAAGAGTTAACAGTATTTATTTCTGAGTTCCAGCTTTTTGACAAAAAGGAGTCGCCGATGCAAGGTATCTGCAGAACTTTCGTCAATTTTTTGCGCGGGCGAATATTTTACTCAACCCTGCACAGCCAAGACAGGTGTCCGAGGTGCGGAAATGTCAAATCGTTGGTTGCTTCTCCCCGCAAAGCGCAACGCGTAAAATATCATTTGATGCAATGCCCTAATTGCAAACGTGTTTGGCTTGCGCGCACATAATGAAACAGCCCCGAGTGGAGCGGAGCTGTTTTTTGTTTTGTGTTTTCAAGATGACAGACCCATTTTTTCGCGGACTTCCTGCATTGTAGTTTCTGCCATTGTTTTCGCCCGCGCCTTGCCCTTTTTTAAAATTTCCTGGACATAAACTTCTCTTGAAAGGAGTTCTTTTTGTTTTCTGCGGAAAGGCTCCAGATAATTTATAACTGTTTTTGCCAGTGATTTTTTGAAGTCGCCGTAACCTTTTCCCTTAAATTGTTTTTCAATCGCAGAAATCGGCTTTCCTTCTAGAATGCTGTAAATTGTCAAAAGGTTTGATATGCCCGGTTTTTTTGTCACGTTAAAAATTACGGCTTTGCCAGAGTCTGTTTCTGATGCCATTATTTTTTTCTCTATGTCTTCTGGCAAATCAAATAATGAAATATAGCTTTTTGGGTCGTCCGATTTTGACATTTTCTTTTTCGGGTCAGTTAAACTCATTATTTTTGAGCCGAATTCCGGCATCAATTCTTTCGGTTCCGGAAACGTTTTTCCAAACTTGCTGTTAAATTTTTTAGCCAATGTTCTTGTCATCTCAACATGCTGGGCCTGGTCTTTTCCAACCGGAACGCCCTCCGCTTTATAAAGAAGAATGTCAGCTGCCATTAAAACAGGGTAATTTAAAAGGCCGGCATTTACATTGTCTTTGAATTTTTTAGATTTGTCTTTGTATTGCGTCATTCTTTCCAACTCGCCCACAGGGCAGATAGTGTTTAAAAGCCAGGCTAGTTCTGTGTGTTCTTTAACTTCAGACTGAACAAAAATAATTGCTTTTTCCGGGTCAACTCCGGCCGCAACATAGGCAATTAATTTTTCTGTAATTTTTTCCTGTAAAGTTTTCTGGTCGTAGGGAGCGGTCAGCGCGTGCAAATCAACAATCATAAAAACGCATTCGTTTTTTTCTTGGAGCGAAATCCATTGTTTGATTGCCCCTAAATAATTTCCGATATGAATATTTCCTGTTGGCTGTATGCCAGATACTATTCTCATATGAATTTGTGAGCGGAGCGAATAAATTCATGCAGAAATTAAGCCAAATATATTTTATTCACTGGCGTAAATTTCTGCGCTGCCACTATATTTAATTGTTTAATTTTAGCACTAATAAGGGAACAGGTAAATCTTGACAGGGTATATTAAATATGCTAATATAAATATATAGTTAAAGTCCTAAATTTTACACTGAAATGCAACTTTTGCAGTTAATGTTTGTCCGCTGAATGCGGGCTTTTTTTGTATAATACCGCGTTCCATGGAAACCTCATAA
>LBSQ01000039.1 GCA_000992015.1 Parcubacteria group bacterium GW2011_GWA2_37_10
GGCATCCGCCTCGGGAATTTCCGCTAGGGCTACGAGCGCCAGTTCTAGGTAGCGGGACTTTTTCGAACGGCTCAAATACCGGTAAATGAGCCGTTCAAGAAAAAGTCCGCTTCTAATTGGGGAGAGGATTCTCCTCTCCCCAGTGCGTTGTCTCGGTTCGTGCTCGTTTCACTCGCATTCCGCAGAGCGGAACAGGGCTCACCCCACCCGACCGCACAAACCCCTCTCAGGTTTTTCAATTTATCTTTCGTGGTGTCGCTTTCGCTTTTAGATTTTAGTATGTTATATCACACAGGCGCTCGTCTTTAGCCCAGACACCCTAGCGGAAATTCCCGAAGGCGCAGATGCCCGTGTTTGCCCCAGTCCGCGCGATTACGCGCGGACTCCCACCCGTGCGTGCACGCTAGAACTCACTCCCTGTTAAAGTAGATCACTCAAAGTAAGATAGTACCCGGGATAATAGAAACCGGATTCTCTTTTCTTAATATTTAATAAATCAAAATTACCATTTGGCCCTCCCGAATAAATTTTTAATCCCTTAGCTGAAGCAATACTAAATTCCGCTATGCCGTCATAAACATTCGGGTTCTCCTTATATGTACCTGTAACTTTGTCTAGTGCCAACATGGTGATGCTATCCACATCTTCACCTATATCTAAAACTTTTTTGAAACCAATACCTCTGTTTTTTAATTCGCTATAAATTTCTTTCGGTAGATTTTTCTCAGGATTACCAGACCAATAAACTATTGTATTCTTTAATTCAGGAGGTAATGCAAAGTCGGGTATTTCTCCAGAAGACCAGTATTTATTATTAGCTACTCTATATGTCCAGTTTAAGACAGGGTAATAACCAAACATGTATAAAATATTTTTACCGTCATGTAAAGAAATAATCGTACTAAAACATTTTCCGCCTTTAGCATAAGTGGCAGTCCCGTCTATAGGATCTATGCCTAGATAATATTTTCCTTGTTCATTGAATTTTTTTGCTAGGGGCGTATTTTCCTCGGCTAATAGGTGGCAATTAACTAATTCTGTTTTGATGATTTCTTTTAGTAAAAATTCTTGAACTGCCAAATCGGCTTCCGTGACAATATCAGCCAAAGGATTACCAGTACTATATTTATTGTGATAATCCACGCCTTTCTGCATTTTTAATGCAAGTTTTCCAGCTTCAACAAATATTGGTTCAAGGCTTTGTAATGTTTCTACTAGATTCATAATCTTATTATAACAGGACTATTAAAGATTTTCCCTTAAATTTCTTATTGTAGTTTCAAGTTTTTGAATTAAATCTGTATAGGTCAAAATTTCAATAGTACTGCTTAAATTTTTTCTTAAACTCAAAAAATGTTCCGACCATACAGCATCATCTCTTTTTGTGCCAATAACAATTAAACATTTCGATATTTTTCCTCTAACAAGACCAATTCTTTGCCACTCAATATCTGAAGCGTTATCTAGTAAGTGCCTATATTCAGATATTTGAGGAATTGCCCTAGCAATATCATCTGATAAATGATATTCCTCTGATGTCCCACCATTGTCATTATTTTTAGTTTTAACCTTGAATACATCACTACTAGGAGATTTTAATTCAATTAAAACATAGTCGTTTTTACCTTGAGAAATTCTTGTCAAAATATCGAACTGCTTAGAACTCACTTGCCCTTCTCTTTTGTGTGAAATAAATTCTAATCCAAAGATTAAACATCTTGATTTTTTAATCTTTTTTATTTCTTCTTCATCTGAATTATTTGTCTGTCCGTTGTTATCAATTTTTCCATCAATCCAATCTTGAATAAAAGTTTCCTCTTTGTCTAAGTTTTGTTCTAGGAATTGCTTATATTCTTCTAAAAGATTTATTTGAATCTGTGGGTAATTGGCGACTACTATCTTTTGTTTTGCTGGATCAGTTAAAAAAGAAGAAAATGCTTTTAAAAATTCTTCATTTGATATGTTTTTTATATTGCCTTCTGGTAACTTCAATCCTTCAACACCTTTTAATTTTTCAAGAAAAATACCTTTTTCCTCGTCTGTAAAATTCTTAATTCTTTCTATTATTTCTTCTTCAGTTGAACTACTGATAATACTCTTTTTTTCATCCTCTGAGTAATTTTTTAATCTTTGTGCAAGAAATGCCTGTGTCCTGTTTTTACCATTCTGTCCAATCTTCTTACAAAATTCTTGGTATGATTGAAGATTTATTACTAATTTATCATTTTCTTCACAGAAATCAGAATTTTGGGTTTGGGTTAGAAAAATTTGTTTTTTGGGATTATTCAGCAAGAAGTAAAGAAGGCTATTATAATCATCGAATGTTTTACTATTTCTCCCTGTGACCTCCTTTATGTCAAAGTCAAAGGACAATTCGAGTATTCGATCGTTTCTTGAATATTTTTTAGAAAATGTAAATTTTGTGAAATCCATATTTTAGTCCGCTTAGTAAACTTCCTGCTGATAACATTTTTCGCAATAAACCATTTCTGGTCTATCTGGTGCATAAGAGGTTTCAAATTCATTCAAACAATGACCTTTATGGATATGGTTCCCTTTATCGCACATACACTCCCTATGCCAAAGTTTATTTGGATTCCTTTTATTTAATCTTTGATAATGTCTACAATTTGGACACAATGTAGGCAGTGGTAAATTCATTCTTTTATAAAAAGAAAATTCTTCTGGAATAATTTTAAATGCTTCTGTACATTGCTCATTGCATTTACCTTTATGAGAACATTCGATAACTTTCCCGATAATATCTTCATTTATATCGCTTGAGATATTTTCTGCTGGAATGTCTACTTTGTAATTTCTTTCTTCTCTATCTTTCCACTGATAGCCACGTTTAGTAGCCTCTTCTTTATTCAATGGAAAATATTCTTGAGCTACGGTTTCGTTGTAGCAAAATGGCGATAATTCTGAAGGGAAAAATTCCCCGTATCTATAAACCTCACCTTTTTTATCAATATAAGACAGATCATTCATACTCTCTATTATTTTAGAAATTAATTTTTCGTATTCTTCCTTTGTATATTGTTTATTCAAAATATAATAATGTTTACTCCTAAGACCGATACAGCCAAATAAATTAGAGGAACCAGAGCAAAAATCTGCATAAGTAAGATTATTAGAATCACCACATGTATTTGAAAAATTTGTTTGGTTTGTTTTCCAAAAACCAATGTATTCATAGCATTAATGTCAAAACAATCCTTTACATCTTTGGAGTGCATAACATGATTACCGCTAAAATTTATGCTTTGGATAAAGGTACTGTAGATATGGGGAACTGTTAATTTTAGTGCTTGAAATTTTTTATTGATTTCCTCAAATCCATTATGACCATTAGATAAAAGCTCGTTTCTTTTTTTAATGTATTCTTCTTTTGAATAGGGGCGATTAAAAATATTGTATTTCTGACCACGAAGTCCAACACACCCTATACAGTCCTGACAATTTTTACAATCAAAACAGTATATTAAATCAAAAGAATTTGAGCAATCTTGTGCAAAAATGGAATTTGATAATTTTTCGCAGTCAATACACTCATAACAATATTCACATTCTCTCGCTAGATAGGTATCAACACAATATTTTGATTCATAGGGAGACCCATATAAACAATTTTCTACATTAATTGAACCGAAACACAAATAACAATCTTTGCCGTCCGCAAAATAATTGCAATAATCACAATTTTTAATATTGGAGGCAATAAGAGCTGGTCTTGGTACTTTATTAAAAAGTTTTTGAAATTGTGAAAAAAATGTTTCCTTAAAATTATAATCTACTCCGTATTGCGTAGAGTCCCATTTGTCAGACCACCAACATGGTGAACAATACACTGGGAAAGGTTTATCTGTCGAGTACATTGAGATAATTGATTTTTTACATAGTCCACATTCACGATGATACATATTGCGTTCATTTCGTACCATAAGCCGTCTTTGTAGACGACAGTCAGAGCAAAAAGTCGGCGGAGGGACTTTTATTTTTTCGTAGAAATTAAAATCTTCTTTTTCTATTAAAAACTCTTTTTTACAATTTTGACATATTTTAGTTTTCATATTATTCCAACAAATCCTTAACTGAAACCCCAAGAGCTTTTGCCAATTTGGTAATGGTTGAAAGTGTCGGGTTTTTATTGCCACTTTCAACATTGCTTATATAAGCTCTATCAACCCCTAATTTTCGGCAAATGTCGCCTTGCGTCATTTGCTTAGCAATACGGATTCGTTTCATATTTTGACCGAGCTTTTTTGAGTTATTCACAGCTTTATTATAATCCCGATTGTCTTTTTCAACAATATTGTTTTATAATACATTAGAGCCTCCTCTCCCATTCCGAAAAAAGAAATCCGCGCGAAATTAAATTTGTATGGATTCAGAGAGGGGGTGAGGGCAGAGCGCGCCATTGGCGCGCTGGCGGAATTCATCAGCATTACCACATTAGTCGAGCGTAGTGTTAATATTAAAAATATAATGTTCTGCGAGCGTACGATTAGCTTTCTTGTTTTTCAAAAAAAGTTCGCGTAAAGGACATTAATACATCACAATTCGAAACTTGCTCGGGGGTGAGAGAAAAATGCGGGCGCGCCGAAGGCGCGCATGGTGGCGAGAATTTGAAATCCGCCCTGCGGGCGCAAGCGAATTCGGTGGGTGGGCAAAATGAGATAGAGACGGACTTATCACGCAATTGCGAGTTCGTTCCAATTTTTTTGAAATAGTCACGAATTTCAAAAAAATTGTCGCTTGAAACCAATTGCGTGGCTTTTTTCATATCCAAAATCCATTCCCGCAAGGGTTCGACCCAATTCTTTCTATCAGCTCGGGCGGAGTCCATTTTTTGAGCGAGAGACACTTTTTGTTTCAAAAGCTCATTTTTCTTGAAAATATAGTTTTCTTTCGGTATATCGCCATCTAGATACAAACTCACTAACTCATCGAGCTTTTGTTCTGTCTCTCGCTCATTGTTTTTGATTCGCCCGAGCTGACTGCCCGACGAGACTTTTTCCTCCTTGTCCCATTCATCAGTTTTTCGCAACATATAATCTGTCCACTCGTCGGGGAGTGCGATTTCTTCAAGCCGTTCCTTTAATTGCAAAACGAGCGCATCTTCTTGCAAATATAACTGACTACATTTTCCTTTCTTTTTAGTACAGCGATAATACCGATAACGAACGCCCATTTTTCCTGTCGTCCATTGGGCGGTTATCATGCTGTCACATTCTCCGCAACGAAAAAGTCCGGTGAAAGGAAAATTGTGGCTTTTCTTTGTTTTGCGAGGATGCGAGCGTTCTTGCAACCTTTTTTGCACGGCTTCGAATAAATCGGAAGAAAGAATTGGCGTAAAGCTTCCGGGAAAATATTCGTTGTAATGTTTGGTAAGTCCGAGATATGCTTTGTTCGTTAATATTCTCCATACGGAAGCTTTACCAAGTGGCGTTCCGGACTTCGTGGTTACTCCGTGCAAAGCCAAAAATTCCGCCATTGATTCAAAACCGTGGCGACCTGTTTTGTACTCCTCAAAAGCGCGAACGATAATTTTAGATTTCACCACATCAGGTTCAATGTTGCGAGTTTTGGGATTGTTCACATAGCCATACGGCGCTTTTGTTAGCCATTCGCCACGGCGGAGTTTTTGGCGGAAACCTCTCTGAACATTTTGTCTCAAGTTGTCAGAATAATATTTACTTTGTCCGAACGCCACTTGAAGCATAAATAGCCCTTGCGGGGTCGGTTCAAACCAAAATGTCGGAAAGCGTAAAGAAACTATTTTGGTCGTGTCCACGGCGTAGATGATGCGTCCACCATCAATGGAATTACGAGCGAGACGGTCCGGATGCCATGCGAGAATTCCAACACCATCTAAATTTTCAATTTTTCCCATCATCTCGCCGAATTTTTCACGACCGGGTTTCTTTGCGCTTTTTGACTCTTGAAATTCCTCAAGAATTTCAAGATTTTCTTTACGCGCGAATTCACGAAGCTCAAAAAGTTGAGCTTCAATACTCATAATCTGCTTATCGTCATCCTCGGTACTTTTTCGCGCGTATAGAAAATATTTTTGTTTGTTCATATATGTTTTTGGCTAAAGTTTTTTTGTGAAAAAAGAGTTCGTATCTATCTCATTTCTGTTCCCACTGCCCACCCACCGAATTCGCTTGCGCCCGCAGGGCGGATTTCAAA
>LBSQ01000040.1 GCA_000992015.1 Parcubacteria group bacterium GW2011_GWA2_37_10
CCTCTCTTTAATCTTCTTAACTACTACTTTTTCATTTGGTTTTGAAAAGATTAAGAATAAGCCAAATATAATCAATACTCCTACGATACCCAATGCAAGATATGTTTGATAGTTCACAGAATCGTACATCTCGCATGACTTTACGTCCCCATGTTGTATAAAACAGCTATTTCTTACAGATTCCATTAGGGTATTATTAAATAAGAATACCAGCAATACAATTAAGATTGAGATACCAATCATTATCCATCCGACATTTTTGTTTTCCATATTATTATCCTTGATTTACAGATTATAAATCTAATCTATTGACTTTATTGCTTCCTCCTTTTTTTAGATGATTTGGAATGAAGGCTGGCGTTTTCTTCATGTATTCTTTATATTTATTTCCAAATATTTTTAGAGATTCACGTTCTTCAGTTTTGGCAAGTTTTAAGTACATTATCAAAAGTATCGGAAACATCACTAGAGTCAACAGAGTTGGCCACTGGAGCAGAAAACCCAACATTATTATGATAAATCCTATATATTGGGGATGTCGGACATAAGAATAGGGACCAGATGATGCAATACTTTGCTTGCGCTGAGCTTTGTACAAAACTCCCCAAGAGTTTACTAGTAATAAAAATCCAAAAGCAATAAGAGCAATGCTAAGAATATGAAATGGACTAAAATGTGGATCAAACTTCCATCCTAAAAGAGTATCCCATAAATGGCCAGAGTTATGAGAGTATAAATCTAAATTGGGATATTTGCTGCTAAGCCAACCAGAAAATAAATAAGAACTATTGCTACATTTAAGATAACCATCCACCACAACCCATAACCATAATCAAATAGAGCCATATTATTCTTCCACCTCAAATTCAAACATCATGCCATCGCTTAGGTGCTCAGCAATATGACAATGAGTCATCCATTTTCCAGTATTTGTCATATCTACCAAAATATCTATAGATTTTCCAGTTGGAACTAAAACAGTATCCTTCCAAACCAAATTATCATTTGGTATTCCATCTGTTGATAAAACTAAGAATCTCTGTCCATGTAAGTGTATGGGGTGTTGCATTGGATGAGGAGAATTTTCATCATTCGTTATTCTAATCTTAACCTTATCACCGACTTTCCATTTATATTGGATTTTCATGTTTGACAACCCAGTTTTAGTATCAGTAATTTTCCAATCTATGAGATTATTTGAACTTCCAAAATTCATCATTTGCATAACATCTTCCCATTCCAAACCAGACTCGTCTGCATGGTTCATCTGCATATTCTGTCCCATCATTCGCATTCCCGGCAAGTCAACATCAAGTTTAAGATTTACATCTGGACTTCTATTTACATAGCTCTTGTATTGTTCCACTTCTTCTCTAACATATTTATTTTCTTTAATAATAGAAAATTGCGAAGAATAGTCAATATCTGTATTTTCATTTAACACTTTTACTTTACCAAGCGCGTAAGTATTATCTGGGTTTACATGTTTTATTTTATATTCTCCTGGCTTATCAAATAAAACCTCAACTACGCTTCTTTCTGATGGCGAGACTATAATCGAGTTGACAAAGAATTCACTTTCATAACTTCCCCCATCACTACCAATAACCTTTAGTTTTGTGTTTTCTATAGAAAAATTAAATAATCTCGTATTGGCTGCATTAGTTAAATAAAATCTTACTACGTCTCCTTTTTTAACCGTCACATCATAACTCTCCTTTCCGTTTATTAGCATTACATTTCCAAACCTACCCATAAGAACCTGATTAATTTTATCTTTGTAAACCGGAGTTATGTCTCCTCCTGTTAACTGAATATCATCTAAGAAGATAAATTCCTCACGATTTACTTTGTTGTAATAATCATCTTTGTTAGGAATAACTATAATATTTCCGTAAAGACCTAGCTCTTGCTGATAATCTTCTCTTGCATGTGGATGATACCAATAAATCCCTGCATCTGGGAAATTTAACTCATACAGAAAAGATTTACCTGGTTGAATTGCTTCTTGAGTTGTCATGGGCACCCCATCAAATTCATTCTTTAATCTGATTCCATGCCAATGAACTGTTGTTTCCATATCCAAGTTGTTTGTAACATTAACAAAAATAGTTTCTTCTTGATTAACTTTTATTAAAGGTCCAGGAATTTGGCTATTATATCCATACATTCTTATTTCTTTTCCATCTATTTCTTTCTTAACTGGATTGATTTCTAATTGCCCCACTTTATCTTTCGATGTTTCGTATATTGTAGATTCTTTTACTAAAGAAAGACCCTCTATACTTCGTGTAAATGTTTGACTAGTTTCCGTATATTGTCCCAGATATTTCTCACAACCATCGGCTCCAGGTAACATAGCACAATGCTCTTTTAATAACTGAGAATTTCCAAAATTGATTTTATAAAAGGCAAGAATAATAAGCAGAGCGACAACTATAATTAGAATAATAAAATATGTTTTTAGATTGCTTTTATTTTCTTTCATTTTATGATCTCTCCACATTAATGACTTTGTAGCCTGTACGAGCAACTGCTTTCTTTAATTCTTCATCGCACACATTATCTTCAGCTTCTACCATTCCTTTATTCATCATTAAACTTACAGAAACTTCTTTCACTCCAGAAACTTTCTTTAAACTTCTCTCAATATTTGAAGCACATGAAGCGCAGTGCATTCCTTGAATTGTTAGTTTAATCTTTTTCATTCTTCGTTCATCCTTTATCTTTATTCTCCATTTCTTAATTCTCCACGCATTCTCTGCAATGCTTATTTATTTTACAAATAGGATAACACACATTTAAGCTGTTTCTATTCTTATGCTTATATCGCATACAGCATATTGAACAAATGCATCCTTTGAGTATCTTATCTCTCATCTTTAATATCCCCAAGTTTAGATTCTATTCTCTTTAAAAGAACTGCATTTGTAGCTACAATAATAGAAGAAACTGACATTAACAAAGCAGATATTTCAGGTCTAAGGGATATGCCAAAAGAAGTATAAAAAACTCCTGCGGCTACAGGTATTGCTAAGACATTATAAATTGCTGCCCAAAATAAATTCTGTTTCATTTTTCTTACTGTTGCTTTAC
Source organism: Parcubacteria group bacterium GW2011_GWA2_37_10 (assembly GCA_000992015.1). GTDB lineage: Bacteria > Patescibacteriota > Minisyncoccia > Minisyncoccales > Staskawiczbacteraceae > GWA2-37-10. Next base: position 3,097 of record LBSQ01000040.1, read on the forward strand.
TCAGAATAATTGCTTTAACAATATCATAGGGATCAGACTCCCTTCTTCTTGCAACTTCTTTACATACTTTGCCTTGTCTTCTGGCAAAACCTCTGCAAATACTCTTTGAATTCCTATCTCCTTGCCCACTGCTTCTGCAACAAGCTTATTGTCTCCCGTAATCATCACAGTTTCAATACCCAGCTTATTCAATTCTTCTACCGCTTTTCTTGCATTTTCTTTTATAGTATCTGCAACAGCAATAACTCCTGCAATTTTCCCATTTATAGCTATAAGACTTAGAGTTTTTCCTTCTCCGGCTAATCTTTCAAAAGTCTCTTTCTGAGTTTTAGTATCAATTTTATTATCATTAAGCAACTTCTCTTTTCCAACTAAAACTGATTTTAATCCAACTTTAGCTTTTAATCCATGCCCAGCAACAGAGAGGAAATTAGTCGCAGACAATAATTTTATCCTTTGTTCATTGGACTTTTCTATTATTGCTTTTGCTATTGGATGATTTGAATTTAATTCAACGCTAGCCATATATGCTAAAACCTCTTTCTCAGAAAATCCATTGAAAGCAACAATATCTGTAACCTTTGGTTTGCCTTCTGTAAGAGTTCCTGTTTTATCCAACACAATGGCATTAATTCTCGATGCATTTTCCAAAGTCGCTGCATCTTTAATGAGAATGTTCTTTTTTGCTCCTATTCCTGTGCCTACAGCAACAGCAGTAGGGGTAGCCAGACCAAGTGCATCTGGACAAGCGATAACTACTGCAGAAATTGCAAAAGTTAATGCAGTGAGGAGTGTAGCTCCAGCGAAAATATACCATCCAAAGAATGTTGAAAGACCGGCAACTATTGCCACAACAACCAGCCATGCGGCTGCTTTATCTGCAATTCTCTGCCCAGGAGCTTTAGAATTTTGTGCAGTTTCAACAAGTTTTATTATATGGGCTAAAACAGTTTCGCTTCCAACTTGCGTTGCTTTAAATTGAATTGTTCCTGTTTGATTTACTGATCCGCCAATTACTTTATCATTGAGCGATTTTGAAACTGGAATTGACTCGCCCGTAACTAGAGATTCATCAACTGCGCTTTCTCCTTTTATTACAATACCATCAACAGGAACTTTATCCCCTGGGCGCAGAACAACAATATCTCCTTCTATTATTTCAGAACTGTTGACTTCAATCTCTTTTCCATTTCTTATTACCTTTGACTTTGGTGGGATTAAATCAAATAAAGCTCTTAATGCCTCAGAAGTTCCTCTCCTCGATTTCATTTCCATCCAATGCCCAAACAAGACAAACGTTACTAGTAAGGCGGACGCTTCATAAAATGTCTCTTGCGTTCCAATAAATGTCAGTAGCACACTAAAAATATAAGCTGCTAAAACTCCGGTAGCAATAAGAACGCTCATATTAAGTTTCTTTGCTTTCAGCGAGTAATATGTTCCTGTAATAAAGATTGACCCTGCCCAGAATACAACTGGAGTTGTAAGAGCTAATAAGATCCAGTTTATAGGAAGAAATTCAGGAATAGGTATTTTTAGCAAGTTTATACCAACAGGAGAAAGAAGAAAGATTGGGATTGATAGTAACAGTGATATAAAGAACCTCTTTTTCATATCTTTCTCCATTTGTTTTGCTATCTGTGGATTAGACCTCGTTGCTTCGTGATCATGATGACTCATTTTTGACATTTCATGGTCTTTGTGATCTGCTCCAACTTTTTTAGGGATCAATTCCATGCCACAAGCAGGACAACGCCCGGGGTTTTTACTTTTGACTTCTGGGTGCATTGGACAAGTATAAATTATATTAGAATCTAACTGTTCTTTCTGACTTACTGAATTATGAAGTTTATACTCATATTGTTTAGCTTCGCTATCACAACCACAATTAACACAGAGCTTATTTGCTTCCTTAGTCATATCATTTTTTTGAGAATCAGGACTATGATTGTGATTATTCCCGTGATGTTCATGATTTGAATGATTCATGTGGTTTTTCATTTTAATGCAGCATTATGCTAAGTGAACTAACTACCAGCAACCCAAGAATAATTAGGACAACTATTATAGTGCTCCAAGATACTTTCTTTTTTTCTTCATCGATTTCATTGTTTGAAGAATTATTCTGACAACAGTTCACTTTGCGCCTCCTTTATGCTCTTTATGTTCCGTATGGCTATGATCTGAATGTCCTCGCATCATCCATAAATGTAATCCTACCATAACTGCAATTGAAATTCCAACAGACCAGTTCTTGGACAGGCCAATCATATTACAAATCTTTACACTCATCTTCCCTTCAGAAAATTCCTTAATTCGTACGCATGATTGTTTCGATTTCATTTTTTTACATCTCCAGTTTCATTAATAGAAAAGTATTTTTCATAGCATCCGTGAAGGCAAAAATATAATGGATCAGCTTCTCTGACTAATAAAATCATATTGTCGTGGTCTATTACCATCCCACATAATGCACACGACATTGGTTTCGATGCATCGCTGATTACTTCTTGTTTGCAAATTGGACAATTTTTATGTTTCTTCATCTTTTCTCCTGCTCAAATCGAATATTTGTGACATCATGCCCTGTTTTTTTAACAGCTGCCTTTAACTTTTCTTCATTTACATTATTATTAACATTAACAAATCCTTCACGAACTAGATAGTTCACACTTGCGCTCCTTACGCCTTTAACTTTCAATAAACTTCTTTCTATTTCTACAGCATCAGATGCACAATCCATTCCTTTGATGTCTATGAATGCTTTTTTCATTTTATTTCTGCCTCCTTTCAACAAAGTTTAAATCACATTTAGTTTTATGACTACAATTCTTATCTTTCTTACACCACGCCTCGCATTTATCTATAGCAGCTCTATCTTTTACCGTAATGCAACAGACATTACATAACTTCATATCGCCAAATAATAATCTGTTATTATCTTTCATGTTAATCTTTCTCTCCTTTTGTTTCGTGAAGAATATGTATGCAGTATTCAGCCATGTGGTGATCAATTAGACTCATAAGGGGTTCTATTGTCTTTTCATTAAGAGAATAATGTCTAAAGTTCTTAACAGTTTTAACTTTGACAAATCCACATTTTTTCAAACGTGCCAAGTCGTGCGATACAGTTGGCTGCGGAAGTTTTAATGCTTCTATAATCTCAGAAACACTCTTTTCTCCTTTTCTAAGTAAATTTATGATTTTCAATCTTGATTCTGATACAAGTGTTCCGAAGAAAATCTTATATGCCTCGTAAACTTCTTCTTCCTTAAATCCTTCTTTATGCACACGATGTAATATGTTCTTATTTAACATATGCTATTGTAATACATATAGTATTTAAGCTTTGTGAATTATTGTTCTTCATTTTTAAGTAATGATTAAATCTTTAGTTTTATTTTCTAGACAAATTAATCAAACTCACAAAAAGAATTATTACTACTAAAACCTGAACTTCAATCCCTTGAAAAGGAAGACTAGCAAAAGAAAAAGAAACTCCAATAAATCCCAATATTAGAGGTATAAGTCCTGTAACGCAAAGAGGACAAACGCCTGTAACCAATCCTCCAATCGCACCAGCACTGCTTAAAGTGAGTTCCTTTTTACATTTTCTTCTTTCTTTATATTTAACATAAATCAAAACCGAATTAAATGCTATTAGTGCCCCGATTATTAATGTAAGAAAAATAGATATGCTTAGTTTAAACCAATTGAGAGTTTTTGCATAAACTAAAATTAGCGGAATAGCATTATAGAAACCGCTCAGAATAACATTAAGACTAAGATAAACTAAGAAAATTAAAATTACAAAATATATGTATGGTTTCTTTAAAAGAGTCTTCATTTTATTTATTTAACAATGATATTTCCATAACCCATACCCATACTGCAGGCAAATCTAAATGTTCCTTTCTTTGTCGGGGTAAAGTTTATAGTATCGCTCGGAGTTTTGGCATTTTTTGAAACTCCTAAATCTTTTATATTGAAAGACCTTAAACATCCTGTAACGCTGGAATCAAGACTGATGCTAACCGGTTGTCCAGCCTTAACTTTAATCTCATTTGGATAGTAGTTCAGATTTTTCTCACCAATAACTACTTTCTGCGTTTCTCCTTGTAAGACTTGACCGCCTTCAGAAACAACATTCCCATTAACGGCAGGACTTCCTCCTCTAAAAAAGAAAAATCCTCCCACGATTAAGAT